>NZ_VRZC01000040.1 GCF_016743215.1 Geminocystis sp. GBBB08
CTTGAAAACGATTTAATGTTATTGTTTTGCAGTCAAGGGGGTCTTGAAAAACAGGAATATTGTAGATAATGCCTAATCTATCAGTATTATTAACAGTGAAATTAATTATATCAGTGATTTTACCAGTGTTAAGGTTTTCTCCCAAATTAATGGTTAATAATGAGCCTTCTACCACTGCATTATTAGATTCGCTGGTAGAATTAGCTAAGGAACTTGCAACATCAGAGGTGGTATTATCAGAAGAATCATTATTGAATGCTTCCCATTGCCATCCAGGGGTTAAACTAATACCTAAATATATTGGCCCTAAATTGACTCCTGCACTGATGGGAAATTGTAAATACTGAACGTTGGGAGTGTTTTCTAAACCCCAAATCATTCCAGCACCTATACCTAATTGCCCACTCAAATTAAGAAATTTTAAACCTAGTCGAAATTTTCCTCCGGCGGTGATAACGGGAAATGCGATCGCCGTTTGATAATAAAGTCCTTCGGAATCATTACTTATGGCAATAGCATCAGCAATAGTGGAAAAAACAGAACTTGCAACTGCTGCCACAATTGCCCCCACCTGAGCGGATTTGGAGTCTCCTCCCCCTAGAGAAATCCCCGCACCAATGATCGAACCTAATAATATGGATGCACCTATTTCTGAACCAAATGTTGCTAAAATAGCCTTAATAGTCGGATCATAGTCTCCATTAGGCAAAGGTTCGGCTTGAACAATAAAAGATGCACCTAGATTAGCATATACCTGAAATTCATATAATTTGTTATCCAGCCCAAAAGTTAAACCGAAACTTAAGGTAGCAGTATCTTTAATTTGATCTAAAAGTAACGTGTCTGGATCAAATGTCCATTTTGAGTCTAAGGCTAAAGATACATTAAAACCTGATTGACTTCCACTATTTTCTTTGTTTTTATCGTCTGTTGCTTTATCTGTCTCTTGTTGGGCTTTTTGCTCGGCTAATTCTTCTCCCTCCACTTCTGGTGCAGCGACTAAGACGGCAACCTTTTTGACTAATTTTCCACTGAATGAAGTTGTAGCATTTACATCTAAATAAGGGTTAAGATTATCTCCACTAGCACCTCTGATGTCGGAAGCACTCTGCCCTCCAGTCATCATTCCCGTTATATCAACACCATTTAAAAAAGGGCTAATTATTTTTTGGACAATCCCGGCAGGTACAGTTTCTTTCGCTTTGATTACATCTAACAAACTGGTACTAAATGTAATGCCTCCTCCCCAAGTAAAATTTGCTCCTGTGCTAATAGGTGGTGGAGTTTCATCTGTGGTTGATGTTAATTTACTGGCAATTCCTAACTTTGTATTTGAAGATAATGTATTAACCGTATTAGTTGGGGTATCTGAGGGAATTAAACCGCCGATAACTCCATTTTGACTAATTTGAGGAGAATAGGAAGCGTTGGGAGGAGTGGTTGTTGTAGTGGTAAAAAGACTATCATTGACGGTAAATTTTTGATAGTAGAGATCGTTATCTTCTCTTATTTGTTGATTGTTGGCATTTTGTATATTAACCTTTGAGCCTACCAATAACACTTCACCATTATAAACTATAGCGGTGGGTTCTAAATCTGCTACTTGATCTGTGGTGATAGCTTGGGGATTGGCTAACCATTGCAATTCTTGGTTTTGGTTTTCGTCATATTTTCCTGCGGTATAGTAAAAATCGCTGTCATTTTCGCTTCCTTGTTGCCATGTCACCACAAAACCGGGTTGACTGTTATCGGTTGTGCCTTCTTGAATTAAGTTATCATCGTACAAAAAACTAATATTACTGATGTCTTGATTCTCTAACCTAGTAATGGCTTGGGCGTTTTTCCACGTCTCCGAATTATTATCATATTGTGCATACCAAAGAAACGAACCTTCCGCCCATACTACATGGGTTTTGCCTTGGGAATCTGTGGCGATCGCACTGGCACGAGAAGCAAGATTTACAGGCATATACTTTTTAGCTTAAATATCATTCTACCAAACTAACCTAAAATTAGTTCGATCAAGTTAATTGTTAAGAAATATTTATAGATTAAAAGTGATAAAAAGAAATGGTTTTGGGTTTAAAGTTTTTGAAAATTTTGAAAAAAAGGCATTATTATTTTGGCATTTTCCGTTGGGGTTTAGCGTAATAGAATTGGGAGAATACGGAAGAATAGACTTCTTTGCGTCTTTGCGAGAAATAAAAAAGACAGTTAATTTTGCATGAGTGCTTATTCCTGATAAATTTGCTAAAGTTCTACTTAGAACTTAATAATTATTATTAATTTGGAGAAATTCCCTATGGACGTTAAAATATTAATGGTTATTTTAACCAGTTTATTCATTGTTTCCGCTTTATTTTTTGGTACTAGAAACGGTTTCTATGATTCCGATGATTATGATGGGAATGGTTCAGCACATTAAAGTTTATCATTTATGATTAAGCGGCAAGAAATATTTTCCCCTCCGCAAATTCCTCTTTCTTGTTATCCCTTTGGTGTGGGAAATCATACTGAGGGGGTAGCAATTATACTTAATATTGGTAATTATCGTATTTTACTTGACTGTGGTTTAGCAGAAATAGATTCTTTATGTGTAAATAATCTCCCCCCGGCAGATTGGGTTTTCTGTAGTCACGCTCATCAAGATCACGCTCGTGGTTTACTGTCTTTACACCAAAGATTCCCTGATTTACCTATTTATACCAGTGATGTTACTGCTAAGTTACTTCCTCTTAATTGGTTAGATCAAATAAACTACTCTTCGTTCTCTTTTGCTCAAGTTTTGCCTTGGCGATCAATAAATCTTACTGAAAGAGTACCATTTAAGCTACAATCAGATTTAACGGTGGAGTTATTTCCATCAGGGCATTTACCTGGGGCTGCTTCTTTTTTATTTCAATATTATCATCATGATCGAGTTTATAAAATTTTCTATACAGGGGATTTTTGTTTATCTAATTTACAGCTAGTGGAAGGGTTATCTCTTGATAGTTTACGAGGTTTAAATCCTGATGTCTTAATAATTGAAGGTAGTTATGGTACTGCTAGACATCCTCATCGCCGTCAACAAGAAAAACAATTGATGGAAAGAATTAAATCTGCTTTAATCGCTAATGTTAATGTTATTCTACCAGTACCTACTTTTGGTTTAGGTCAAGAATTATTAAAATTATTGCGATCGCATCATCAATTTACAGGGGCAAATTTAGATATTTGGGTAGATGGAGATTTACCGAGAGCTTGTGACTTATATTTAGAGTTAATGGATTATTTTCCTGCTAATGTGCAGAATTTTGCTAAACATCAGCCATTATTTTGGGATGATAAAATCAAACCGAGAATGCGACGAGTGGATAAGGAAATATCTCGTGATGAATTAATTATTACCCCAAGTATCGTTTTAACGGATAATTTAAGTCATTTAGAAAGCTATTGTGGCAAAAGTAAGGAAAAATGGCTAGTCTTAATACCTGAGCAATCAAAAATAAATCATAGCCCAATATTTAAACAATTTACGGCAAAGATTGATCCACAAACCATTATTATTGAAGATTATCTGTTAGCAGAACACAGTGACGGAAAAAATACAACTCAACTCATTCATAATTTACGTCCACAACATATCGTATTTGTTCATGGTTCACCAAATTATTTAGCCGACTTAACTAGTTTAGAAGAATTACAGAATCGTTATCAATTACATTCTCCTTCGGTTGGGATGATGGTTGAATTACCCATTGGGGCAAAATTTATGCAACCGAAAGTTATTCCTCAAACTAACTATGAAGGTGAATTAAACGAAACAGGAGCGTATATTACTATTACTTTACCAGAACAAATCAACAAAGATCCTCGTTGGCAAAACTTCGCCGATACGGGATTAGTGGAAGCCCGTTGGCAAGGGGAAGAATTAATTTTAAGGGGATTATCTCAACGGGAATTATTACAACAAAATAGTTTACTTCGTCGCCAATTAAATCCTGAATCTTGTGGTAATTGTGTTTATTATCAAGATCAATCCTGCAATAATCATAACTCTCCTTTAGACGGTTTTAAAGTACCCACTGATGGATATTGTCCTTTATTTGAAGTCAAGTTTTAACAATATTCTAGGGTAAAAGTTAAGTAAGTCTAGCTATTACTTATTTCTTGGATTCCATGACTTTTTCCTAATACCCAATGACGACGAAAAAATCGATATAATGATGATTCTTCTAATGATAAATAAATTGGTCTTCCATGGGGACAAGTATGGGGATTTTTTGTCATTTTCCATTCATTGACAATATTTTCCATCTGAGAAATTGTCAATTTTTTGCCATTACGAATTGCACTACGACAGGCGATCGCCACTTGTGCGGTGTCTAAGTCACCTCCCCAACTTAATTCGATTAAAGCCTCTAAACAATCTTCTCGATGTAATAACATTTTAGGAATACTTCTAATAGCCCATAAATCTTCACCAAAACAGTCTATTTCTAAACTCAAAGTAGCTAAATTGTCTAGTTGTTTAGGTAATAATTTACTTAAAATAAGAGGAGTTTCGATAGTTACTATTTCCCATTGATTTTTTAATTGTTCATATAATATTCTTTCATGGGCAATATGTTGTTCAATTAACCAAATTCCCTCAGAATGTTCCGCTATAATATAAGTATTTCTGGCTTGAGCGATAACTTGTAAATTAATTAAACCGAAATAATTTTGATTCTGTTCAATTTTTTGAGGTAATTCAAGATTATAAACGGCTTTATTTTCTGAGACTTTAAAGATATTTTCAACTCTTTTATTCTCAAACTTAGTCGATAAGTTATTATCAGTTAACCTAAAAATTTTCTCAATATTTTCTTTAATATTTTCTTGCCAAAATTCGATATTATCTAAATAAATTTCAGCTTTAGCGGGGTGACGATTCCAGTCAATTTGTCGAGGAGAAGTTTGTAAATGTAAAAAAATTAGAGGATAACGATCTCTTTCTAAAGTACGATGAAAACTAGAATAAATAGCCGATTCTAATTCTTGACATTTAATGACTCTACCGTTAACACCAATTTTAACCCAATCATTACGAGGGCGAGAAATTCTATCAGGCATTCCTACCACTAAATTTAAAGTAGAAAGATGATTTTGATTAGGAGTCTTAATCTTAACTTGCCTTTCTTCTAAGTCAGAATATTTAACAGTTTTCAATAATTGAGGGAAGATTTTTTTTACTGAATTGTTACCACTAATAGCTAAAATTAAACGATCATCAACTAATAATTGCCATGTTAAAAGAGGATGACATAAAGCTAATTCAGCAATTAAATTTTGAATAGATTTAAGTTGTTTTTTAAAACAAGGATTTACTTGTCTTCTTAAAGGAATATTGCCAAATAAATCACTGACATTAATCATTGTACCAACGGCGATCGCTTTCGGATAAGATTTAATAACTTGTGTATTAGTAGTAATAATTTGCCAACCGCAACTATCTTTCACACGACTGGTAATATTTAAGTTAGCTAATTGAGCGATACTATGTAAGGCTTCTCCCCGAAAACCAAGAGTCTGAATCTTAGTCAAGTCATCGGTAGAAGTAATTTTGCTGGTGGTATGAGGTTGAATTGCCATCAATAAATCATTTTCTGTCATACCTTCCCCATTATCAGCAACCCGTAAACTCCAAGAGTCAGGATAAAGAGAAATGACGATGCGACTGGCTTTAGCATCTAAACTGTTTTCAACTAACTCTCTTACTACCGCAGTAAAAGAGTCAATTACTTCTCCGGCTGCAATCAATTTGATGACATTATCGGGTAATTTTTTGATAGTCATAATAAGTTAGGGTTTTTTTGATTAAGCACTCGACGCATTTAATTTAGCGTTTTTTGGTAACTCCTAATAAGAGGTTTAAATCCCTTGCCTTGACTCAAACATTTACCTTTTCCCTTTTCTACTCTCATCAGTCAACTTAGATGCTTTCCCAGCTTAATTCTCTTTAATTTTGAGTTTTTCTAAATTCCAAAATGCACCCCCTAAAGCCGAATATTCTATTCCTCGAATACGATTTCTGACGGCAGATAAAGAGTAAGGATTTACTAAGTAAATTAAAGGTAAATATTCCCTAGCTAATTGTTGAGTCTCATTATAAATTTTCTTCCTTTTTTCTAAATCTAACTCTTTTGCACCTTCAATGTATAAATTTCCAATTTTAGCCTCCCAATCAGCTATAATTCTACCTTGAATTGGTGGTCTTCCGGGTTGGGGTTTTTGATTGAAAAGGTGTAAATTTCCATCAGGAAACCATAAATTAGAGTTACCATTAGGCTCATTTCCTCCTCCAAAACCAATAATATGAGCTTCCCAATCTAAAGAATTAGTCAATTTATCTACTAATACACTAAAAGCGATAGGGGTAAAGTCAACAGTGATACCAATTTGACTTAAATCTTGTTTAATTTGTGAGCCTAAAGATTCTCTAATTCTATTTCCCGCATTGGTTAATAAAGTAAATCTTACTTGATTATTTTTTGCATCTAATAATATTCCTTCTTCATTATATTTAAAGCCTTCTTGTGATAGTAATTTTTTTGCTAATTGTGGATCATAATTATAACCAATAATAGTAGGATCATAAAAAGGTGATTGAACAGAAATTGGCGAATTTTGTGCTTCTCCTAAACCCCGATAAATATTATTAATCATTCTTTCTTGATTAATACCATAGGCGATTGCTTTACGAAAATTAACATTATTAAACCATTGAGATTTGATAGGATCAACAAGAGATTTACCATCTCTTGAACCTTGATTAAGATTAAAACTCAGAAAAGTTGTACCATAAGCCGCACCACCATTAAAAATAGTAAAGTTGCCTCGATTTTCTTCTCTTTTCAATAAGGAAAAATATTCAGGAGAAATTCCTATAGAATCTAAACTTCCAGAGCGAAATTGAACAATAGAAGTATCAGTAGATTCGACAATTTCCCAAACAACTTCTTCAATATAGGGTAGCTGATTATTGTCTTGATCTTTTTGCCAATAATAAGGATTTTTTGTAAAAATTAACCTTTGGGAAGTAGCATAACTTTTGAGTTTATATGCACCATTAACAATTAATTTATCCGGAGGAGTATCTACACCCCAAAAAGAGAGAAAAAGAGGTTTACCATCAGATCCTTTTTTCGTCACTTTTTCCTCTAAAATATGTTTAGGTAAAATCGATAAACTAGTACTTTCTAAAAATGGAGCAAAAGGTTCAGGAATTGTAAATTTAACTCGTAAATTATCAACCTTTTCAACGATGGGAAAAGCCTTACTTTGTCCAATTCTTAAACTATCTCTAGCATTATTGGGAATTTCGTCATTAAGATATAATTGATTATAAGTAAAAATAACATCATCAACAGTTAAAGGTTGACCATCTGACCATTTTAAATCATTTTTGAGAGTAAAAATAATGCTTAATTTATCTTCAGAAATAGCCCAAGATTGAGCTAATGATGGTTCAAATTTTCCCGTAATCGGATTTTCTATAACTAATCCTTCATAGGTTAAACCGAAAATATTAGGAGATTCTTGGGATAAAACTGCATTAAATGTTTTCGGATCACTTAAAATAGCTTGAACAAGCCTTGATTGATTTCCTTGAGAAGGATTTAAACCACAAGAAAATAAAAATAACGTTAGAGAAAAAACGATGATTAAATGTGATAATTTTATCTGTTGTAGTTTACTGTAAATATTTAATAACCTCATAGTTTACTGCATAAAAATTCAATTATTGCTAAGATATTAACTTAAATTGTTACTAAAAATTGTGTTGACGGGAAATAATGATTGAGAATATTTTTAATTTATCAGAGAATTTACAAAGTTTTATTAAAGATTTAATTATCGCTATTTGTATTTTAGTTTTAGGATATTTTTTCTTAAAAATTACGAAAAATATAGTTTTTAAACAGATTAACAAAATCATTAGAAAAACTGAAAATATCTTAACTCGTCAAATTATAGAAATTTTTGATAAACATTTTATATCTATTACTTATTTTAGTTTATTTTATATCACCTTAAAAGAAATTGAGTTAAACTCAACTATTTTTACAACTGTCAAAACTATTGTTGTTATTGTTACAACTATTTGTATTGCTCAATTTTTAATTGATTTATCAAAAACTATAGTTTATTATTATGGTGACAAATATCACAATTCTAACTCAATTATTGAAAGAAATATTAAGGCTTTATGCCCAGCTATTAGAATATTTATTTGGACTTTAGCACTTATTTCTATTTTGAGTAATTTAGGTTTTGATATTGCCGCTATTATTGCTGGTTTAGGTATTGGTGGTGTGGCTTTGGCTTTAGCTTCTCAAGGTATTTTACAAGATTTATTTAGTTATTTTGCCATACTTTTTGATCGCCCGTTTGAAATTTCTGATTTAATAGCGGTAGGGGATTTTATGGGTCATGTAGAGCATATTGGCATTAAAACTACGAGAATAAAAGCTATAACAGGAGAACAAATAATCTTAGCAAATACTGATTTAACAAGTTCAAGATTGCGTAACTTTAAACGCATGGAAAAAAGGCAAGTTATTTTAAAAATTGGCGTTACTTATGAAACTGATGAACAAAAATTAGGTCAAATTCCTGACATTATTCAAGAAGCGATAAAAAATATTAATAATATAACATTTGATATAGCTTATTTTTATGGATTTGGTGATTTTAGTCTCAATTTTGAGGTAGTTTATTATGTTGATAATAATGATATGAGAGTTTATCGTTTAGCAAGAAATGAAGTCAATTTAGCCATTAAAAATGCTTTTTCTGAACATCAATTAGAGTTTGCTTATCCCACTCAAGTTCATTATTTATCATCAATCAATAATAATGAATAGTGAATAATTGATAGTTGTACAATAGGCATTTTAGCTGTAATTTATAATTGATGATTTCTAATTTGTAATTATTTCTAATTAATAGTTAATGTATCTAAACTCTCATCACTAACACCAGTAATTATTCCTCCTGAATTAATAACTTTTTGTGCATATTCTAAGGCTTCTTTAGTGATAATTTCTCCTGCCATAATTAAAGGAATACCGGGAGGATAAGGACAAATATTTTCTCCACTAATATGATTAATAGCTAAATCTTTAGAAACGACTTTTTTTTCTGCCCAAAATGCTTCACGGGGAGTTATTTTTAAGGAAGAATTAGGCAAAGAAGACAGGGTAAAATTATTGTTATCTTGGGATTGTTTTTGATATTTTTTCAAAGCTTGTAAACTTTTTATTAATTTTTCAATATCTTGAAATTTATTACCAATAGAAATAATAAAAGTGAGATTTTTAAGAGAAGGTAATTCGCAAGTTACACCAAATTGTTGATGTAAAATTTCATCAGCTTCATAACCTGTTATCCCTAGTTTACTGACATTAATGGTTAACCTTGTTATATCTAAATCAGCAAAAGTATCCAGAGGTTTAACTAACTCTAATAAGGGTAAATAGTTTAACTGTGAGATATATTTTTTGGCAGTTATAGCTAAATTTAAAGTATTAGTTAATAATTTTTTTCCTTGTATAGCCATTTGTTGCCTAGCACCATCTAAAGACGCTAAAAGTAAATAATTAGGACTGGAAGATTGCACCAATTGTAAAGCCTGATTGATGCGATGGGGGTTAACTAAATTACCTTGAAGATGAAGCATGGAAGCCTGAGTCATTGCCCCTAAAGTTTTATGGGTTGATTGTATGGCAATATCTGCGCCAGCTTGTAATGCTGAGATTGGTAACTGAGGATGAAAAGAAAAATGCCCCCCATGGGCTTCATCAATGAGTAACGGAATGCTAAAATGATTTGTAAGATAGGCTATTTCTGTCAAATTTGCACAAATACCGTGATATGTCGGAGAAACTACCATCACGGCTTTAATATGAGAGTGAGTTTCTAAAGCATGGGCGATTTGAGAAGGGGAAAGAGTATAACAAAGGTCAAAATCTGAGTTATATTGAGGATTGATAAAGATAGGAATAGCACCAGCTAAAATTAAGCCGAAAATTGTCGATTGATGGACATTTCTAGGCAAAATAATCTTATCTCCTTCTCCACAGGTAGCTAAGATAGAGGCAATAATACCAGAAGTTGAGCCATTAACTAAAAACCATGTTTGTTTTGCCCCAAAAGCTGCCGCCGCTAAAGTTTGAGCTTCTTTGATAACCCCTTCGGGTGCGAATAAGTTATCTAATTCCGGCAATTCTGGTAAGTCAGCACAAAAAACTTTTTCCCCCATTAATTTCTTTAAGGATTGACTGATACCTTTACCTTTTTTATGCCCAGGAGTGTAAAAGGGAGCATCTTGTTTAAGGGCTAATTCTTGTAATTTGGTTAGTAAGGGGGTTTTTTCTTGAGAATTATTCATTAATTAAGCTAGGAAAGCATCTAAATTGATACTTTAGGATAAGGAAGAGGAAACAGGTAAATGTTTGAGTCAAGGCAAGAGGTTTAAACCCCTTGTTACGAGTTAGGAAAAAATGTAAGTTAAATGTGTCTTGGCTTACTAATAATAAAACTTTAGGTCTTTGCATACCGAGGCAAGAGACTCTAATCTTAAAAATTATTTACCTTTCCAAAATTGAAAGGATAAGTTTTAAGTATTTATTAATTGTCAATTATTTTATATAAGTCAGGTGCATCTCCAAAGGCAAAACGCCAAGAATTAGTTAAATCTTTGTTAGAAAAACAGAGGAAAATTATCAGCGCTATTATTGCCATAATTGCTGTCACTCCAAAAAGCAAACGATAGCCTAAGTCTAATAATAAACTACCTAAAACCGGTCCACCTAATGCTACTCCGACATCAAAACCACTGACACAAATAGCAAAGACTTTTCCTCTCTCGGTGGCACTACATCTATCAGAAATTAAAGCGAGAATAATTGGCACTAACATTCCCGCTCCAGTACCTTCTAATATGGCTGATAATAATAAAATATTATTACTCTGTACAAATGTCAGTAAAATCATGGACAAAATATAACAAATAATACTGATACTAATAAATATACCTCTACCATATTTATCAGATGCTTGTCCAGAAATAAACCTAACGAGGAAAGAGGCGATCGCCGCCGCAGTGTAAAATAAACCAATATTTAAAGTAAGCCCAATATTGCGTAAATAAAGCGGTAAAAATGTTACCAATGTACCGAATAAACAACCGATTAATAATAAAATCAGACTGGGTACAAGGAAAGAAGGATTGAAAATTATCTGTTTGAAAGTACGATCATTTGATTTATCTGCCGGAGAAATAACATTACCAGATTTTTGATGTTTTGGGGAAGATTTTAATTCTCGGATTTGTATAGCTAAAATGGAAGCTAAAATACCGCAACTGGCTGAGACAGCAAATAAGACTTGATAGCTAGTATATTCTTGTAAGAAACCACCGACAGCCGGTCCTACAGCCATACCAATGGGCACAGCTAAACTCATATAACCGATTAATTCTCCTCTTTGTCTTGGAGGTGATAAATCTACGACTAAAGCACTATAACCGGTGGTAAAAGCGGCGATACTGATACCGTGAAAAGCACGAATCGCCATTAATTGGGGAATAGAGTTTAAGATTAAATAGCCGATAGGGGCAAAAGTAGCTACTAATGTGCCAATAATAATTACTACTTTTCGGCTAGGATAATCAGCTAATTTACCGATAAATTTGCGTAAAATACGAATTAAAAAGTTAGTTATAGTTGAATTTAGCTTTATATCTTTAATTAGCTGTGTCAATCCATCATCGGCTAATTTTCCCAACCACACACGGGATAATAATAAACCAATGGCAAAACATCCCATGACGTAACCGACTTGTTTGGCTGTTGCACCAATATCTTGAATATAAGCCGGTAAGGTAGGCAATAAACAGGTTATACTTGTCCAAAAAAATAAGGCACATAAAAACAGAATTAACAAGTTAATTAACTTACTTTTTTCTATACTCTGAAAGGTTTTCAGAAAATTCACGCTTTTGTTTAAGGGGGGGTTGTTACAAAACTTTATCTTCTATTCTATAAATAAAAAAAGGTTTTTGGCAATTGACGGTAAATAGTGATTGGTGATTGATATTTTATCACTTTTAATAAAACAGGTATCTTTCTTGTAAATCTTCAGAATCATTTGTGATTATATCTAAGAAAAAACAATCCCAAACTAGACGAGGTTGCACATAACGAATTAAGGTTTTTTTGACTTTTTCTAAACCTTCAATTAATTTAGTTTTACGGTGTTTATCCCAATATAAATATTGTAAATAATCTGCTAACCAAATTTGACTTTCTAGCTCAATTTCTTTAGTAATTTCTTTGGCTAACATTAAACCATCAATTACATTTTCAGGCAATTTAGTTAACTTTGACAACAATTCTGAAGGAATTTCTCTTAACTTTTGCCAGTCGGCGATCGCTTTTCCAGGGCATCCTTGAGACATTTTAATTAATTGCTGATAATCTAAAACTTGAGCTGCATCCTGACGATATAACACTAATTTTAAATGCTCTTCACTAAGGCGTGAAAAGGGGATAATTTGACATCGAGATACTAATGTTGATAGTATAGAATCTATACTTGGTGCTATTAAAATAATCGTAGCTTGTCCTGGTTCTTCTAAAGTTTTTAATAACGCATTTCCGGCAGATTCGGCCATTAATTCTGCTGATTCAATTACTACTACAGATTGATCGCACTTTAAAGGAGGACGTGCTAAAAATTGACTAATTTCCCTAATTTGTTCGATTCTAATTTTAGGAGCATTTTTCCTTTTCAAGCCTTTTTCTGTTGTTTCTTTCGCTGTTAAGAGCGTTCCTTTATCGTTATAAGTTGGTTCAACCCATAAAAAATCAGGATGATTTCCCGCATATATTTTTTTACAAGCGGAAACGTAATTTTCTGTCTCATCAATCATCAACATTTCCGTAAAACACTTCGCAGCAAAGGCTTTCCCAATACCATCTGCACCTACAAATAAGTAAGCTGGGGCAATGCGATTCTTGGCGATCGCCCGTTCTAACAATTCTACCGCAAGAGGTTGCCCAATTAATTTTGCCAATGGTTTCATAAGAATTAAATTGCGAGAATAATAATTTATTATCAATATTTTTAACTATTATATTCTAACCATAATTCTAAATCTTCTAAACAATCAAAATCAAAAAGAGCAACAGTTAATTCTTCCATTTTTTCTAAAGATAAAGTCTGAATTTTGTCGGCTAAATCCTTTTCTATTTTTCCTAAGTGTTGATTAATAATTTTGAAAATTAAGTTTAAGGCCTCTTCGATTTTACCCTCAATTTTACCCTCAATTTTACCCTCAATTTTACCCTCAATTTTACCCTCAATTTTACCTTGTTTTTTTATTTCTTGGTAAATAACTGAACTGCGCATAACTTCCTCCTTTAATAATGATTGAATAAAGTTTTTGTCTAATTTTAATCCAGCTAAAATACTGATGCTAGTCATTAAATCTGATTGTAGTCCTTTTTCCTCGATGTCGTTAATTTTTGTGGCGACTTCTTCTAATATTTGTTGAGGAGATTCAGTTTTTCCTAACACAGCAAACGGATATAAAATAGGTTCAGACAAAAAAGACGTTGCTTCTTCTTCCCATAAACGAATAATTCTATATTTGTGAATAGTATTTTCATCCTGATATTGTTCTTTAAAAACAAACTCTGAATTGCTTTTTTGTAAAAAAATAATGACTTGTGTAATGGGATAGTTATATTTTCTTTTTAGTCTTATATAATAGTCTAACATTCTTAACGGTAAAGGAGGCTTAGATTTTGGTTCGGTTTGAAATTCCAGATGTAAAATCCGCTTTCCTACCCTTAAAAATAACACAGAATCTGCGTGTATAGGATTAACATTTAACTCGGTTTTTAATACCCGAATTGATGTTTCCTCACTGTCAAGTAACCATTTTACAAAAACTTGAGGATATTGTTCCGCTAAAAATTTACAAACATTATCAAAACTCATTATTTTTCATCAAAGCCTAACTATTACTATAATTTTAAATATTAATTCTTGTAGGTATTAATTTGAATTCCTAACTACTAATCATGACTCAACTTCTCTCTAAAATAGATTATGACACATGGGTAAATGCCCCTTGGGATGAATACCAAACCGCCGAAAATAATCCCGATTATGACAAAGCTAAAATTTATTATTATCAAGGAAAAATTAAAATTGATATGTCACCATTAGGAAACGATCATGCTAGTGATCACTCTATAATTAATTACGCTATAAATCTTTATGGCACTCTTAAAGCCATTGATTTTAACTGTAAAGATAATTGTACCTATCGTAAAACAGGTTATAGATCCGCACAACCAGATTTATCTTATTATATTGGTGACAATGTTGACGCTGTCCCCTATGGCACTGGTATAGTCGATTTAGATATTTACCCGCCTCCTAATCTTGTGATTGAAATAGCTAACAACTCTTTAGGAGATGATTTAGGTATGAAACGTTTACTTTACGAAAATTTTGGCTCTCAGGAATATTGGATTGTAGATGTGCAAAGTCAGAATATTATTGCTTTTGCCATTAGTGATGGTGGCAGTAAAAAAATTAACCAATCTCAGGTATTGTTAAATCTTGATCTTTCCATCCTAGAAGAAGCACTACAAAAAACTAGAGTTTCTAATCACAGTCAAGTAGGTGCATGGTTGTTACAAAAATTTAGTTAATATTTCCTTTTTTATTAGTATTATTAAGTTCAGTTATCATTATATAGACTATAATCCATGTCTCTTTCTTCAGAATTTATTAAACGCCCAGTATTAACAACGGTTTGCTCGATCGTTATTATCCTGATCGGGGTAATCTGTATGGCACTGTTACCATTAGACAAATTACCACAAATTGCTCCCAAGCAGGTATCCGTTACGGCTAACTATGTGGGTGCAGATGCTAAAACCACTGTTGATAATGTTACTAGCGTTTTAGAAAGAGAAATAAATGGTACAGCTGATATTCGCTGGATTAGTTCCAATACCGCCAATACAGGACAAAGTACAATTAACGTTAGTTTTCCTGTAGAAATTGATAGTAATACGGCACAAGTCTTAGTGCAGAATCGAGTTGCACAAGCCCAGTCTAGTTTACCACCTATCGTTAACCAATCAGGGATTACAACCCAACAAGCATCTCCTAGCGTTACCCTTGCTTACGCTTTTTACTCGGAAAAAGGAGAAGATGGTAAATACTTATATGATACTGTTTTCTTATTTAACTACCTCGATCGCTATCTGTGGAATGAATTAAACAGAATTGAAGGGGTAAGAAATTTAAACGCCCTTGGCTCATCTACCTATGCTATGCGAATTTGGCTCGATCCTAACAAATTAGCCGCCAGAGGTTTAACGGCTACGGATGTGGTGGCTGTGATTCAAGAGCAAAACTTTGATATTGGTACTGGTGGTGTTGGTAGATTACCGAATCCCGAAGGACAA
This sequence comes from Geminocystis sp. GBBB08, assembly GCF_016743215.1. Lineage (GTDB taxonomy): Bacteria > Cyanobacteriota > Cyanobacteriia > Cyanobacteriales > Cyanobacteriaceae > Geminocystis. The sequence continues at coordinate 15,522 of NZ_VRZC01000040.1, forward strand.
CAATTTGAAATTCCCTTGAAAGTACAAGGACGTTTTGTCACTCCAGAAGAAGCTGAAAATATTGTGGTGAAAGTGGGAGATGATGGAACTTTAATTAAAATTGGTGATATTGGTAGAGCAGAATTAGGAGTTGAAAATTATATTACTTTAATTACCCTTGATGGAGATACTCCCGCCGTTGCTTTAATTATTTATCAATTACCTGGCAGTAACGCCCTTGATACGGCAAACGCCATTAAGGCAAAAATGGAAGAATTAAGAAAATCCTTCCCCCCCGGATATAAAGATGTAATTGTTTTAGATAACACTCTATTCATTGATGCTGCACTAAAAGACTTAGTTGTAACTTTATTACAGGCGATAGCACTGGTAGTATTAGTTATTTTCGTATTTTTACAAGACTGGCGTACCACCATTATTCCTTCTGTAGCTATTCCTGTTGCTTTAGTCGGTTCAATGATTGCTCTGAAAGCGTTAGGTTTTACCCTGAATCAATTAACCTTATTCGCTTGTGTATTAGCCACAGGTTTAGTAGTGGACGATGGTATAGTAATTGTAGAATCTGTATCCAATAAATTAGCCCAAAGAATGCGCCCCCTTCAAGCCGCTTTTGACTCTATGGATGAATTATTTGGAGCAGTTATCGCTACTTCTGTGGTATTAATGGCAGTATTTATTCCCGTATCTTTCTTCCCCGGCACAACCGGCATCGTCTATAAACAATTCGCCTTAACCATCGCCGCCGCCGTTGTCTTCTCTACCTTTAACGCTTTAACCTTCTCTCCTACCATGTCAGGGATATTACTTAAAGCACCAGAAAAAACAAAAGGCCCTTTAGGATTATTTTTTGAACTATTTAACCGTTTATTTGATGCTTTTAAAGAAGGATACCGCAATGTAATTACTTTTTTAACCAAACTTAAAACCCTGATTATGATTATTTTCATCAGTGGTTTAATTTTGACAGGATGGATGTATCAAACTGTACCGCAGGGCTTTATTCCTGAAGAAGATCAAGGATATTTCTTTGTTATTGCCACTGCACAACCAGGTGTATCTCTCAACTATACCCAAGATATTAACAGTAAAATCATGGCAGAAATTATGGAATTTGAAGAAGTTGATCATGCTATGGCATTAACGGGATTTTCCTTCGATGGTATTAACAGTAATCAAGGTTTATTCTTTATTAAATTAAAAACTTGGGCTGAAAGAGAAGGAGCAAAACATTCTGTATTTGGGATAATTCGCCGATTAAATCCTATTTTGAGAAAAAAAATCGATAACGCCAGAGTTTTTGCCGTTAATGCCCCTCCGGTGGACGGTTTAAGTAATTTTAGTGGTTTAGAACTTTATATTCAAGATCGTCAGTTATCAGGAATGGATGCTTTAATTGATAATACTCAAAGAGTTATGGCGGCGGCAAATAAACGTCCTGAAGTTGCTGGTGCATTTACTACCTTTACCTTTAACTCTCCTATCCTAGAAGCAAAAATTAATCGAGAAAAAGTCAAAGCCATGAATGTTGATATAAACGTAGTTTTAGCGAATCTACAAACCTATCTTGGGGGAAATTTTGTTAATCAGTTTGTTTTAGATGGGCGTTTATATCGGGTATTTGCTCAAGCGGATGGAGATTTTCGATCAAATCCCGATGATATTGGTAAAATTTATGTGCGTAGTCGTAACGGTGCAATGGTGCAAATGAGTGATATATTAACCCTAGAAGAAACCACTTATCCTCCTATCGTCACTAACTATAACGTTTATCCTGCCATCAAGATTAACATATCCCCTGCTCAAGGATATAGTTCAGGACAACTAATTTCACTAATGGAAGAAGTGGTATCCTCTACTTTACAACCAGGATTTGGCTTTGAATGGACAAACACTGCCGCCGAAGAAAAAACCGCTGGAGGAGCAGCACCCATCGTATTCGGGTTAGGTTTTGTGATGGTATTTTTAGTATTAGCCTCTCAGTATGAAAGCTATATTGATCCGACTATCATTATGTTAACTGTACCCTTATCAATTTTAGGGGCATTAGGAGGCATTTGGTTAAGAGTTCAAGTTCAAGGTGCAGACAGTATTTGGCCTCTTCTTGATAATAATATTTATGTACAAGTGGGTTTAGTAATGCTGATTGGGATGTCAAGTAAAAACGCCATTCTGATTGTGGAATTTGCCAACCAAGCGCGCACTTTAGGGATGAATATAACTCAAGCCGCAATTTATGCCTCTACTGAGCGTTTTCGTCCAATTTTGATGACAACTATCTCCACCTTATTCGGTTTTTTACCTTTATTGGTTGCCAGTGGTGCTGGAAGTGTTAGTCGTTGGTCATTGGGTACATCTGTATTTGGTGGGATGATTATTTCTACTATTCTCAGTTTATTATTTGTGCCTAACCTTTATATTGTGATTAAAAGTTTTGAGGATAACTTCTTAAACTCAGACAAAAAACCTCGTAATCCTTCTAGTCGTGATAAAAATGGTAAAAATTCGACTGAAAAAGAACCTTTTACCCCCATTAATGAGTAATTTATAATAATTATCAATTAATATCTGCTAAAGATATTTCTACACTGGAGATTGTCTTAGGTTTTCACCCTTTATAAGTTATACACTATATGAAATAATGAAATAAAGATGGTTAAATTTGAAGAAAATATGAATACTCAAGATAATTGTTGTACTTTAGTTCCTTATTTTCAAGTTTATGAAGGCAAAATAGATGAATTTAAAGAATTATGCCCTAAATTTATCGAAAAAACTCGTCAAGAAAGTAAATGTCTTTACTATGGTTTTAGTTTTAAAGAAAATATCGTTCATTGTCGAGAAGGTTATGAAGATGCACAAGGGATTTTAAATCACTTAGCTAATGTGGAAAGTTTATTAAAACAGGCTTTAACTATCTCAGATTTAATCCGTCTCGAAATTCACGGTAACGAAATTGAATTAGAGAAATTAAGACAACCTCTTGCAGATTTTAAGCCTGATTTTTTTGTGCTTGAATATGGTTTTAGAAAATAACATCTTTGCTTATTTATCAATGTTTTAGCTTATTAAAGTAAAAGTCTTATCAAATAAATATTTCAGTTAAGTTATAATCATTTAAAGAAGACAATTTTTCGCAAATTTATATAGGAGGTAATTAATTTATATGTCAACTCAAGTTATTGATAAACCCGCCAGTAAATCTGATACTAAACGTAAACACGATTCAGGTTATAGAGTATTATTACATAACGATCCTTTTAACACTATGGAATATGTAGTACAAGTATTAATGGAAACTGTGAGCATGAATGAGCCTCAAGCAGTTAGTGTTATGATGGAAACTCATACTAATGGTATTGGATTAGTCACTACTTGTGCTTTAGAACACGCTGAATTTTATTGCGAAAGTCTTAAAAGCAAAGGTTTAACCAGTACTATTGAACCGGCAGACTAACAAAAGAGGAAGACTAGAAGACTAGAAGACTAGATAATTATTAATTCCTCATTTCTCATTCCTTATTATTGATCAGATTTTGTTTTTTGAACATATTAAAAATTATCCTTTTTTAGCAAGGTTGGGGTTTTTTATCTTAACCTTACTTCTTTTTTGGCTACCTTTTGCTATTCCTATTTACTATTTTTTAGGGGACAAAGATCCGAATTTAACTACTATTATTACTATGGCAATTTTATTTGTCATTTTCTTATTTTTAGTTAAATTTTGGGGGAAATATGTTAACAATAATAACAAGATTTTCTCTTATTATGGTTTGGTTAATAGTAAAAAAAACTGGCAATATTTAATTAAAGGTTTACTCATTGGTTTTATTTCCAATTGGGTTTTATTTTATGTAGAAGCATTATTTGGTTGGTTAAATTTTCACCCTTCAACGATTGCTTTTCCCCAATTAATTTTAGAAGGTTTTATTAGTGCTATCGGTATAGGATTTGCTGAAGAATTATTCTTTCGAGGATGGTTGTTATCAGAATTAGAAACAGACTTTTCTTTAGGTATTTCTGCTGGATTAAATTCTTTTCTTTTTGCCGTTGCTCATTTCATCAAACCTCTTGCTGAAGTTATTAGAACTATGGTCACTTTTCCTGCTTTATTATTATTAGGATATACTTTAATCTCCGCCAAGCGATCGCATCAAAATTTATTAGGTATTAATATCGGTATTCATAGTGGTTTAGTTTGGGGCTATTATGTTGTTAATGTAGGAGAAATGATCACTTATACAGAAACAGTACCTCCATGGATTACGGGAATAGATAAAAATCCCATCGCCGGAATTATGGGTTTAACTTTTCTTTCTCTTTTATTATTGACTATTAAAATTGAAAAAAAAAGATAAATATGATATTTCTTAAAATCTAAAAAAATAATCATAATATAGCAATAAACGGGTTAGTTAAGACATTCTCAAAATCTATAGTTGTCATTCCGAGATAACCAGAGGAATCTCAAAACGTCCTAATCAACTCGTTATCTGCTATATCTGGAAAGAATATAAAGTTTTTCTCAAAAATAGTAAATAAATCAATAAAAAATTATTACAATTAATGTTATTTAAGTTATTAATTGCCACTATATTAGGAGCAATTTTAGGTTTAGAAAGAGAATTAAGGCATAAACCAGGGGGAGTGAAAACCAATGCCTTAGTTTCTATGGCTTCCTGTGCTTTTGTTTTAATCGTTAATCATGTTGATGCTACGGAGATAGCTAGAGTGATGACAGGTATTATACAAGGTGTTGGTTTTATTGGTGGTGGGTTGATTCTTAAAGCAGGAAACAATGCTAGAAATGTCACGGGAGCGACAGAAATTTGGGTTTCTTCTGCTATTGGTTTAGCTTGTAGTGTTGGTTTATGGGATTTAGCATTAACTTTACTATTTTTATCTCTAATTATTTTAAGGACAATGAGGATCTATTTTTCTCACAGAAATCATAAACTATTAGAGGTAACTCAACAAGATCAGAATAATTAGGCGGTGCTAAAAAAGTTGCGAGGGTAGAGAATAGCCCTAAGGGTAAGTTTTTTTTTAATCTTCATTCTAAATTCTAAATTCTTCAGGCAATAGTTATTAAAATTGATAATTTCTCACCTAAAATAGATTTTAATTTTTATTTTGCACTCTTGCCTATTATCCATTATCTTGTATTTTAAGGAGACGATAACCCATACCGTGAACTGTTTCAATTAAGTTTTCTGGCGCACCAAGGGCTTTTAATTTTTGTCGTAAACTACGGATATGAACTTTTACAGTGTGTTCTTCTGGAGGATCTTCTAATGACCAAATATGATCAATCATCACATGACGGCTTAACACTCGCCGACCATTTCTTAGGAGTAACTCTAAAATGCAATACTCTTTAGGAGTTAATTTTATCGGTTTATGAGCGTAAGTCACTTCGTAAGTACTAGGATTTAATTCTAATTTATCCCAAGTTAAAATTGTCGGTAAAGAAAGACTTCCCCTTCTTAATAATGCCCTAATCCTTGCAAATAACTCTCCTAAATCAACAGGTTTAATTATATAGTCATCAGCACCAGCATCTAAACCAATTAGTTTATCTCTGATAGTATCACGAGCTGTAATCATCAAAATCGGCATTTGATAATTTTGTGATCGTAATTGTTGACAAAGATTGATACCATCAAGACGGGGTAACATGACATCTAATACTAATAAATCATATTCTACAGCTTTGATATAATCCCATGCTAAAACTCCATCTCCTGCAATATCAACAGTATATAGTTGATCTGTCAGAGCTTCTGCCAAAGTTTCAGCGAGGGGAAAATCATCTTCAACTAAAAGAATTCTCATGGCAAAAAAGCTATAACTAATGAGGAATGAGGAATGAGGAATGAGGAATGAGGAATTAGAAGTTACATGGCAAGATAGATGCCTGTTTCACAGTTATTGTACTTGCTTAATATATTAAGCCCCTACTAACTATTTATTATTCACTTTTTCAGATAAAATGTTGCAAAACATAACGAAAAGTTAAAATTTGTAATAAAAATTAAGTTGTTAATAATCTTTCCGATTTATTTACTTTTTTCTTACCCTTTTCTTTACTGCCTATCTGATATATTTTCTGTTAAGTTTGATTCATAATCAATGTATTTACTAATACAATTATAATTACTATTGTGATTCAAAGTGTTCAGTAACTTAATTAAAAATAAATAATAAAAATGGCAACTTTAACAGAAACAATTACTAATAGCCCTGTGGAATTGTGGTCAGAAAACAATGAAAATGAATTACAATTAGTTATTCGTGCAGTTTATAAGCAAGTTCTCGGAAATGTTCACTTAATGGAAAGTCAGCGTTTAGATAGTGCCGAGTCTTTTCTCCGAAACGGTAATATTACTGTGCGTGAATTTGTCAGAATAATTGCTCAATCAGAATTGTATCAATCTTTATTTTTTCATCCTAATTCACCTTATCGTTTTATCGAATTAAATTATAAACATTTATTAGGTCGAGCGCCTTTAGATCAAGCTGAAATTGCCGAACACGTTAAAATTTATAATGAGCAAGGTTATGTAGCTGAAATCAACTCTTATATTGATAGTGAAGAATATAATTCCACTTTTGGCGAAAATATAGTTCCTTATGCTCGTAGTATAAAAAGCCAAAAAGGGATAAAAAATGTTGTTTTTAATCGTACTATTTCTTTATTAGGTGGATTTGCAAGTAGTGATAATAGTAAAAAACCACAATTAATTTCTACTATTGCCACTAATTTACCTCAAAAAATAAAAGTAACATCTTCCCGAATCCCTAAGGCTTATACCAATACGGGTAAAAAATTCGATATTTTAGTAACTCAATCCGGTGCAAATCCTATTGTTAAACAAAATAATACTACTTATACCGTTGGTTATTCACAATTATCTCGACAGATTCAGAATATACATAAAATTGGTGGCAAAATCATTTCTATTGTTGAAAAATAGTGATCATTTCTCTTAGAAAACTTATAATTTTTTCTTTTTTATAACTAAATAAATGTTGGTACTTTTTATTATTAAGATCTAAATATTTAGATTGAATTATAAAATTTACCAATTTATTAATCCAAATATTTGATCAAGATATTTATGTTAGTAATGCGAATGTTGCCTCCCATCGCTAGAAAAAAAATGCAAACTTGGATTAGGAGTCGTCATCTAATTTTTTCCGAAAAACTTTTAATCTTTGAAACTTTTGACTATTCAACTATTGAAAGATTTGAAGAATGTGTTATAAGTTTAGGAGGAGAATTTCTTTGTGTTCATCCTTTAAAAAAAGTATGGCGAGGAAATCATCGCAAAGTTATTCTTTATCAAGCAAAAGCGGTTTTTAATAACTTAAATAATCCGATTAAACAATACTGGTATGAAAATGGAAGTCATTATACTAGATTTGATGAACGATGTTAAGCCAAACAGGCAATGGGCAATGGGCAAGTTTCCTCATTCTCAATTCTCAATTCTCAATTCTCAATTCTCAATTCTCAATTCTCAATTCTCAATTCTCAATTCTTAAGAGTTTCTTTTATTTTTAACTAATTTTTTAAAATGCATTTTAGCTCAGATAATGAATAATTAATCCGGAATAAACATCTAATTGAACAATTACCAATTATTTATTGATGAACAAGTCTTATTTTTTGCTTCAAGGATTAGTCAATAAAATAGCACAACGAATTCATCAATCTTTTCAATTAGACGAAATATTGGCAACTACTGTTGAAGAAACAAGAGAATTTTTACAAGTTGATCGGGTTTTAATTTATCGTATTTGGGATGATGGTACAGGTAGTGCTATTACAGAAAGTGTCAAATTACCATATCCTGAAATTTTGGGGCAGACTTTTCCTGAAGAAGTTTTTCCCCAGCAATATCATCAAGAATATATTGAAGGTAAAACTTTAGCTATTAATGATGTCGAGAAAAGCCACATCCGACAATGTTTATTTAATTTTATTCGACAATTTGGTGTTAAGGCAAAATTAGTTGTACCGATTATTCAAGAAATACGGAATAAAAATTTAGATGTAACTCTTCATTCCCAATCTTTTAATGATACTACTCATGATTTTACTCCCTATCTTTGGGGTTTATTAATTGCTCATCAATGTGATAATGTCAGAATTTGGAACACCATAGAAGTTGAATTAGTCAAACAATTGGCTACTCAAGTGGCGATCGCCATTAAACAAGCGGAACTTTATCATCAATTACAACAACTAAATCGAGAATTAGAAGAAAGAGTAAAAAAAAGAACAGAAGAATTAGCCTTAAGTAATGAATCATTAAAAGCAGAAATTCTCGAACGTCAACGCACAGAAATTGCTCTACGTCATACGAATCAAACCTTAGAATCTCTGATTTCCGCCTCACCTCGTGCTATTTTTACCCTTGATTTAGAAGATAAAGTAAAAATTTGGAATCCTGCCGCCGAAAAAATTTTTGGTTGGAGTGCCCAAGAAGTAATCGATCTTGTCAATCCTGTAATTTCAGGGGATAATCTCAAGCAATATCAGATTATTAAAAATAATATCCTGAAAAATATTACTCCATCTAGTATTGAAATAAAGCAGAAAAAGAAAGATGGTTCGATAATAGACATTGTTTTTTCCGCCGCACCACTGATTAACACTGAACAAAAAATTAACGGCATTGTCGCCGTTGTTGCTGATATTACCGAACAAAAAAGACAAGCAGAACAAGTTAGATTACTCCAATCTGTTGTTATTAATACAAAAGATTCAATCATTATCACAAAAGCTGATACTATTAACCAACCTGGACCTGAAATTATCTATGTCAATGAAGCCTTTACTAAAATGACAGGTTATACCCTCGAAGAAGTAAGAGGAAAAACTCCACGCTTACTTCAAGGTGCAAAAACCAGTCGTACAGAATTAGATAAAATACGTTTAGCTTTATCCCAATGGCAACCAATTACCGTAGAAGTGATTAACTATCGTAAAGATGGCAGTGAATTTTGGTCAGAATTTAGTATTGTACCTGTAGCTTCACACCATGAAAATATTACTCATTGGATTTCTGTACATCGAGAAACTACAGAAAGAAAAAAAAATGAAGAGGCATTGCGCTTAAGTGAAGAAAGATTCCGCTTAGTAGTAGAAAATGCCTTAGATATGATCACCATTGTGGATACTAATGGTAAAATTTATTATCAAAGTCCTTCAGTAGAAACAGTTTTAGGCTATACAATTCCTCAGTTTGTGGAAAAAAACTTTTTTGCTTATATTCATCCCGAAGATCAAGAAATTATTAAAGTAAATGTTATGGATTCCATTCAAAATACTTTAAAAGTCGTTAATCCTGTTGAATTTCGCTGTCAACATCAGAATGGAACCTGGCGTAATTTAGAAGCGATTACCCAAAAATTTATTGATAATGTGCCTACTACTAAAATTGTTATTACCTCCCGGGATATTTCCGAGAGAAAACGATTAGAAGAAGTGCGCATTGCTTTAGAAAGAGAAAAAGAATTAAATATTGTCAAAACTCGCTTTTTTTCTATGGCTTCCCACGAATTTAGAACACCTTTAAGTACAGTTTTAGCGGCCGCCCAAGTCTTAGAAAACGCATCTATTAACTCCGACAATGCGCAAAAACAACTCAGAAATTTACATCGCATTCAAAATTCCGTTAAAAATATGGTTCAACTTTTAGATGATATTTTAACCATTAATCGAGCTGAAACAGGTAATTTGGAATTTAATCCTCAACCTTTACCATTAGAAATCTTTTGCCGTCAATTCATCGAAGAAATAAAACTCAGCACAGGCACTGAATATCAACTTAAATTTTTCTGTAAAGGAAAAAAAATTAGTTCTTCTTTAGATGAAAAGTTATTGCGCTCTATTTTAGCTAATTTGCTTTCTAATGCTATTAAATATTCTCCTTCGGCAAAGGAAATTCATTTATATCTGAGATTTTATCCCGATAAAATTGAGATACAAGTTCAAGATTGGGGTTTTGGTATTTCTCCTGAAGATCAAACAGAAATATTTGAGCCTTTTTATCGAGGTTTAAACGTAAGACATCTCACTGGCACCGGATTAGGCTTAGTCGTAGTTAAAAAATGTGTTGACTTACATGGAGGAAATATTGATCTTAAAAGTGAGATCGACAAAGGAACAACTGTTACTATCACATTACCCGTTTAATCACTTTGCTACAAATTACATATATATTATATCTCTGATAAAAATGAAGTGCAATAATTTATTCTAACGTCAGTTCGATGTCAAAAACTTTTAAAAATAAGGGTTTAAGAGCTGTTTCTTAGACACATCTGACG
>NZ_VRZC01000041.1 GCF_016743215.1 Geminocystis sp. GBBB08
GGTGAATTTTGCTCGAAAATAGCGTAATCATAATATCATGATGATCATAAATTTTAATAGGCTTTTGAGGTGTAAACTTTTTTGGAAAAGATATTTTCATATTTCGTTAAGTATTGTAAAGTTGAGTAAGAAACAGAATTTATTTAATTGTAGGGAAAATATTTATGACACTCACAGTTGGTAGTAAAGCACCAGTATTTACCACTAAAGATGAACAAGGTAATACAGTTTCTTTATCAGATTTTGCAGGTAAAGTAGTAGTTTTATATTTTTACCCTAAAGATGATACCCCCGGTTGCACTATAGAAGCTCAAGGTTTTCGTGACAACTACGAGGAATATCAAGGTAAAGATATAGTAGTTTTAGGCGTTAGCAATGATGATGAAGCCTCCCATACAAGATTTAAAGAAAAATACGGCTTACCTTTTAGTCTTTTAGCTGACACTGATAAAAGTATCACTAAAGCCTATGATGTTGATGGAGGCAGTTATGCTAAACGAGTTACTTATATTATTGATGGTCAAGGTATAATTACTCACGTTGATGATAAAGTTAAAACGGCTACTCATGCTCAAGATATTTTAGCCAATATTAATTAGGAATTAGGAATTAGGAATTAGGAATTATCAATTCCTCGCCCTTAAAGAAAGAATAAAGGAGTTTGCAGAAATTTTACAATAATTAATTATTTAATCGAACCTGATATTAAAATAATCATCAATAATTAAATCTTTTGCCTTTACGACTTTGCGAAATTTTTCTCATTTATTCTTCGCTATACATTTTTAGATTAATGTAAGGGCTTTTGTGTTTTTATTTTTATAATTTTATTGATAACCTTTAGCATTAAAATCAAAATTGGGATATACTGTGAAAAAAGTAAATAATAATCTTTAGCAATAAAAGATGAACTTTTCACGCCGTCAATTCTTAACATCTACCATAATAGGAGGTGGTTTAATCGCTTTAGGAAGTCAGTGTTTACCGAGTTTAGCTACCACAAATTCTGTTAAAATACCTCCCTTAAGGGAAATATCTATGGGTGAAAATCTCTTTAACCCATTATCTTTATTGCGTAATTTTGATTATGGCATTGCTAAATCAGAAAATGGACGTAAAATTCGAGAATTTACTTTAACCGCTCATAGTAGTAAAATTCAACTTAATACTGCCCTTGATTTTGTAAGCTGGAATGTTGATAACAGAGTACCTGCTCCTACTTTAAGAGTAACAGAAGGAGAATTAATCAGAATTATTTTTAATAATCAAGATGGGCATTCTCATACTTTACATTTTCATGGCATTCATCCTGCTGATATGGATGGAGTAACTCCTGTTAAACATGGAGAAAGTTTTATCTATGAATTTGAGGCTAAACCTTTTGGTGTTCATTTATATCACTGTCATATCCCACCAGTTACTCGTCATGTTAGTAAAGGATTATACGGGATGTTGATCATTGATCCCATAAAACCTCGCCCCCCAGCCGATGAGATGCTGTTGGTAATGGGAGGTTATGACATTGATAATGATGGTAAAAACGACATTTATGCCTTTAATGGCATTCCTAATTTTTACCGAGATTATCCGATACCGATTTATCAACATCAATTAATCCGTTTATACGTTTTGAATATGATTGAGTTTGAAACTGCGGTAACTTTTCATCTTCACGGTAATATGTTTCAAGTTTACCCTACTGGTATGACGTTAAAGCCTAGCTATGCTACTGACGTAATTACTATGGGAGTTGCCGAAAGACACATTCTCGAATTTTCTTATGATTATAAGGGAAAATTTATGTTTCATCCTCATCAGGATCATATCGCAGAACAGGGTTGTATGGGAAATTTTGAAGTTATTGCTAGTTAAGATTAATTATTTTTATTTTGTTAAAATTTAAAAGAAAAAAGCTATGAAAATTTTTAAAATATATCGGTTTATTTGTGTCATTTTATTATCTTTTATTTTAATTCTCACGACTAATCAACTTAAGTTAAATGCCTATAATTCTTTTTTATCAACCAATGAACATCATCATGGTTTAATTTTAGCAAAAATTAGTAACAATGATCTTAATTATTTTACTAACTTAGGCTTAATGAAAGGTCATTTATTAGTAGGAAAAGAGTTATTAAATTTATCTGAATATGAACAATCAGAGCCTCATTTTGGTCATCCTGTTGATGAAATTTATGGGGATTTAGAACCACAATTAAAAACAAGAAATATACCTGCTTTTAATCAAGATTTAATTACTTTACATGAGTTAGTTAAATTTAGTCCTCAAGATCCGAAAGTTTCTTATCAGTATGACTTGGCTATGAAAAAAATAGATCAAGCCATCGCTTTTTTACCAGAAAGTAAACGGCAAAATCCTGAATTTATCATCAAAGTTATTACTAAATTATTAAATATTGCTCAAGAAGAATATAGTGCAGCGATTATTACTAATAAAATTGTAGAAATAATTGAATATCAAGATGCCAAAGGATTTGCTTTATATAGTGACATACTGTTTAATAGCATCCAAAATAATTTAAGCACTGAAAACCCTTCTTTAGCTAAAAAGTTAGCCTTAAATTTAAAAGAAATTAAACAAGTATTTCCTTCAGCAAAAGCACCACCAAAAGCAGTAATAGCACCGGAAGGATTTTCTCAATTAGTCTCTCAATTTACAATCTAATTTTGTGATAACTATATTCAATCTGAAAAATTATATAGTTAGTTTTACAAGTTGTCTATTGACAAAAAAATAATCAAATATAAAAATAAAATTCAATTAATCCTGTGAGGAGTTTAAAAACAATGAAAAGTCAATTATTTATCAGTAGTGCATTATTGGCGATCGCCTTTCCAAATATTGCAATAGCATTACCCACTGAAGATATATTAGAGCAAATCAGTGACTACAACACAACACAACCCATGACTCAAGTTACTTCAGTATCGCAGCTAAGAGACGTATCACCAACAGATTGGGCATTTGAAGCCTTAAGAAGTTTAGTCGAGCGTTACGGTTGTATTGTAGGGTATCCTGATCGTACCTTTAGAGGCAATCGTGCCTTAAGTCGTTATGAGTTTGCCGCTGGTTTAAACGCTTGTATGCAACAAATGGAAAGATTAATCGCCGCCAGTGAAGCCGTTACCAGAGAAGATATAGAAAAACTCAAACGGTTAATCGCTGAATTTGAGACAGAATTAGCAACATTAGGAGCAAGAGTTGATAACCTAGAAGGTAGAGTGGCATTTTTAGAAGATCATCAATTTTCTACTACTACCAAGTTAAGTGGTGAAGTAATCTTTGGATTAGCAAGTATCTTTGGTGGGCAAAAAACATCTATCACCGACGTTACAACAAATATCCCACAAGTACCAGTATTAGGAGATCGTGTCAGAATAGAATTAAGTACCAGTTTTACGGGCAAAGACTTACTCTATACTCGTCTGGCGACAGGTAACTTTCCTGATTTTGCAGATCCTACAAGTGCCAACACTCAACAAGCTAGTCTAGCTTTTGCGCAACCTGAAGGTAATGACGTGGCGGTAGAAGTCTTAAACTATAATTTTCCTCTCAATGATAATATTACCGTCTGGTTAGAAGGTGCTGGGGGTGCCTTCGATGACTTTACCAACACCCTAAGCATTTTAGACGGCGATGGAGGTAGTGGTGCATTATCTAGTTTTGGCACTCGTAACACAGTCTATTATCAAGGGGAAGGTGCTGGTTTAGCCTTAGAAGGAAAAATGGGCAGTTTTGGTTGGAGTTTAGGTTACTTAGCTACCGATGCTAATAATCCCGAAGAAGGTAACGGTTTATTTAATGGTGCTTATGGTACTTTAGCTCAAATAGGTTACTACCCTAGTGATAAGTTTGGTATCGCCTTTGCTTATGGTCAAGGTTATAATAGTTTTGGTATTGGTGAAAATAATCGTAGATTTGCCGAAATAGTAGCAGATAGCCCTATTGATACATCCCATAACATCTATTCTTTAACCATGTCATGGAAATTAGCTGATAAATTCGTCTTAGGTGGTTGGGGAGGATATGCTAACGTCAGAAATCTTAATTCTTTTGATGATGGTACTACTACTCTATCTCGTGGTAGCTATGATACGTGGTATTGGGCGGCAACTCTCGGTTTTCCAGACTTATTCAAAGAGGGTAACTTAGGGGGTATTATTGTTGGAATGCAACCTTGGCAAACTAATTCTACCATCACAAATAACGGTGTAAGATTAAACAAAGATGATACTTCTTTTCATATCGAGGCATTTTATGAATACGCCATTACTGATAATATTAAAATTACTCCAGGAGTTATATTCGTAACAAATCCGGGTAACGACTCTAAGAATGATGCCTTAGTAATTGGTGCATTGCGCACAACTTTTACTTTCTAAATTCAGTAGATTTCGATTTTGGTGTTGAGTAGTTCATCTATTGAATATGATTAACAGGTATATCGCCATATTCTCAGATCTTGTACTGCTACAATAGTACCAATAAAATAAAACGGGAAAAATCAATTTTAGGAGTTTTAAAATCAATTCTTATTACTTTTCCCTCTTCGCTTTTCCCTATGCTCATCGAGAATTGATGATAGAGATGCAAGATCTAACTATTAATGAGTCAATTAAAATAACCATGTTATACTAAAAAAAATCTAAAAAAAGTTAGATGAAATGTCAGATAAACCGCTCCAATGAATTGGAACTTCTAAAGACGACTTAAAAAATTTTCCTGAAGATGCTAAATATAAAGTTGGCGCACAACTAAGATTAGTTCCGCAAGGAAAACAGCCTACGGACTTTAAACCTATGCCTAGTATTGGTAAAGGTGCTGAGGAAATTAGGATTTTGATTGGGGATACTTATAGAGTCTTTTATGTAGCAAGATTTCCAGAAGCGGTTTATATACTCCATGCCTTTGGGAAAAAGACTCAAAAAACTTCAAAAAAGGATATTGAATTAGGAAAAAAACGTTACCTAGAAATGACCCAATTAAGAAGAAAGGATGAGTGAAAAATGATTACTAAAGAACAAATACAAGTAACAAAAGGTAGTGATAATGTCTTTGAAGATTTGGGATTTAGCCCTATAGAGGCTATGAATTTAAAAATAAAAACTGATTTGATGATTGAGTTACGATCATTTATTTTAGAAAAGGGCTGGACTCAATCAGAAGCGGCTCATTTTTTTAACCAAACTCAGCCTAGAATCAGTAATCTTATGAATCTTGATATTACTCGTTTTAGTGTGGATAAATTAGTAAAGATGATCGGAAAAACTGGTATGAAAGTAAAACTAGAAATTATTTAATACCCTAAGAGTAACTTCAAATACAGCTATTTTAAAAAATGTTTTTACCCTGAGTTCAATGTAAGAAAATAACCTCAAAGTCTTAATTTATATCAGCTTCCACTTTTGGCTATGTATAATTATATTAAATGTCCTAACATATTTTGGATAACTTTAATGAAAATAAGTTAATTTTTTTGAAGAAATTTTAAATTTTATATCTAATTTATTTTTTTCTTTGTTATAGTTATATCGCAATTACTTTAGTCTTACATAAAATTAAATAATCCGTAAAATGTGGTCAGAAATTACTAACGTCATTAATAAATATACAGCTTCCACCTTTGAATTAATCCGTCATCAATCCATTGGTGGAGGTTGTATTAATCAGGCTTATCAACTTATTGGCAAGGATAAAAGTTATTTTGTCAAGTTAAATAGTGCGACTCTGGTAGAAATGTTTTCCGCATAAGCCACGGCATTAGAACAAATGTATGCACTGAATACAGTTACTGTACCGAAACCTATTTGTTACGGTGTCTCAGGAAAAAATAGTTACTTAGTTTTAGAATATCTGAATTTAGGACTTGGGAATAATCAATCATGGAAACTCTTAGGGCAAAAATTAGCCTTATTACACCGTTTTACCAAAGAATGCCCCCCCACTTCTAATTATTTTGGTTGGCATATTAATAATACTATCGGCTCAACTCCACAAATTAACGATTACTGTGATAATTGGGCGGATTTTTTTGCCCAAAAAAGAATTGGTTATCAACTCACATTAGCTAATCGTCGAGGCGGTAATTTTATCAACCCCCAACAAATTATCGAAAAAATTAGACAAAGTTTAGAGAATCATCAGCCGTCACCTTCTTTAGTACATGGTGATTTATGGTCAGGAAATGCCGGATTTACCCAAGAGGGAGAAGGAGTTATTTTTGATCCAGCGTGTTATTATGGCGATCGAGAAGTGGATATTGCCATGACAGAATTATTCGGTGGTTTTCCTGCTACTTTTTATCAAGGATATAATCAACAATGGCCATTAGATGACGGTTATCCCCAAAGAAAAAACATTTATAACTTATATCACATTCTCAATCACTTTAATTTATTTGGTAGTAGCTATGAATCTCAAGCAAAAAGAATAATTCAATCCTTATTTTAACTTTTTTTACAGCAGTGTAGTTTTTTAAATTGTCAAACATAATGGATCTTTTGACGATAGTGTATATTAATATATTAATAGTCAATTTTCCATTGTTAAGATGTCTTCCTTATATTCTTTAGCTCGAAATAGTCTGCAACAGTCGATCACATGGTATTCTAGTAAAAAACGTCACTGGAATTATCCTCCTAATTTAGAATTACAAGCCGCCGTGAGAGATGATTTAAGAATATTAAAAGCCGCCACCGAAAAATTAGAAGACAACATTATTAAAATAGCAACTTTTGGCTTAGTTAGTCGGGGAAAATCCTCCGTCATTAATGCTTTATTAGGGCAAAAAGTGTTAACTACTGGACCTATCAATGGAGTGACAAAGTGGCCTAAATCTATTCGCTGGAATCTTTCTACAGATAAAATACAAATAGAGTTAATCGACACTCCTGGATTAGATGAAATTGATGGGGAAATCAGGGCAAATATGGCTAAAGAAATTAGTCAACAATCAGATTTAATTTTGTTTGTCATCGCCGGAGATATTACTCGCACAGAATACTTAGCATTACTAGAATTAAGACAGTCAAAAAAACCTCTTATTTTAGTATTTAATAAAATTGATTTATATCCCGAAACTGACTTAAATTCTATTTATCAACAACTGCAACAATTAAGTAATCAAACGAAAAAACCTCTCTTTTCTCCTGATGAAATTGTAATGATTTCTGCTGAACCTCAATCTATAAACCTAAGAATAGAATTAGCTGATGGTACAATTAAAGAAGAATGGGAATATCCTTCACCGCAAATTGAATCTTTACAAGAGAAAATATTAACTATTCTTAACCGAGAAGGCAAAGCATTATTAGCCTTAAATTCTTTAACTCAAGCAAAGATTGCTCAAAAAAATATTGCTCGTAAAACTATTGAAATTAGAAGTAAAGAAGCAGAAGATATTATCTGGCGATACGCTGAATATAAAGCCTTAATTGTCGCAGTCAATCCTATCGTCATTCTTGACATCCTTGGAGGATTAATCACTGATTTAACCATGATTCGCTCCTTAGCTAGACTCTATGGCTTACCCATAACTAGCCACCAAGCAGGTATTTTATGGCAAACTATTGTTAAAAGTTTAGGAGGATTATTATTAACCGAAATAGTTTCTATGACAATGTTAGGATGGGCAAAAACCACCTCCGCTATTAGTAGTTTATGGGAAAATCCTAGCAGTTTTACCACTTTAGCCACAACTGCTTTAGCACAAGGTACAATGGCGGGTTATGGCTCATATTTAGTCGGAAAAACAGCTCAAATTTATCTCGAAAATGGTTGCACATGGGGTAATTCTGGAGTTGATACCATTATTGCCGAAATTATCGCCCAAATGCCTCCAGATTCCATTATTTCTCGTCTTATTTAATTGATTTTCTTAGATATATCGTGGTGAATAATTAAAATAAGAATGTTTCTCGCAAAGACGCAAAGACGCAAAGAGAAAGGTATTAAATTTCATTATACAAGATTATCTTCCGTTAATCATTCCTCATTATTTATTTATGATTGCTAATAAAATTTATCTCAAAAAAAAGAATCTTAAATCTATTTCTAATATCTTATTGATAGTCGGATTTACTATTACTATTAGTTTTATTTTTCTCGCTTTTTCAGCACCATTATTACAAAATATAGGCTTAATTCAAAATCCTTTAGAATCTTTAAAAAACCCCATTCATCAAGCTCCAAATACTCAATATTTTTTCGGTACAACTAGCCAAGGTTATGACGTTTTTTCTCGCACAATTTTTGGCTCCCAAGCGGCTTTAAAAGTAGTTATATTCGCAACCTCTTTTAGCTTAATTATTGGTGTACCTTTAGGTTTAATTAGTGGTTATTTTGGTGGCAAAATTGATAAAATTTTACTATTTTTAATGGATACCATTTACACTTTACCTGGCTTATTATTATCCGTTACTTTAGCCTTCGTTGTCGGAAGGGGAGTCATTAATGCCGCTTTAGCTTTATCTATTTCTTATATACCTCAATATTATCGAGTTGTAAGAAATCATACCACTAGCGTTAAAACTGAGTTATACATCGAAGCAGCTAAAGCAATGGGAGCGTCACCTATAAGAATTTTATCGAAGTACTTATTTTTTAATGTAATTCAAAGTGTACCTGTATTATTTACTCTTAATGCCGCCGATGCCATTTTAATTTTAGGTGGTTTAGGATTTTTGGGGTTAGGATTACCTGAAGATGTGCCAGAATGGGGCTATGATTTAAAATTAGCTTTAGATGGTTTACCCACTGGGATTTGGTGGACTGCTTTATTTCCGGGTTTAGCTATGGCTATAATGGTTACAGGTTTATCTTTATTCGGTGAGGGGTTAAGTGAGTGGTTTAATCCCAGTAATAGATCATAACTAAATATTTATTATATCATATTACTCATTGTTGATGATTAATTCTCCTTGAGGAATCGTGATAATAAATTTTGTGCCTTCATTTTCTTTACTTTCTAATTCTATTTTCCCCCCTTGTAAATCTACTGCTTTTTTGACAATAGATAATCCTAAACCGTTACCTTTTATTTTACCTACATTGTCAGCTCTTTCAAACAGGGTAAATAGTTTTGCTTTATAATTTTCTGGCATTCCGATACCTTTATCTTCTATTTCTAAAACAAATTGTTTTGCTTGACAGTTAATTCTGAGCATAATTTTTCCTCCTTCCGGCGAATATTTAATGGCATTGGAAATTAAATTATTTAAAATATGATTAAGAATTTTTTTATCTAAATAAACTTGATAATTGTCTTGATTTGTATATAATTTTAGCTCATGATCTTCTGTTAAATTATTATATTCATCTACTATAATACTAAGATATTCTACAATATTAAATTGTTGTGGATAAAGAGTTATTTTCCCTTCTTCAGCTTTACTTATTAGTAATAAATCTTCTAAAGAATCTGTCATTTTCACCACAGCAGATTTAATGAAGTTAAAGTATCTTTCTTTTTTCTCCGGTGTAATAATATCCCCATAATCCCTAATTAATTCAGTATATCCCAATATATTGGTCAAAGGAGTGCGTAAATCGTGAGAAGCTGTAGCTAAGGCTTGAGTTTTTATTTGGTTAAGTTTCTTTTCTGCTGATAAATCTATTTCTCTTTGTCTATCTTCTTCAAATTTTGATAAAGCAATTAAAATAGTAGTACGAACATCAACAATTTTATAAGGTTTAACTAAATAACCATAAACAGAAGTAGATTTAGTGCGGTTGAGAGTATCATTATCGGCGTAAGCACTAAGATAAATTATCGGTATTTTATATTGATCATAAATGATTTGTGCCGCCGTTATACCATCCATTTTTCCTTTTAACATAATATCCATTAAAATCAGATTGGGTTGACATTGCTTAACTTTTTTAATGGCTTTTTCCCCTGAATTAACAATGCCACAAATTTGATAACCCAGTTTTTCTAAATCTAAAGCTAAACTTTCCGCAGCAATTAATTCATCTTCCACTATAAGAATTTGTGCTGTTTTGATTGTCTTTTCGTCTATATTTTTCATAAATAAAAAACGGAGATTAAGGAGTAAATGTTATGGAAAAACTTGTGCCTTCATTATTCCCATTCACGGATATTTCAGCATCTAATTGTTGACTTAATAATCTAACTAATCTTAACCCTAAAGAATTATTTTTTTCCCAGTTTAAATCCGGTGGCAATCCAATACCATTATCAATTACCTCTAATTTTACCTGTTGTTCTTCTTTTACACTTAAATTAATGGTAACTTCTCCTTCTCCATTGGGAAAAGCGTGTTTAAAAGCATTCGTTACTAATTCATTAATTAATAATCCTGCGGGGATAGCCGTTTCAATACTTAAATAACATTCCTGCAAATGGGTAATGGGTTTAATCCCAGTGTGATAATTATTATAAGAAAGAAACAAATTAGATACCAGTCGGTTTATATAATCAGCAAAATTGATTTGGGAAAGATCATGAGATTGGTATAATTGTTCATGAATTACCGCCATTGTTTGAATACGATTTTGACTTTCTTGAAAAAGAATTTTTACTCTTTCATCTTCTATATAACTAGATTGTAAATTCAATAACCCTGATATAACATATAAATTATTTTTTACCCGATGATGAATTTCTTTTAATAAAATTTCTTTTTCTTGTAACGATTTAAACAGTTTTTCTTCCGCTTCATGTCTTTCGGTTACATCTGTCGAAATTCCGTCAATACTTACTGCTCTACCATATTGATCATACACTATATGGGATCTTTCTCTAATCCAACGAGTATTTCCCCTAGATAATTGAATTTTATATTCTAATTCCCAATTTTTACCATATTCATTTTGTAAAATACCCAACTCATAACTTTCCATAATATTCGCCCAAGTATCTTCCACCGATTGACGATATTCTGGCACTACCATCTCTAATAATATCCCTCGATTCGCTAAAATATCCGCCGGAGAATAACCATATAATATTTGACAAGCCGGATTTATATAACGTGGTTGTAAATCTGGTAATGATATTGACCAAACTACATCTTGTAAAGAACTTAAGACACTATTTAATCTTCCTTCACTCTCGTGTAAAGACGCTTCTGCTTGTTTGCGATCGCTAATATCATTGATTACAGCTATAAAATAAGAAGGATCAACAGCTACCCAAACTACAGACATAGTTAAGTTAACCCATAAAAATTGATTATCGACACTACGAATCCGAATTTCCCTTTCAAAAGTGGCATGATAACCCGTTAATAAACCAGATAAATCCGTGAGGGTAGGAGAAACATCATCAAAGTGAATTAAAGAATGAAAATCAACATCTACTAATTGTTCACGAGTATAACCCATTAATTGAATAAACTTATCGTTAACTAAGACAATTTTGCCGGGTAAACTAACTTGTACAATTCCTACGGCTGCCTGATTAAAAATACTCCGAAAACGTTGTTCACTTAATTTTAGTCGTAATTGTGCTAATCTAACTTCTTCAATATCTTGCCCACAGGCAATAATACCAATTCCCTGACCGTGATTATCAGTAAAACGGTTAACATTCCATAACAAAGTTCTCTCATTACCATCTGCTGTTAAAATTTTATTTTCTAAATTTCGTTGAACTGTTCCCTCATTTAAAGTAACATTTAATTTAGCCCTCAAAATATCTCTTTCATCAGGGGTAATAAAAAGTAAAAAATAATCCTCCCCTAAAACCGAATCTCGACAACAACCAAAAACTTTTTCCGCTTCTTCATTCCATTCCATGATACGATATTCCTGATTAAGTACCACTAAAACAGTCCCCGCAGTTTGTACAAATGTTCTTAATTGAGTGGTAGTATGTTCTAACTCTTCTGTACGATCTTTTACCCTTGTTTCTAACTCCTCATTGAGACTGCGTAACTGAGATTCCGCTTGTTTTGCTAAAGTGATGTCTCTAGCCACCGCATAAATAATGCCTTCATCATAGGGAAGACTTTTCCATGCCAACCAACGATATTGCCCATCATTTGTTAACCAACGATTCTCAAAATTAACACTAGGAAAACCACTATTCAATTTTTCTAACTCTTGTTTCGTAATTTCTATATCATCAGGATGCACAAAAGAAAGCATATTATGATTAATTATCTCTGTTTCTGTATAGCCCAAAGTATTTAAAAAACTCGAATTAACTCGTTTAAATGAGCCATCATTTTTAATAATACAAAACATATCCAGAGAAAGATTAAAAAAGTAACTTAATTGTCTTTGAGATTGAGCACGATAGATAGCCGTAGCCAAAACATTAGCAACAGTTTGTAAAAAATTAATTTCTTCTGTGCTAAATTTACGAGGAGTTTTGCTATAAATACCCATAACCCCAAAACAATTTTCTTTCCCCCCAATTGTCACCGTTGCGCCACTAATAACTCCAGTATTATGTAAGAAAGGCGGAGGACTAAAACGAGTTTCAATTAATAAATCGTCAGTTACCACCGGTTGCATCATATTAAGAGTATAACCAACCATCCAACGGGGTGATGAACTAATTTGTGCACTACCTACCCAATTTGATAACCAACCAATTCCTGCTTTCATCAAAAAAGAAGCATGATTCGATTGCAATTCCCACAAATCACAATACTCAACTTTCAGGGTTTCACTGACAATTTTGACAGTAGTATTCGTCAAAGTATTAATATTATTAGTTACTAAAGCCGTATTTCCCAACTTAGCGATGGCAGTCTGATATTGTGCAACCAGTAAGGCTTTTTGGGCATACTCTGACTGTTGAATAGCAATGGCAACTTGTGAGCCTAATTTTTGTAATAATTCTAACTCATCTTTTAACCATTGACGAGGTTGAAGACAATTCTGCGCGGCTAATAATCCCCAAAGTCTATCATGGAAAATAATTGGTACAACTAAATTAGCCTGTATTTG
Organism: Geminocystis sp. GBBB08; assembly: GCF_016743215.1. GTDB lineage: Bacteria > Cyanobacteriota > Cyanobacteriia > Cyanobacteriales > Cyanobacteriaceae > Geminocystis. Next base: position 12,944 of record NZ_VRZC01000041.1, read on the forward strand.
TATCCCCAAAAGTAAATCCAAATGACAGGGAGAAAGATTTGCCATGAAAACATTATCTATCGCTTGAATCCTACCATTAAGATAAGGTTCAATAAAATCTTTAGCAAAACAGTGATCTTGTACTACTCTTCCTAATATAGACATCACTCCTGTTACTACTGATTCAGCAATAATAACCCCATCTCCATCAGGATATAACTGATAAACAATAACTCGATCACAACCTAAAAACTGTCGTACTTCATTAACAGTACTTGTAAGAATTTCATCTAAATGAAGAGACTGACGAATGCGGTGACTAAGTTGAGATAGTAACTTTTCTTTTTCTACTTGTTTTTTTTCTATTTTAAAAGCATTTTTAATATTATCAATTTCTTTTTGTTGTTTTCTTAAATATTGATATTGCCAAGAGGGGGTTAAAACTTTAATAAGATTATAAGGAGTAACTAAATTAAGTCGATTACAGACAGGAAAAAAACAAGAATTATTAGCTTCTCTTTGAGGAATTATTTGATGATTAATAGCACAAGAGTTAATTACAGTATCCGAAAAATAATGATTGATTAATAAACTAGAATTTTTTTCTAATAAATTACTAATAGTTGTTATTTTTTCTCGATCTTCAAAACAAGTTAATGACTGAATATCTAAATCTCCAATAACTTTAGTTTTCCAATCAGGAGTAAGAAGATTGGCAATAATCGAAGATATATTTAAAACTTTAGTGTAAGAATTAGTTTCAAAAATAAAGCCTTTAAGATGACCATTTAAACTTAAACTTTTAATAAGAGATAGTAAAGAAGTGTCATTTTTAACTAAAGTTAAATTAGGCTCAATAACTTCTTTTAAAGAAATTTGTTGATAAAAAGATTCCGTATTAAAATAACGACAAAGACTTTTTGCAGTGATGATACCAGTCAAATTATCCCGACTATTTAAACAGCCATAAATAACATATTGTCTCTGGTAAATATTTTGAGCTATAGTAAAAATATCAGGCAAATTTTCCTGTTTTTCAGTAGGGAAACTTTCACAAAAATTTTTTGCCCTTAAAGAATAAACATTAACCTCAGAAGCAACAATTTTCAGAATAAGACGTTGAGAGATAACTCCCAAAGGCAATAAATTATCTACCACAATTAAATACTCATAACCCATAGCTAACTTTTTTAACACCTCTAAAAAAGAAGTATCGGGTAAAATTAGTGTCGGGTGATAATCAATGATCGTAGTATTCAATTCTTCACAGATAACCATAGTTAAATAATTAGCAATGAACAATCGACAATCAACAATCAATGCAGTATAATTGATCAATTATTAACTGAAGATATATTTAACTCTAGTTTAGCGTGATTAGGACTACTATATAATTAATAACAGCAGAATTTTTCATTAATATGTAGCTTTTAAACTAAAAAAACACTGATCATATAATAAAACATTTTAACATGGCGGGAGGCGGATTTGAACCACCGACCTTCGGGTTATGAGCCCGACGAGCTACCTGGCTGCTCTATCCCGCGTTACCTTTACTATGATAACTATTATTTTTATTTTTGGCAACCTTTTTCAGAAATTAACTATTAATTATAATTCTTGCAGAATTTGAGTGAATAGTTAATAGTGAAAGTAGAGGCTTAATAGACTGACATAAAAAGAGGCGCAAACATCCCAATCCATTAAGCGACAAGTTCCAATATCTCCAATTCGAATCATTAAAATATCATTTCTCTTAATTGAAACTCTTTGTTGCTCATGTTTGAACACTTGCTGTTATATAAAACTTACTCATAGTTACCTATGATGTTTACTTCTTGCAACTACTGCGTCAAGTCGGCTTGATACTGTCCACAAGCGTTGATTCGGATGTAACCCATCCTACTTTTATTATTCTAATTAATTGATTAATCTTGAATAATAACTAATTGTTTATTTAACTTAATCTTTAAATTAAATAATTTTCACAGTCTTGGTTATCGACTTCACACTCAACTTAACATATGAGCGTGAAAATGTCAACATTAGCAAATGAGTAGGTATAAATAACTATCATAAACTATTGGTTAACAGTTAAAAGCTCTGATATAAATTTTGCATTTTTGAAATCATTTGCTGTTAAATTTTCAACGCTATAAAATGAAACTCCTTGTTTTGTATATTCAGGTGTTTGATGAATATCATCATAAATTTTAGTAATATTTCCTTATTGACTATTTGATTCTTTGGGAGAAGATGATTTTTTACCAACTAAAGGCTTAATTTCAGGATTTTGAAAGAATTTAGCACTATCAGCTAATAATTTTTCTCCCCAAAGATTCTCTTTTAAAAAGTCTAAGTCACCGTAATTATTATCAATTTTTAAGGCTTCTTTTCCTAATTGAATAGCTTCAGGTTTTTTGCCTTGATGATATAATCCTACTGCAATAGCTAACATTGGTTCAGCTTGATTTTGATCTATAGTTAGAGCTTTACGCCATGATTCAATTGCTTTATTGACTTCTCCTTTTTCGTATTCCACTAAACCCATATTATTGATCGCAGGCCAAAATTCTTTTTCTAATTTAAACGCTTTTTGATAAGATGCCGTGGCTTCTGGATATTGGGTTAATTTAAAGTAAGCATTACCTAAATCAAAATAGGCTTGAGGCATTTCCTGATTAAACTTTAAACCCGCCTGTAATTCTTTCACGGCTGACTCATAATCCCCTAACTGAAAATAAGAATTACCAAGGGAAAAAAGCACACTTGAGTCTTCGGGAGCTATTTTTTTTGCCTCTTGTAAAGCCTTTACTCCTGCGTTTATTTCCCCTGCTTGAATATTTAATGTTCCTAAAATAAACCAAGGTTCATAATGACTAGGAGATAATTGTACCGCTAATTTTGCCCTTGATAAAGCCATCTCAAATTCTCGAAAACGCATTAATTGTATAGCATCTTGTAACAATTGAGATCCATAAGAGTCTAAAAATTCACTATTTAATTCTGGGGTATAAGGTAATAAGGCTTGGGCTTTAAGACTAGGAGTAAAAGAAAATATACTAAAACAAGCAATGATAGATAAAAGGTAATGACGAGATAACACTTTATTTTTCAATCAATAATTAAACAAGATATTAAGTTAAATGTTAGCACAGTTAATGGTTTTACCATTGAAAACACCATTAATAAAATAACTTCCTTCCTAAGCTTAGGTTAAACAGAAGTTACTATCAAAGTTAGGTTAATTCTTTACAATACTTGACACCTAACACTAAACTAATTATCTGAACTATAGCATTACTAAATAAATTGTGGGATATTTAAAAATAGAAAATGTTAAAATCTAAGTTTAACAAAGGGTTTAAACCCCTTGCCTCTAAATTTTTGATGTTGACTTTGCCAGGAATCATTTAGGATTGCTATATCAATTGTAAACTTAGTTATAATTTGGACAAGAAATTAAAGAAATTTAGATTATGAGCAATAGATTGACAGAATTAGGTATTTCTCAAGAAGATTACTGTGTTTTTGGATTGGCAACTTGTTTTATTCGAGATGAGGGAGAAATCAAAGAAATTCAAGTAATTGAGCCGATACCTTCAGCGGCATTAGAAGCATTATTCAAAGAAATTCCCACATCCTATCAATTAGTCATAGCCACTACCATTGGAGAAGTTATCCTCGAAAATACCATTGAAAAACCTTTAGAATTTCCAAAAGATAGTCAATTTTGTGATGATTTTGTCGATCGCACGTTTGCTGCCACTCGTACCTATAAAAATAAACCAAGCGCTCAAGAATATATTAAATTAGGTACATCAAAAAGTGATTTTAATTACTCATTGGAAAGAAAAAGAGTCTTAAACAGTGTTCATAAAGTTTCCGATGATGATAATGTTAAACAACATCCTAATACCCATAAAATCTTATAAAAATGTTCCGATAATTTCTCTAATGAAATATCACTCATTTAGTTTGAGTTTTCTGCTATTGATTTATTTTGCACAACTTCCTACTTACGCTGAAAAAACAATTCCTTCAGGGGAAAAATCCCATGAAAACTCTTTCATTTTTATCAAGAATCAAGAAAAAAAATCCATGAATCAAGTTATAAATAATTCAAATCCCACATTAAAATTATACGGTGGTACTCGTAGTCGAGCTTCTATTGTTCAATGGTATTTAGAAGAAATCAATCTTAACTATGAGTATATTTTGATTGATATGGCGCAACAAGAACATTTACAACCCGCTTTTTTAGAATTAAATCCCATGGGAAAAGTTCCTGTAATTGTGGATGATGATTTTACCCTTTGGGAATCAGGAGCAATTTTACTGTATTTAGCGGAGAAATATGGTAACGAAATTGATTCTTTAGAAGAAAAAAGCATCATTAATCAATGGATTTTATTTGCTAATTCAACTCTAGCCACCGGATTGTTTATAGAAGCAAATAGAGAAAAAGAAATGTCAAAATTATTGCCTCCCTTAGAAAATATTTTGAAACATAATTCATATTTATTAGGTGAAAAATTTACCGTCGCTGACGTGGCAGTAGGCTCAATGTTAGCTTATACTCAGATTTTATTGAAACTTGATTTAACCGATTATCCCGCCATTAATAACTATATTCAAAATATCACCCAAAGACCAGCTTTTCTAAATACTATTGGTAAAAGATAATGAGAGTGTCTTATTTCCAAAAATACCTCAATTCGATAAAAGAAACTTTGAAATATAAGGGGTTGAGAACAAAAATAGAAGTTATTTTTCGGTTTAAAAACCATGAAATTTAGTAAACAACACTAAAAAATTAATTTATATATAGCAATCCTAAATCAGTTGTAAAATATTTAAAGATAGGAAATAATGTTTTACCTATTATTCAACAAGGGGTTTAAACTCCTTGCCTTTAAATTTGTAGTCCTTATTTTGCCACGAATCATTTAGGATTGCTATAGCGTTTAAATCTATTTTGAGCACTTTTCCCCCTTAGAAACTTCCCAAATCTGCTTTCTCCACTTATAATTTTATGTCAAACTGAGGTAAATAAAAATGGGTAGATAGTTTAAACTTAGTAAATGTTAGATACCCTAGAGAAACAAAAAAAATCTGGGTCTGTCATTAAATAATAGTATCTTTATTAAAATAATTTCTTATTTATACTAAACCCAATCAAGATTATCAAAAAAAAATAATACTATGGTGAAATTTTATTCTTTAATTCTAAGTTTATTGACATTTTTAATTTTTGCTACTCCTGCTTATGCAGGAAGGCTCTTATTTTGGCGTTTTGAATCTAATCAAAATCGATTACTTTTTACCACAGATCAAGGCATACAACCTACAGCACAACTTATTCCTAATCCTACCCGTTTAGTTATCGATTTGCCAGGTACTACTTTAGGGCGACCTTCCATCACTGAAAATTTAGGTAATATCATTACCAGTTTAAGAATTGGTCAATTTGATCCTCGTACTACCAGAGTTGTAATTGAATTAGCTCCTGGATATACCCTTGATCCTCAAGGTATTAAAATTAAAGGTCTTTCTCCTACACAATGGTCTGTTGATTTACCCCAGCCTCAACGATCTAATTTTCCTAGCAATTCGACGACTCCAAATAATCCTCCTGATAGTCAATCCCAAAATTTTAAAAATAATCCCCTCGCTACTAATAATAGTGATCGTAATAATAATTTAAACTCTTCTGTTGGTTTACAGGTAACTTCAAGTGGTATTGTTATTGGTCTTGATGGAAATCATAAAAATAAAATTAACGTTAAACGCAGCTCTGATCGCCGTAAAATCAATTTTGAAATAGAAAATATGACTATACCGAATAATTTGCCTGACTCTTGGCAAATCAATCAATATGGTATAAGTGAATTAAAATTAAATCAATCCAGTAAATCCGTTGCCTTACTTACACTGAATGTTAATCCTGATAGCCCTGATTGGCAAGCAAGTTTTAGTCGTATGGGAGGATTAGTTTTATGGCCTCAAGGAGGAATTTCCAGAGTAGCTGATTTATCCGTTAACAATAATCCTACATCGCCAAACAACCAAGCAAATACTACATTACCATCACCATCTATCATTAATAGAAATAATCAAAGTATCAATTCCGATAAAACTAGCATAGAATCCATTGAAGTTAACTACAATCAATTAATGATTAGGGCAAATCAATCCCTAAAAGCAGAAGGAACTTGGAGTCAAGGCAATACCATTTATCAAATTAGACTAGAAAATACCGACTTATCACCAAATTTTAGAAGCCCTAACTTACCTTCAGGAAGTCCCATTTCTAGAATGCGCATTTGGCAACCAGATAATAAAAATGTAGATTTATTAATTGAAGCGGTTTTAGGCACAAGAATAGGGGTACCTAATCAACCTAGCGAAAGAATGTTAGCTTTAACCTTAAATCGTAGTAACATTACTTCTAGTAATACCCAGAATAATTCTACCACTATTTCGTTACCTGTCTCTCAAGCCCCATCTTCAGTTAATCCTTTTGATTTTACTCCTAGTAATTCCCCACAACCTTTACCCCCTTTTAATAATTCTCGTCCTCTGCCACCACCAGTAAATAATTCTCGCCCTGTTACTAGAGGTAAAATTTTAGTGATAATCGATCCAGGTCACGGTGGGCAAGATGTTGGTGCTGTGGGAATGAATATTCAAGAAAAAAACATTGTATTGTCTATATCTCAACAAGTTGCTCGTATTCTTGAACAACAAGGAATACAAGTGAGAATGACAAGAGATAGTGATTACTTTATCAGTTTGGAAGGAAGAACCGCTATGGCAAATCGTCTTAATGCAGATGTATTTGTCAGTATTCATGCTAACTCTGCCGGTGCAAATAAATCTGAAGTTAATGGTTATGAAACCTATTATTACGAAAATGGTAGAACTTTAGCTAATATTATTCATCGTAATGTTGTCCGCCGAGTTGATGTGATCGATCGGAAAATTAAACAAGCTCGATTCTATGTTTTAAGAACATCCAATATGCCTTCAGTTTTATTAGAAACTGGTTTTGTAACCGGTGCAGAAGATGCGGCTAAACTTAGTAATTCTAGTTTTCAAAGACAAATGGCTGAGGCGATCTCTGCTGGGATTATTGAGTATATTCAAGTTACTCGCCGATAACTACTGATATTACCAGAGAGCTGATAAGGTCTGGTTTTTGAAGTGTTTTTAAAAACTTGCATAACATACAACTAAATTCTGCTAATATCCAGTTCGTTGAAACAATAATAGAAAAATAGGTAAAACGGGCATCTTGCCCGTACTAATTATAAGTAATTAAGGTCTGTTGTTACCTCAGTTCGATGCTTTGAATATCGGATTTAGGCAGGTTTGATGGTTTGACTGTTGCAGGTTTGACGATTTAAGACGATCAAACATTGATTAGTTAATCAAAGAATTGAAAATAAGAAAATTAATTAAGATATATTTTTGGTGAATTCTTGTTTCTTGGGGTTTTAACCCCCTTGCCATACCTAAAACCGGACACTGCGATACCCACCGACAATTTTAGATCGAACTCAGGTGATATAAATTCTAATGAGGAAAACCATTAAAACAGATACTCCTGTTGCCTGACTTTGGTAAGAAGTCTTTAGTTTAAGCCAACTAATTGTTTACTTAAATCCCAGAGTAGTTTTGCTTTATCAGTATCACTGGCTTCATCAGAAACCTCCTGCACAAAAGATTTACGCCCTTCTTGTTGACGATTTCCCCAACTCCAATACACCCCAGAAACATTATATTCGGGATCGGCTACAACCATAGCAACTCTTTCTCCTGATAATTCTTCAGTGACATAACCGCCTGTGATATTTTTTTGGAATAAAGGAAAGATTTTTTGGAATAAAGAATAATGATTACGGAAAAGGGCAGTGTTGGCAACACATCCGGGATATAACGCCGAGAGGATAATACCCGTTGATTGATGATAACGGCGGTGTAACTCTTTCATGGTTAACATATTGCATAATTTACTATCTTTATATGCTTTACCTGACTTGAATTTTTTGCCGTCAATCATGGAGATAGGTGCTTTAAATCCTTGTTTGAATCCTTCTAAGTCTCCTAAGTCTGGAGGTGCTGGAATCGGAATTTTCCCACCTAATTCCTTCGGATTGGCTGTAACTGTACCTAAAATAACTAATCTGGGCTGAGGATTACCAGATTGTTGCAAATCTCCTAACATTAAGTTACAAAGCAAAAAATGCCCTAAATGATTAGTAGCAACACTGATTTCATAACCATCTTCATTCCGCACAGGCTCTTTTAGTAACGGATAATACACGGCTGCGTTACATACTAACGCATCTAATTTTCTACCTGTTGCCCGGAAATCTTCGACAAATTTTCTCACACTAGGGAAGGAGGCTAAGTCAAGATAAAAGGCTTGGTAATTTTGAATGGCAATACCGACTTCTTTGGCTGCTTTATGGGTTTTTTCAAGGTTACGACAAGCCATAATCACAAACCAGCCTTTTTCTGCTAATGCCCTTGCTGCCTGTAATCCCACACCAGACGATGCACCGGTAATGATTACTGTAGGTTTATTGCTTGTAGTCATGTTGATTAAAATAGTTTTATTTTATGATTGATTTTTACAATATCTTCATGATCTCATATAAGGCTAAATTCAATTTCTAAGTTTTCTTAAGATAATACTTCAAGTATTTTTATAATATATAATTAGCGATGGCTTCTGCTACTCCATCATTTTCAACATCATGGGTAATAGCGGAAGTAATGGCTTTAATTTCTTCAGGTGCGTCACCCATAGCCACACTAAAACCTGCATATTCTAACATGGTATAGTCATTAAAGTTATCACCAATAGCCATAATTTCTTCGGCGGTGAATCCGAGTATTTTTTCTACTAAATACTTAACAGCAGTGCCTTTATTAACACCTGCTTGAGTCGCTTCTAAATAAATCGGACTAGATTGTGTTAAGTATAACTCATTATCTTTATAACGATTTTTTAAGTCATTTAACATTTGGGAAATCAAATTAGCATCAGGGCTTGAGGCTAAAACTTTAGTCGGACTCTGCGATAATAAAACTGTTAAATCATCAACGATATTAAAATTAATACCTGATCTTTTTATATAAAATTCTGTTTTTGTTGTCATTTTTTCAACATATAATTGATCTTCAAAATAAAAATGAATTTCTATATTATTATTAATATTTTGTTGAACTTTTAAGTAATTAAATAAATCTTGAGCTTTCTCTTTATTGACTGGAGTGTGCAATAATATTTCTGAATTTTTAGGGTTTTGAATCCATGCCCCGTTGTAGCCAATTATCGGTAAATCTGCTTCAATATCATGATAAAATCGCAAAGCTGAACAATACATCCTACCTGTTGCCAAACCTACTTTTATACCCCTATTTTGTACCTCTTTAATAGCATTTTTTACCCTCTGAGTAACTTGATTTGATTGTCCTGAAATTGTCCCATCAATGTCTAAAATTAATACTTTAATATTCATGATTATAATTAATAAGTAATTAGCATTTCATGGTTGAATTATAACTTATTAAAGTCGATATTGTAGAGATATTTTCTGGTTATATTAAAGTTTATTTTTCGATAACCAAGACGATAAAAACTATTTAATTTAAAAATTAAGTTAAATAAAAAATTAGTTATTATTCAAGATTAGTGATTAATTAGAATAAAAAAAGTAGGGTGGGTTACACCCGAGTCAACCCTTTTGGGCAGTAGTATCAAGCCGACTTGACGCAGTAGTTGCCAGAAGTAAACGTCATAGGTATATAATAGATAACAACATTGTTAATTATTAATTTTTAATTATTTTTTGGCTACTTGTTGAGAAAGTATTTCGATGGCTTTTTTGAATTGTGCATCTTCAATGGTACCAACTTTTTCTCGATCTTTAATTAAAATTTCTTTCTCAGGGTCGCTCATTTCATACACTACATCGGGTGTTATACCATGTTTATTAATATCCCTGCCATCAGGAGTTAAATATTTGGCGATAGTTACCGCCATACCAGAACCATCTCCTAGCCCTCTGACGGATTGTACTAACCCTTTACCGAAAGTTTGTGTACCAACTATGGTAGCTCGTTTATGATCTTGTAATGCTCCTGAAAGAATTTCACTGGCACTAGCTGAACCGCCGTCAACCAAAACGATAATAGGTTTATTTGTTAAAGCCGTACCATTAGCACTGTGGGCTTCAGTTTCACCTACTCTGTCAACGGTAGAGACAATTTTACCTTCATTGATAAACATTCTCGCAATTTCCACACTGGAGTATAATAACCCCCCTGGATTCGATCGCAAATCAAGAATATAACCAGTAACATTATCTTTTTCGCCGTCAAGAATAGCTTGTTTCATTTCTTGGGCTGCATTACCGCTAAATTGAACTAAACGGACATATTCGACTTTTCCTAATCCATTATTAGTATCAATTCTTGCTCTGACAGGATGAATTTCAATGGTAGCTCTAGTGATGGTAAAATCTATGGTTTTTCCGTCTCTTTCAATGACAATGTTAACGGAAGTGCCAGGTTTACCACGAATCATCGAAACAGCGTCATTAAGTTCCATTCCTTTGGTACTTTTACCGTCAATTTCTCGGATAATATCTTTAGAGGTAATACCAGCTTTAAATGCAGGTGTGCCTTCGATAGGGGAAATAACAACTATATTATCTGTCTGTTCTTCTTTAGAAATTTGAATACCAATGCCAGTTAATTCCCCTGAAGTATCAATTTGCATGCTTTTAAATTCTTCAGGATTCATGAAACGATTATAGGGATCATTTAGCTTTTTATGCATTTCCCGAATGGCTTCGTAGGCTTGTTCTTTATCCCCATATTGTCTATCTAAATATTCCGTTCTAATTTTGCGCCAATCTTGCCCGTTAAAAGTAGCATCTACATATTTGCGATTAATTACTTGCCAGACTTCATCTACTAATTCCTTGGGGCTATCTTGAAAAAAAGCCTGACTTTGGGAAAAACGAAGTCCAAAGCCTGTAACCGCTACACTGGAAACGGCTAATGCAGTTGTACCGAGAACAAGTCCACGTTTAGTAATGCTCATATTCTAAAATCTATGCTGAAAACTGATAAAAGGAAAAATATCTCAAAGTTATAATTGAAATTTGATCCATTGAATAACATGGACTAAGATTAATTTTAACTAAAAGGTACTTATTTATTTTGATACTAGCACAATAATAATTAGTAATGGGTAATAGACACGAGTGCAAAATAAACACTAGGATAAAATTTGGACAGTTTAAAATCAATTGTATTTACTTTTCCCGCTAGTTATCTAGCTTGTCGAGATGCCCTCTTCCTAAATCCTCTGACTTGTGCAATTCTGTCTAATAACTAATGACTAATTGACAGTTGAGAGTTAATTCTTGATCTTGTGAGCTAGGTATCTTGCTACATTATTCTTAATCCCTAACAAAGAGTTTAAACCTTTCCCTAATTCGTAATTTCTAACATCTAGCACTCAGAAAATATGTCTGAAAAAAAAGAACAATCTAATTTGTCTAATAATCTAATTAAATCCAGTACAACCAATGATCAAGATCAAATAATTCCGATAGATTCTTCTATTTCACCTCAAAAAGAATTAAATTCAGGCAATATTCCTCCAAAACAACTAACTTATATCAAGAAAGAAAAAAGATCGTATTCAGGTAAAATTATTCTTTCTTTATTGGTTGCTATTATCGGTATTTTTTCTGGTAATCATTGGTTTGGCTTAGTTGGCTCTTGTTTAGCTTTTTGTTTTGCTTTAATTCAAGTAATACCTTATATCCAAGAATGGATTAGATTTTTTTTAACTCCTCAAGAAAGACAAACTTTAGTGGCTGGAGTCGGTTTAGTTTTAGCCTCTGCTATTTTAGGTCATTATCTTGGGGTATATCATCGCATTAGTTTATGGTTAAATCAGTTTAAGTATGATGAATTTGGATCTTGGGCTGAATGGGTAGGTGCTTTAGGACAAATTATGATCGCTATTTTAGCTGTATATGTAGCATGGCAACAGTACGTTATTTCTAAAGATTTAACCATTCAACAAAATCGTATTACTCAACAACAAACTATTGATGCTTATTTTCAAGGTATTTCTGATCTCGTTTTAGGCCCTGACGGTTTATTAGAAGATTGGCCTCAAGAACGGGCGATCGCCGAAGGTAGGACAGCGGCTATTTTAAGTAGTGTTGACGCATCAGGGAAAGCAAAAATACTGAGGTTTTTATCTCGTTCTCGTTTAATTACGCCATTAAGAAGAGATAGCCACTTAGGAAGACCGATTTTAGACGGTTCTGGCGGTTATGAGGAAGATAGAGCATTTGGTACGAGGGTAATTAATTTAGGAGTAGTTTTAGCAGGATGTAATTTCACGGGGCAAGATTTACGATGGATAGATTTAAGCGAAGCGAATATGGTGAGAGTTGATCTGAGTAAATGTGATCTAATTAAAAGTAATTTATCTCGGACAATTTTATATGAAGGGAATTTAGAGAGGGCAGATTTAAAAGCTGTTAAGTTATTTTATGGTAATTATAATACTGCTAGTCCTCGTAGTCGGACTCAAGCTCCTAACTATACTACTGGAGAATATACAGGAG
>NZ_VRZC01000042.1 GCF_016743215.1 Geminocystis sp. GBBB08
GAGAAAGAGTAAGACCAAGTAAAAAGTTCACTTTTGAAAGGCATCATTCGGTGAAGCAAGAATCCTCTCCCATGATGGCAGAGGAGTTGTCAATAAATCCTCTAATCACTCAAAAGAGGGCTAAAGCCCTTACTACGAACTTATCAACTTTATTGAAAATAGTTATGTCCGTTAAAGTATTAATTCCTACTCCTTTACAAAAATTTACAAAAGAACAAGCCACTATCGAATGTGATGCTATGAATGTTCAAGAATTAATCGATGCCTTAGAAGTCAGTTGCCCGGGTATTAAAGCTCGTTTATGTGATGAACAAGGAGCCCCTCGTCGTTTCCTTAACTTTTATGTTAACAGTGAAGATATACGCTTTTTGGATAACGTTGCTACTCCTTTAATAGATGGTGATGAGGTAAGTATTGTACCGGCCGTAGCTGGAGGCTGATATTGAACAATAGGTAATAGGTAATAAGTAATATATTATTGGAACAATAGAGAATTTTTGTAGAATATATAATTTAGAATAATCCAAATATTTAAGGTTATCTGATAAAGATTTAGGCTAAAAAAAGAAGAATATGAATCAGTATTGAAAAACTTTGACGAAAATATAGATAGGCAAAAGGCAAGAGTTGTCATATTTAGAATATTGAAGGTGAATTGTAATTCAAGTTTACTTTACATTGAAATTAACCAACGCCAAAAAATTTAGAAACGGGGAAAATAATTGATGTTTTGTTAAGTCATATTTTTTCAGGGAAATTAAGTTTTTCTTGATTTTTGACGCAATCAAAAGATTTGTAGTTGGTGATCATATAGCACCATTTCTATCCCCTCTTTGGTAAAAAAGTTTCAAACGCTTAATAATCAAAAGATCATAAATTATTAGGGATGTCTAATAATGGAACTTGTTTTAGTCAATCTTTTTAGGATTCCTTCTGTTCCTAGTTCGTTATAATCATTAATATTAGATCAATTTTTTTTAAATTTTTTTCCCATATATTTTTATTCACCAATTATTATAGGCAAATTAAGAATGTCTCGAATATTAGTCATTGATGACGATCCTGCGATCGCCGAATTGGTATCTATCAACTTAGAAATGGCAGGATACGATATTAGCCAAGCAGAGGATGGAATTAAAGGACAAGCCTTAGCATTACAAATTCAACCGGATTTAATTATGTTAGATCTTATGTTACCGAAAGTTGACGGCTTTACGGTGTGCCAAAGATTGAGAAGAGATGATCGAACTTCAAATATACCAGTAATCATGTTAACAGCTTTAGGACAAACTAAAGATAAAGTTGATGGTTTTAACGCTGGAGCTGATGATTACTTAACGAAACCTTTTGAAGTTGAAGAAATGTTGGCAAGAGTAAAAGCCTTATTAAGAAGAAGTGAGCGCACATCACAGGTAACAAAACATACGGAAATTTTGAATTATGGATCGCTAACTCTTGTACCCGAAAGATTTGAAGCCATTTGGTTCGAGAAAACGATTAAATTAACTCATTTAGAATTTGAATTATTACACTGCTTATTACAAAGACATGGACAAACTGTGTCACCTAGTGATATTCTTAAAGAGGTATGGGGATATGATCCCAATGATGACATTGAAACCATTAGAGTTCATGTTAGGCATTTGCGCACGAAATTAGAACCGGATCCCCGTCGTCCTCGTTATATTAAAACAGTATATGGTGCCGGATATTGTTTAGAATTAAACCAAAATCAGAATAATTAGAAATTTTTAAACAGTAAAATTATCGCTTTTGCTCTCATGATATTATATGGGTTCAATTTTCTTCATTCTAAATTTTTTGGGCAATAGTTTTAATGGTTTGACAAGGAAGCTCGAACTTGATTGTAACAATCAAAGTATGTAATTGTATAATATTTGTCTCTTAATTTTCTTTACTTACTGAAGATTATTTACTCACCAATTTTAGGTAATTTTAAAAAAGATTGTCTAGATTGTTGTTTATTCTTATCTGAGTTTTTTTCTTCTAAATTGTTATCGGTTTTTGCTGATTTATTTAAAGGAGGAAGACTCAAATTATTCTGAGATAAAATAGTAGATGTAGTTGATATTAAGTTTTCTTTGAATGGTGTTTGATATTCTTCATTTTTAGATGAATTATTCTCTAATTTTTCATTATTTTTTTTACCTAAATTTTTAATAATACTAGGATCTTCTTTATTTATTGGTAAGTTTTCATTAGACAAATCTATAGGCATATTTTCTGTGGAATTATCAGGTTTATCTTTTGCCCAAGATTGAATTCTGAGGCTACTCACATCAGAAGGAGGGGTAGAAGAAACAGTTAAATATTGATCTAATGCGGCTTTATATTGAACGTTATATCTTTGCTGCCTTTGGAGTCTAACTTGTAACTCTTTATTCTCTTTTTCTTTTTGCTTTAATTGATGTTCAATTTGATTATATTTATCTTGAAGTAAAGAACATTCTCTTTCTAAACCACCTGCTAATTGTTGAGTTTTTTTCAATTCATTATTAAGACTATCAATCATTAATTTTTGTTTTTGATTTTGTTCATTTTTTTGATTAATTTTATCTTCATATTTCTTAATTTTTAGTTCTAATTCTTGAACTTTTTGATTTTGGGTATCAATTAAATTATTTTGATCTTGATTCTTAATTACTTGAACTTTTATCTGTTTTTTTTGTTCTTCTATTGTAGTTTCTAATTCGACTTTTTTTTCTTTTAATTCCTGATTTTGTTTCCTAATTTTACAAGCGATGCTATACCAATCTTTATCGGTTAAAGATGGTTTATTAAGAGGAGAAGACGGAGAACTGCTCATAGATATATAATTAGAGTAGAGAATTAAATTTAAAGAATGATTTTAATTTCAAGATTAGCATAGGTCAGAAAATATCAACGATAATGATAAAAAATACGAGATGTGTATTAAATTATTTTAAGGAAAAATGATTAAAACATGATAAATCAAAGGATTTCACGATTATAAGTCATTGACTAAAAGCAAAAAAAATGATAGAGTTTAGGGGTTAAAATAAGCCATGAATTGAAAATACAATGACTTTCAACTCGGATAACTTAACTCAGTCAATGAAAGACGATGTTAGTGATTATGTTGCTCATCTACAACTACATATGAGCCTTCAATCTCGTAATCTTTTACCCTCAATGAACCAAGTTAAAGATAACCGTAATAATTTACTTTACCAGACTCAAGCCACCATCGAAAAGCATACTTCTCGTGAATTGGCTTAGTTAATTTTAATAAGTAATAAGTAATAAATAATGAGTAATATTTAGGCGTGTCATCAGAAACTCACTATCAAATAAATTTTACGGCTAAAACCGTCAAGGCTAAAATTAGAGATTTTTCTGATAAACTGCAAGATCTAAGTTAAAGAATAAACAAAGATGAAAACAGGTTTAATTGTTGTTTGTGGTGCAACCGCTACGGGCAAATCCTCTTTAGGGTTACAATTAGCTCAAAGATTAAATACTGTCATTATCAGTGCTGATTCTCGTCAAGTTTATCAAGATTTTAACATTGGCACTGCTAAACCGAGTTTAGAAGAACAAAATTTAGTACCTCATTATTTGATTGATATTTGTCACCCTACCGAAACTCTTACTTTAGCTGACTATCAAGAAAAAGTACAACGGATTATTAAGTATTCTCTTTCAATTCCTTTATTAGTGGGTGGCACGGGTTTATATTTAGATTCAATTACAAAAGGGTTAAAAATTCCTCGTGTATCTCCTCAACCAAATTTGCGAAGGCAATTAGAGGCTTATAGTCAACAAGAAAGATATGGTTTTTTGCAACAAGTTGATGCTAAATCTTGTGAAAAAATCCACTATCACGATGAAATTAGAACGATTCGAGCCTTAGAGGTTTATTATGTCACGGGGAAGCCCATTTCTGAACAACAAGGGGAAAATCCGCCTTTATATCCTATTTTACAGATTGGGTTATATTGCGATCGAGATGCCATTCATCAACGCATCGAAAAACGGACAAAAATAATGATAGAAATGGGATTAGTAGAGGAAACAGAAAATTTGATTAATAAATATGGTGTTGATTTACCCTTATTAAATACTTTGGGATATGGCGAAATTAAACAGTATTTACAAGGAGAAATTTCTTTAAGTGAAGCGGAAGAATTAATTGTTATTCATACCCGTCAATTTGCTAAAAGACAACGCACTTGGTTTAAAGCTAACAAGAATATTATCTGGTTTAATGCAGATTCTCCTAACTTAAGAGAAGAAGTTTGGAATTTAATTAATAATTATTAGTAGGAGGGGGAAAACCCATAATTTTTAAGGATAAATTATTTATTTTAATTGAGTAAATTTTAAGGTTTTTTCTCTCATAGGTGAATCCATAAATAAAAAAGGTTCATTATAGTCAATAGTATTGATAGATGGTAAAACTTGTAAAAATTTTGTTTCTTGATCCATCACTGCCGGAGTACACATTTTACGGGTAGAAGCGAGAGGACTAATTTTAATTTTATTACCGGTTATTTGATAAGTACCAGTATAATTATTACAACCTGCATTGCCGAAAATTTTACCATCTTGTGTTAATGTTACCGTAGTTTGTAGGAAATCGATTACTCCTTTTCCGGCCAAATCTTCTAATAACCATTCACCGAGAAAAGAAGATAATGGACTTTGATTAGATGGCACTTTTGTTAAGATTAAATCAATATTTGTAGGATTATCTCTAGTAATAACTAAATAAGATTGGGTGTTGATAAAAGTTAGTTGATTGTCGATAAAAATTTTAGCTTGGATAGCGTAGGTATAACGAGGATTAATATCTTTTGGATTAAATGGTAACTTAAAATTAAAAGGAATTTGCTCACCATTAGTGACAATTTTTTGTTCAGAAATCGTGATAGCAGAAACATCTTGACGAGAAATATCGACTAGTTTTATCTCAATAACACTTCCTTTTGGTAAAAGCATTTTTTCTTGATATAAAACTTTACCAGTAACAAAAGATGGTGTTGTTTTTTGACTAATTAAACTATCTTGACAGTTAGATTTTTCTTGACAGTTAATTAGGTGATTTTTAAAATTAGTTTTTGCCATAACGTTTTCATTAACTATGAATGGCAAAGAACATAATAATGATAAATTAATTAGTTTAAGAGAATTTTTAAATAAATAATGAAAATTCATAATAAATAAACCTTTGATAACCTTAAAATTAAATAGAAAACTAAATATAGATAAAGAGTCACACAAAACTTTGCGTCTTTGCGCCTTTGCGAGAGAAATTCGACTGATAATTATTGAATCTAACCTGAGATAAAAGACGTTATTTTTTGAGAAAAGTTTAAAGATAAATTGTGGGCGGTGCATTGCCCTACCGATAAGTAATGATTAAAGCGCACCGGCAGCAGTTTGATCGAAAACACCCCCATCTAAATGGCTAGTTAAATTGATAGCTTGTAAAATAGGCATACCATCCAAACCATTATGATAATCGATGACGGTAACAGCACCATTACCCTGTTTAATATTCCAAAAATTTGCCGGTTTTAAGCCTAATAAATAACAAATAATTACTTTATTTATAGCATCATGGGCGGTGACTAAACCAGTTTTCATTTTGCCTTCTTCTAAGTTTTCTTTGACGATTTCTTTCCAAGAATTGATTGCCCTTCGCCAAACATCATCTAAATTTTCCCCTTCTGGCATTTGCACTGTTTCAGGTTTTTCTTTCCATTGATTTAATAATCCCGGATATTCAGCTTCAATTTCTGTTTCTAATTTACCTTCCCATAAACCATGAGAAATTTCTTCTAAATCTTTCTTGGCTATTAAAGGGATAGTGGGATGATATTGTAAGATTATTTCGGCTGTTTCTTTCGGGCGTAATAATGGGCTTGTGACGGCAAAATCAAGGGGAATATCTTGAAGAAAATCGGCGGCTTTTTGTGCTTGTTTTCTGCCATTATCATTTAAGGGAATATCTTTGACACCCTGAAATCTTGACATCCGATTCCACTCAGTTTCACCATGACGCACTAATAACAATCTTAACCCTTGTTTTTGCTCTGGGCGATAATCAGGTAACGGCATCCCTAAATGTGAAGTTTGGTTAAGAGATTCTAATTGCACCGGTTGCCCATAATCACCAGTAAAATTAAGTACATTGATACAACAGTTAGATTGTTGAATGCTATGATAATAACTGGCTTCCATCCCCAAAGCAGTAAGAATTAAACAACGATTAATGCCATTATGGGCAGTGATTAAAATTGTTTCGTTGTGATGGTGAGGAATGATTTCTTGCCAAAATTCTTCGGCTTGACGGTATAAGTCTAAAACAGGGTAAATTTCTTCACCGTCAAACGTCATTTTTAATTCATGGGGCTTTTCTTTCCATTGTTTATATTCATTGGGATATTCTCGTTTTACGTCTTCTTTTTTCCACTTTTCCCATATGGGTAAATTAATTTCTCGTAATTTTTCGGCAATAGTTAAAGTAGGATTATGTTGATTTAATTCTTGAATTATTTGTGCAGTTTTATAAGCTCTTTGTAATGGGCTACTATAAAAACTATCAATTTTCAAGTTACTTAAGGTTTTTCCGAGCAAAATTGCTTGTTTTTCACCTTTTTCTGTAATTACCGACTCATTACAACGCCCTTGAATCATTTTTTGTGCATTGTAGCTACTTTGACCATGACGAACTATAATTACACGAGTAGTCATTATAATATTTATTTAATATAAGTGTGTGCTATTAAAAATAGGTTAAGTTATATTCTTAATTCTTTCAGTGGTCATTATATCCGAGTTTGGTTAATAGTGAATAGTAGTAAAACAGTCTTGCCTGTAATTCCTAATTTCTAATTCCTAATTTCTAATTCCTGTTTTTTACAAACAACAATTAAACTTCAGCCATTGCTCTGGAAATGAGACTTTTAGCGATAGATTGTGTGCCTGTATGCTCAAAATAATTAGTTGACATATCAAGGAAAGCTGCGACATAATCAAGTTGATCTTCCGAAAATTCGATAAATTTACTGAGGTTTTTTATAACTTCATTTTGGGTTAAATTATGACTACTAACAAAGCCAATCATCCAATCTTTTACGGCGTCAAAACTACTATTAATAAATTGCAATTTTCCTGCAGGATTATTACCTGGTATTAATTTACTAACACTAGAAAATCCCGTATTATTATTTAATTCTTGAGTAGAAATGTTATTTAAAGTTGATTCTACTTTCAGGATAAAATCAGCACCAAAAGGCACTAAACCATCGAGACAAATTAAAGCTGCCATGCGCATTAAGGCATCTGATTCATATTCCTTCAACGCTGCCACAAAATCGCCAATACTGTCACCGGGTAAGCCGTTTATTTGACAAAACGCTACCACTTCTACAACTAATTTAATTGCTAAATCTAGTGCTTGAGCTTTTTCGTTATTAGGGGTTAAACGATTGAGAAAACTTAATAAGCCTATTTTTGAGCCTACTTTATTTGCTAATGCTGCTGCACCTAAAGCGTAGTCAGCTTTATCAACAGTTTGATACAACCATAACGCATTTTGATAACCTTGAGTTTTATCATTAAATAACCATACCGCACGATCGCCAATTTTTTGGATCATTTCTTCATCAGTTTCGCCGGTGACTTCCCGAATCATTTGTTCAAAGTTCGTCACATTATGCCATTGTCCGGGTACGACAAAATCAAGGGCATTTAATACCATAGTGGTAACATTACTTTTTGGTAAATTATCGACTAATTCAAAAATTGATTTGCTCATATTTTTCTTGATTTTTATTATTAGTAAGTTATCTTATTTAGTTGTTTATTATCAATCTATTTAAAGCTAAAATTTTAAAATCATTTTAACTGAGAAAGACCAGTCAAATCAAATTTACTTAACCATTCTTTCCTTTGTTCGCTACTAAAATTACTATTAGCAGATCTTACACTAACTTGATAGCGATTAGCTACTAAAACAGCAGTATTATTAGAGCCTTTTTCTATTAAAGGAAAACCATTAATTTTATCAGTAGAGTTTTTAAAATCATCTTTAGCAGAAGGATTACTGATAGTATCAAAAATAGCTAAAGTAGCTAAATCTTGTCCATTTTCTTTTAATTTTGCTTGAACAAAACCTGCTTTTTCTTGAGTAAAAACTCTTTGATAATTACCGCTATTACTAGGAAAAAATTGATTAAAATTAGCTCCTTTTACTGCATTTTTATCAACGGCTGTATTTTTATTTCCTGCAGCGACACTTTCTTGTTGTGCTTGATCAAAACGAGAAGGTGGTTGAGTAGCACAAGAGGATAAAAGTAAAAGAGAGAATAAACAAAAAGATATGATTAAATGAGGTATTTTTTTATTTTTCATGATTTAATAAACATAATTATGATACAGAGCTATTCTAGCTTAAATTTTTCATTTTGTTAATATTAGTAAATAACTAAAAAGTTCGTAGTAAAGGCTTTAGTTTTTTTTGTGAGAAATTTTTAACCCTAAAAGGTTTACTACAAGCTAACATTTTTATTATCCTGAAGATTGATGACAAAATAATATTTTTCTAAGCCTAAAAGGTTTACTATAAGCGATATGGTAAAACAAAAATTAGAGATAAAATCTTTTTGGTGGCATTGGCGGGGAGTATGGATAGCAACGCCTTTGATTTCTAGTGTAATTATTTTTACCCGTTATCTTGGCTTTTTTCAACCCTTTGAATTATTTGCCTTTGATTCTTTGGTAAAAATGCGATCGCCTCAACCCCAAGATGATAGAATCGTAATAGTGGGTATCGGAGATGAAGATGTCGAAAAAATAGGCACTGCCCTTATATCTGACGAAATTTATGCAAAATTGCTCAAAAAACTGCTGAATTATCAACCTATAGCTATCGGTTTAGACGTTTACCGAGATGTGCCTATTCCACCTGGTACAAATGAATTAATTAAAGTCTTTGAAGAAAATAATAATATCATTGGCATTGAGAAGATGATAGGAAATAAAAGACAATATCGAGTCAAACCTTCTCCCACCCTGAAAGAAAAAAATCAAATTGGGTTTAATGATGTCATCTTAGATAAAGATAATAAAATTCGTCGAGCGCTTTTAGCTTTACCTAAGTATAAATCTTTTAGTTTAGGAATGTATTTGGCTTTATTGTATTTAGAAAGAAAAAACATCACTTTAGAAATAACCGAAGAAAAGAAATATTGGCGTTTAAAAAATACCGTTTTTATTCCTTTTGAAAGTAATGATGGTGGTTATAGTAATGCCGACAGTGGTGGTTATCAAATTTTACTTAATTATCGAGGTAATGTTAACCATTTTCAAACCGTAAGTTTATTTGATATTTTAGATAATAAATTACCGTCATATTGGGGTAAAGATAAAATTATATTAATTGGTTTTGTGGGAGAAAGTTTTCAAGATGTGCATTTAACTCCTTACACCGACACCCCAGATAAGAGAATGTCGGGAGTTGAAATTCATGCTAATATTATCAGTCAAATTATTAGTAATGTAATTGATAATCGATCTTTAATTAAAACATGGTCAAAAAGACAAGAAAATACTTGGATTATAACTTGGACATTAATAGGTGCAATTATAACATGGACATTTAGGAGAGAGAAGAATTTTTTTCAGGGAATTATTATCTTTATTTCTGCTCAAATTATTTTAATTCTTATAGTTTATTTTGCCTTTTTAAATAGTTGGTGGATACCCTTAATTCCTCCTTGGATGGGTTTAATTAGTGCTGCCGGAATTATTACCATCTATACTGCTAGAAATGCTGATAAAATTCGACAAACATTTGGGCGTTATTTAAGTGCCGAAATCGTCAATACTTTATTAGAAACTCCTGAAGGAGTAAAATTAGGAGGAGAAAGACGCAGTATAACTATTCTTACCTCAGATTTACGAGGTTTTACTGCCGTTAGCGAATCATTACCTCCAGAAGAAGTTGTCAAAATTCTTAATTATTACTTAGGATTTATGGCGAATATTATCAGTGAATATCAAGGCACTATTGACGAATTTATGGGAGATGGTATTTTAGTGTTATTTGGTGCCCCTGTTAGTCGTCAAGATGATGCTGATAGGGCAATTGCCTGTGGTATAGCGATGCAATTAGCTATGGAAGAAATTAATCAACAGATGATAGTATGGGGATATTCGCCCTTAAAAATGGGGATTGGCATTAATACGGGGGAAGTTGTTGTCGGTAATATTGGCTCTGAAAAAAGAACTAAATATGGTATTGTTGGCAGCGAAGTTAACCTAACTTATCGCATCGAATCTTATACTAAAGGTAGAGAAATTTTAATATCTGAAAAAACTTTAAATATTCTGAAAAATAAAGTAACTATAGCGGAGACTAAAAGAGTTTCTCCTAAAGGTGTAAAAGAGCCTATTAACATATATAAAATAGTGGGAATAGAAGGCAAATTTTCTTTATTTTTGCCCGAAATAGAGGAAGAAATCATGACTTTAACTACTCCTTTATTAGTCAAATATTGTTTATTGAGTGAAAAAGATGTTACTCAAATTAATTATATAGGAAGTATTAATAAAATTATGATCAAAGATGTTGAAAAAGGTGCAGAAATAATTTTACAATCAGAACAATCTTTATTACCAAATGCTTTAGATAATTTAAAACTAAATTTAATCGATTTTCCTTACTTAGAAGATATATATGGAAAAGTTGTGAGTATTAATGCTAATAATAATTGTTTTCGACTATATTTTACTTATTTATCACCTTCTACAGAAAAAAGTATTAACTCAAAACTGTAAAAAAAATAGTGGCAATTTTTACAATAAAGACAATTCTCCAGCTACTTCTAGTCGTTTATAGTCATCAATATGTAAAAACTTATCTCCTAAATTTTCAGCCACTGTAGGAGTAATCCATCCCATTTGTTTTAAAACTTGAATAGCGGTAGCATATTTTGCCCGTTTACTGCCATCAAGAATTTTGATTGCTAAACCCATATTTTGCCCAATATTACCAATACATTGGATACCTTCAGCACCAGATTTACTAACTAACCTTCCATCGCTTAAATTCATTAACTCAGTATCAAAAGCACCTTCTCCGGCTATCATCGTTGGGTGATTTGTCATGGCACGAACAATTCTTTCTAAATCAATGCTATTACCACTAGCTAATTTTGCGTATAAAGTTGCCATTTGTCCTAATTCTAAGGCATAAGTTGGCACACCACAATCATCTCTAGCCGTCATAATTTCTGCCCCCGGAATCGATAATAATTCCGCTATTTTCTGTAAGATTAATTGTTGTACTGGATTAGAGCGATGAAAATAAGTATCTAAATTCCAGTTTCGCTGTTGACAGGCGGCTAACATTCCTGCGTGTTTTCCTGAGCAATTATATTGTAATGGGCTATTTTGTCCTTCAGGAATCGGGCATTTTAAGTAACTTGGTTCAATATCTGCCTTCCATAAAACATTAAATACTTGTCTAGCTTGTTCTATATTACCCTGATGAGAACTGCAAATAATC
This sequence comes from Geminocystis sp. GBBB08, assembly GCF_016743215.1. GTDB lineage: Bacteria > Cyanobacteriota > Cyanobacteriia > Cyanobacteriales > Cyanobacteriaceae > Geminocystis. Next base: position 11,561 of record NZ_VRZC01000042.1, read on the forward strand.
GCTAAATCTTTATCCGTTAAGTCAAATCTTTCCATTACCCCAGTACTTGTAACTGCCAGAGCTTGAAATGGTTTCATTGCCGATCGCATAAAAGAAACGGTTTCGGTATCTCCTGCTACCGCTAAAATTCTACCTTTATCATCAGCAACCACCACTTCTCCTTGATGGATAGATTCGATGATACCTTCTCTGAGGAGATGTATTTCTAAACGGGGATGGGGAGGACGTTTTAATCTGGTCATGTTTTATTTAAGTAATAAGTAATAAGTAATAAGTAATAAGTAGATCGATTATTTATTGCCTATTGCCTAATTATTCCTTTTTTATTGTCGATGATCTGGTCTTGATTGTCAATGAATAGTTATCCATAATGCCAGTAAGCCACTACAGATTAAACTAAATAACAAGATCAAACTTTTGTTTAATCTCCTTAAAATTGGTTGTACTTGATACTGAAAAATTAGTTGATCTCGCTGATAAAATTCTAAAGGTTTTTCCCATATTTGCCCATCATACCAACTTGATTCTTCATAAACTATTTTTGTCTTTTTTAGGCGATCGCCAATATATGACCAACCTAAGTATAAACGTATTAAAGCAAAAGTAAAAAATAAAGAAGCACCTAAACCACTAGAGAGTAAAAAAGGTAAACAAGCTTCTTGAGGCAAAAAACTAGCAGCGGAAATAGGGGCACAAATGATTAAACTTAATACCCATATTTGAATAAGTTTAAAGGCAAATTGCCATTTAGATAACGTTACCCATCGAAAAAACCATGATTGAGCTAATTCTTGATATTCATTTACAGGTTGTTGCTCTGGTGGTACAGGACAAAAAATAGTTGAAGGTTGATTCATAATCAAATCACAATAGCCGTAAGTAATTAATCGTATTTTAACTTGCCATCATTTTCTGTTTTATCACATGAGTCAATTAATTTGAGGGTTGAAAGACAATTTTTTCAGCACCACCCCAAAAAGCCTCTAAATCATAGAATTGTCGAGCTTCAGGGAGAAAAATGTGAGCAATAACATCACCATAGTCATGGAGTATCCAATTTCCTTCATTTTTACCTTCAATTCTTCTGGGAAGACGATTTAATTTCTCATAAACTTTGTCTTCGATAGATAGAGAAATACCCCGTAATTGTGGTTGTGAAAAGCCTGTCATAATTACAAAATAGTCCGCTAAATAAGATAATTTCTCTACATTTAACAAGACAATATTTTCGGCTTTGCGATCGTCAGCAGCTTCAGCGATAATTAAGGCAAACTCTTTACTGGAGATAGATAGAGTCGGTTGATTAATTTTTGTTTCAGTGGAGTAATTTTCGATATGTAAATGTGATTTAGTCATTAAAATTCTTGATCTGTTTTCTTTAATTATAATTAGATACTAAGGTTTTTGGCTAATTAATCCTTCTAACTTTAAAAATAGTAACGATGAGTTAATTCGATTTCGGTGGCAAATATTTTAAGTGGTTTGTGGTAAAGGATTTGTGCCACAATTTTCCTAATTAGAGGTTGCTGTTGAGAATCAGAAAGCTATAACAATCAAAAATTTTGACAGACTACATTGCTCAAAAAATGAGAAAAAATAGGGAGGTATTATACAATTACATACTCTAATTTTAACAAGGGGCTTAAGACTATTGCCTCATTAAAACTCTTGGTTCTTGCATCTTGCCTTAAATAACTTTTACCAAAATACTTTTTGACGTAATCTCTAATTATAGTCAATGTTTATAATCTTAACTCCTAATAATTGTTAAGTTTAAAATCTAAAATTTGTTTCTAATTTATATGAGATATTTTATCAAAATGATTTGTAATTTATTACGCTTTATTTCCCTATCAATAACTTTAGCTATTTTTAGTATTTTAGCTTTTTTTATTTATATTTATCAAATAGAACCACAATGGATTGAATTTAAAAATATTGAGTTAAATTTACCGAACTTAAGCCAAGAATTTGATGGTTGGAAAATAGTCCAAGTTAGCGATATTCATCTCAGTCAATGGATGACGAAAAAAAGATTAGAAAATATTGTTAATTTAATCAATAAACAAACACCAGATATAGTAGTTTTAACAGGAGATTTTTTCTCTCACAATAGGACTTATTCTCATAGAATTGATAGAACTCCTATTTCTTATATTAATAAAAATCTTTCTTTTGTTAAACGAATAATCAGAAAAACAGGTCTATATAAATCAGATTTTGAAGAAAGATCTTTAAAAAAAGATAAACAAACTTTAACCAAAACTCTGAGCCAATTAAAACCTCGTTATCAAAGTTTTTCTGTATTAGGAAATCATGATTATGGCACAGATGTTAACTTAGTAGAACAAGGCTTAAAAGATGCTAATATTATTAATTTAAAAAATGATGTTTATACCATCAAACAAAATAATGAGAATCTTAATATTGTTGGTATTGATGATGTTATGTTCAGGAAAGATAACCTCAATTTAATATTAGAAAAACTGCCAAAAACTGGGGTTAATATTTTGTTAGTACATGAACCAGATTTTGCTACAAAAAGTGCTGATACAGATCGTTTTGAGGTACAATTATCAGGTCACTCTCATGGTGGACAAGTTAGTATTCCTTTTTTGGGAACACCTTTTTTACCTCCTTATGGAGAAATATATGTTGATGGTTTATATAAGGTTAAAAATATGATTCAATATACTAATCGTGGAGTTGGAATGGCTTATCCTTATATTCGTTTCAATTGTCGTCCTGAAATTACAATTTTTACTTTACATCATAATTAAATTAATATATGATCGATAATTAACAATGGACAATAGATTAACTATAGAAATAACACTATTATCCATTATTTAACATCATACTTATTTGCTGAGATTATAATACACCAAAACTAGATAACCCTAAGATTACACCAGCACCTAAAAGATGTCCAAAACTGGTAGTTGCTAAGACAGCAGGTAATCCAAAGCCGCCGAATAATTCAGGGCTAGGTAATTGAGGATCTGAGTTGGGCTGCTGAATGTTAAACTTAGCAATGACAATGGCAATAATATTACAAATAATCATGGTAATTGCTACATTAATATTCCATTCAACGGTTGTAGGAATAGCAGTGGCTAAGAAAGAAGTTAGATATAGCACTAATTTTCTCCAAAAATAATTGATAATGTTTTCAAAGTCTTAATTTTAAATGTTGAGGGTAAAAAAACAATGATTTTGTTGCAATACTTTGCAATTTTGTAAATTATTGTAAACTAATACTCATTATTTCCTAAAATATCAGTTTTTAAATAAGGCTGTAATACTTCAGGTACTTTTACCGTACCGTTTTTTTGTTGATAATTTTCTAAAATTGCAGCCATAGTACGCCCTACAGCTAAACCAGAGCCATTCAAAGTATGTACATACTCAGTGCCTTTTTTTCCTTTTTCTTTAAAGCGAATATCTGCTCTCCTAGCTTGGAAATCATGACAATTTGAGCAACTAGAAATCTCTCTATAAGTGTTAGCATTCGGCAACCAGACTTCTAAATCGTAACATTTAGCTGCACTAAAACCGATGTCACCAGTACATAATTCTACTACTCGATAAGGTAACTTTAAAGCTTGTAAAATCGCTTCCGCATTATTTACCATTTTCTCATGTTCTTCACCACTGGTTTGGGGGTGCACTAATTTAATTAACTCAACTTTGTTAAACTGATGTAAACGAATTAAACCTCGCATATCTCGCCCATAACTTCCTGCTTCTCTACGAAAACAAGGAGTATAGGCACAATGATAAATCGGTAATTTTTCTGCCTCCAAAATTTCTCCACGATAAAAGTTCGTTACAGGCACTTCAGCAGTGGGTGTTAACCATAAGTCATCATTTTCACATTTGAAACTTTCTTCAGCAAATTTTGGTAGTTGTCCTGTCCCTTGCAATGATTCACTATTAATTAATACAGGAGGGATAACTTCAATATAACCTGCATCTATTTGGCGATCGAGCATAAAATTAATTAACGCTCTTTCTAAGGCTGCACCCATCCCAACTAAAGCCACAAAACGACTTTGAGCGACTTTTACTGCCCTTTCCGAGTCAATAATACCCAATTTTTCACCAATTTCACCGTGAGGTAAGATATGACTACCATCAGGAATAAACTCATCACCCCAGCGTCTGACTTCAATATTTTCTGTTTCATTTTTCCCCATAGGAGTAGTATTTGAAGGTAAATTAGGTAATTCTAATAGCAAAGCGTCAATTTTAGCTTTTAACTCTCTTTCTTCAGGCTCCAACTCGGCTAATTTGGCTTTAACGTTATTCCCTTCTTCTTTTAAACGGCTAATTTCTTCACTTTGAGAATTCACTCCAGAACGCATTTTTTGCCCGATAATTTTACCAATTTCATTACTTCTAGCTTGTAATTCTGTCTTAATTGATTGTTTTTCTCGTTGTTGAGTGTCTAAATCAAGAATTGGTTGTAATTGATAATCTGTATTACGTTGATGTAATAATTTTAAAATTTCTTGAGGATTTTCCCTAATTTTTTTTAAATCCAACATAAAATAGTTAATAGTTAATAGTTAATAGTTAATAGTTGATAATTTAATTTTTCCCCCTCATTCCTCATTTCTAAATTCTAAATTCTAAATTCTAAATGTTCTTGTCTTTTTTTCTTACTAGCTTCTAAAGTCTCTGCTAAAACTACTAGCATTTGAGTCATTTTTTCGATATTACTACGGTATAAATCTAGGTCTTTTTTAAGTTTATCAGTAGGTAAGTTCAATTTTTCAGTTAAAGGTTTAATTAACTCTGCAAATGTTTCGTCATTTTTAACAATTTCAGGATCACTTTTTTCTAATAAAGTATAAAATCCAATGGCAAATAAACGACTATATTTAAACTTGGGATTATCTAAAGCATAACGCCAATGATCAGCAATGGCATTTAAACCATTATCATTGTTAGGAGACAGTAACCAATTAATTAAATCTTGAGGAGATTTTTGAGTAGCAAAATTAAGTATTATCTCAGATTTATTAATATATTCTTGGGGATTATCGCCGATAGATTGGCATAAAGCTCTAAAAATAGATTCTTTCTCCGATTCTGGAGTATAACCATTCATAAATTGAGTAAAACTCTGACATACTCCTAAATAATAAATAGGATCAGAACGAAAATCAATATTCACCGATAATAAGTGCATTTCTACCATTAATTCCTCTACCACACGGCGATATATAGAGTTAATAGGACGATTATGATACTGATAAAAATTTCTTTTAGTGTCGGAAACAGTGCGAAGTTTATCCACGAAATATAATAAGTTGGTTGATAATTTTGTTAACAATACTTAATTATCTCATATCTTTATCCTTTACTCATGACTTCAATAATGATTTTCCCTCTTTATTTTGCGATCGCCAATTAATGAAATTTGTTTTAACAGTTTATCAGAAGACATAAATAACAGCATGAGACAAGACAAAATAACATAATTTGCCTTAAGCCTCCTGCGGTAAAACCAAACTTGTTGCACTGTTAATCAAAATAAAATCGAGTAACTAATTTTCGTTGTTCGTCAGCTTCGTCACAAGTTTGCATTAAAGTATGACTATCATGAAAAGCAAAACAAATTAACTGCTGACAACGAGAAATAATCTCACGATTACACATAGCACTAGCTTCCCCTAAAGGGAGATGATCATAATCTGGATTTTCTACCAGATGAATAACCTGATTGAGTTGATCTTGTGATTCTCTCGGTTGACGAGCAAGACTTTGGGGTAGTATTACTGTCAGCAAATTAGGATCGGCTCGCATCGCTCCTCGTATCGCCGCTGAATTAGTACCAGAGGAGCCAGAGGTAATGATTCTATTGCCTTCTAACACAAGAGCATAGCTCATCATTTCGATTAAATGTTGATGAGTAAGTGGAACATGGCGAGAACCTAGTAGAGCTATTTTTTTTGAGCTAGTTTGCTGAATAGCGGCTAATTCTTGCGCCAAAGTATCGAGTTTAGGAATTTCTAGTGATTGACTCAAAGACTGTTTAATTTATTCTTAAATGTTAAACCATGACATTATATCACTACTATCACTTGCATTTTAAATGTAATTATAGTACTTTCATCTCACCTAAATTTTGCTTCAAGATAATTAGGCAGTTAATAATTTACGAATAGTTTTAAAAAATATAAAAAGCCAAAAATTTTCTTGCAGGATCTAATAATTGAAGATATAATAATTTTTTGTGAGGACGTATAGCTCAGTTGGTTAGAGTACATCGTTGACATCGATGGGGTCTCCCGTTCGAGTCGGGATACGTCCACTTCCTACAACCCTTACCATCTCTTCACTTTAAGGTTTTGTACTTGATTATTTCTTCTTATTTTTGATAATTCATCAAAAAACTGGATCATTTCTGGATTAGTTTTTCTGATCTTGACTATTATAGACAAAAGAATTAATAGATAAATATATAATACTAAATCTAAGAAGTATTAACTGACAGTTACTAAAATGTTTTTTTATCAATTTTGAGTAAGAATTGAGTAAATATTGTTTGTTTCTGGGAATAAGATTATTTAAAACCCTTGAAAATAAGCATTCAGACATATCGGAGCGGCGGGATTTGAACCCACGACCCCCACTACCCCAAAGTGGTGCGCTACCAAGCTGCGCTACGCCCCGTAAACTAAGCATTTACCATTATAACAAAAAGAAAGAATTTTGTCAAGTCAAAAAATATCTAAAGATTGGGAGGCTTGAATTAGATCTTGAATGACATTTTCTAACCAAGTACCTTCACAACTACGATGATGATGAAGGATAATTCGGAGAGAATAATTGTGGGGGTATCCTTGTACTCCTAACCACATTAAATCACTTTCCACCTCACAGGAGATGGTTTCTTCTTCCATGAGATGGCTATTTATCTCCGTCATAGCTTGATAAATTTGTAAGAGAAGACGATGAAAATCGTGCATTTCCTCAGAAGTTAACTCCAGTGCCCAATGTTGAGAGCCAATCAAGCCTTGATAAGTTGTGGCTTTTTCTTGCCATCCTATGCGCCATCCATTACCTTGTTTAATCAAGCTATTTTATCCTCCATCAAAATCAAATTTAGGCTTTTACTGCTACCACTTCTTCACTTTTAACCTCTTCGGTGGCTTCATCTTCAGAGGAGGATTCTTCGATAATGGGTTCTACTTTTGACTCTGTATGTGGCACGGGGGCCTCTATAGGAGCTACTACAGGTGTTGCTTGTAAATCAGGAATATCTTTTTCTTCAAATTCAAAACCTTTATCTAGTTTTTTAGTAAGATAACGTATTACTGTTTCACTTAAGCGCATATCTCTTTCGATAATGGCTACTTGACTACCGTCACCGGTGTAATAAGTTAAAACATAAATACCATCTTGGAATTTGAGAATGGGATATGCTAAACGACGTTTACCCCAAATATCAATAGAAACTTTTTGGGCTCCATTTTGTTTGAGTAAATCACGATATTTATGTAATTGTTTATTTACTTGGTCATGAGTTAAATCAGGACGTAAAATAAACATCATTTCATAGGTATTGGACATCTGTATTTTTCTCCTTTTGGACTATAATGGCTTCCCACAACCTGAGAAGCAAGGTTTATTTTTAATTTATTGTATCTTAACCAACAAATTGACTGATACTTTTTAGCAATATTGCTTATATATTTATAACAGAAAAAGAAATTATTGCAAAATTTTTTATAATTAAGTTCAAATTCAATATTTGTTATTATGGCACAACGTTATGTGAGGGTAAAAACTACCAATGGTCAAACCTACTATGGTAAATTACAACTCAATCGGACAGTGGAAGTGTTAGATGCTCCGCCGTGGTTAAATGGGAAAGTAACGGATCAGGTTTTAAAGGAATCTGAGTATTATCTATTAGCTCCTTGTGCACCGTCTAAGATTGTAGCGGTAGGGAAAAATTATCAAGCTCATGCGGCGGAAATGGGAGATGAAGTGCCAAAAGAGCCTTTAATTTTTTTAAAACCTCCTTCTTCGGTGATTGCTCATTTACAAAAGATTATTTATCCTAAACAGTCTCAACGAGTTGATTTTGAGGGAGAATTAGCTTTAGTAATCGGAGAACGAACCAAAAATTGTAGCATAGAAGAAGCAAAAAATAAAATTTGGGGTTATACCATCGCTAATGATGTGACAGCTAGAGATTTACAGAAAAAAGACGGACAATGGACAAGAGCGAAGGGATTTGACACGTTTTGCCCTTTAGGTCCTTGGATTGTCAGAGAATTGACTTCTGGGGCGAAATTAAAGACCATTATAAATGAGGAACAACCGCCGAAACAATTAACTTTATTATCCAATATGGTGTTTTCTCCAGAGGAATTAGTAGCATATATTTCACAGATTATGACTTTAGTACCCGGTGATATAATTTTAACAGGTACTCCCGAAGGTATTGCACCTTTAAGGGTGGGGGATACTGTAAGTATTGAAATTGAAAGTATTGGTACTTTAATTAATCAAATCGAAGCTACTCCGAATGGGGATGAGGATATTATAAGATGAGGAGAAAAAATATTGACTTACAGCACTTTTCAAATGAATAAACCACAATGTGCAAACCAACCAAAAATGTCATCTTCTGTGATTTGTGCGATAGCTTCGGTAATATTATTGTCTAATTCTTTTTGAGTTCTAGGTTCTCGACAGCGGAGAAATTTCTTAAATTTTGACCAACATAATTCAATGGGTGATAAAGTGGTTCACCCAAATGAAAAGTGCTGTAGCGTTTTTGACTTTTACTTTTTTCAGGAGTCATTTTACAGAATCTCATTATTTAGAGGTGATAATGATTCTGAATCCTGCGTGTTGATAAAAATAAGGACGAAACCAGTTACGATAATAAGGTGTTGCTTCATAACCGTTAGTGGCCCACGATCCGCCCAATAACATATAATGACGATTATCGAAAAAAGGTGCGGCATAATCTGGGTATAAATAATGAGGTTTAAAACCCGATAAAGGAGTAAAAATATCGTGACACCATTCCCAAATATTTCCTCTTAAATCGTAAATATTTTGATGATTTTTTGAGGTTTTTAAACTCCCCACAGGATGAGGTGAAATAAATTTAAAATTGAGGTTATAGTTATTAATATGATCATTACTTTTTTGTTGCAAAAATTGCCATTGTGCTTCACTGATTAACTGATATTTTTTACCTGATTTTTCTCTTAAATATTGACAATAAGCTGAGGCTTCATAGTGGTTTACTTCCACTGGAAAATCTAATGGTAATTCTATTTCATCAAACATTAATCGATAACGATAATTTTCTGCTGATTTTCGCCAAAATTTAGGATAAGTAAGTTTATTTTCTTGTTTCCATTGCCAAGCTATATCATGCCAATAATTTCTATTATTATAACCTCCGTCATTAACAAATTCTAAAAACTCGCTATTACTAATCATATATTTACTAACTTGAAAAGGATTAATAATTACTTCTCTTTCACCAAAATCAATATCCCAACCATAAAGATTATCTTTGATTTTCTTTCCTAACCTAACGATTCCACCTTCTACTGTTATCATCTTGTTTTGGGGTGGTTTCCCTTGAGATTTGGCATAATGCCATTGATTTGGTTTTCTCACCAATTCTACGGGTAACTGTCGAATTAACATGGATGAGGTTTCTATATGTATTCTTTGATGCTCGATACTCATGAGAATTCCCCACCAGTGACTAGATGGAATTATAGGTAAAGTTAAAGGAGTTTTTTCAATGATATTGATTATAGTTTCGTAGGCTTGGTGACGATAATGCCATAATTCTTCTACTTTAGCCCATTTTATGGATGCGATCGCTTTTTGTAATTCGCTTGGTGTTTCTGGATCTACTCCTCTTTCATACAATTTTTCGTAATCGGGATTAATTCTTTGATTGTCTTGTAATAACTCAAGGGTGACTAATTTATTAACATAAAATACCGCAGAATGTCCTAAATAAAAAATAAGAGGATTGCGCAAAGAATCAGGATGGAGATAAAAAGTTTCAGGATTAATAATAGTTTTAAATAATAAGTCTTCTGTTTGCCATGAATCAGTTAAATAATTAATAATATCTTCTTTACAACTATCATTTAAAATCAACATTTTTGTGTTCTTAACTCCTTAACAAAAATCAGATAAAATTTATGGAAATTTTTACAATCAAATCCAATATAAAATTTGTAATATAACCTTTAGCTTTTTTATTTAATAATCTAACTATCAAGAATTAACTAAGAACAAAGTTGAGTTAAAATTAAACCAAAATATTTATTTTCATCAGTCCAAGATTTAACAGTTTTTAAACGATAATTACCTAAAAAATCTTGCATTTCTGTTAACTTAAATTTTCGAGAAATTTCTGTTAAAATAGACTCACTTTCTTTAAAAGTTATCTCTAAATCTAGTTTATTTAATCTAACTTTATGACTTTTTTGAGCTGATAAATACATCTCAATTTGTTGTTTTTCTTGATTATAAATTGCTTGATGTTTAAATAAATCAATGTCAAAATTACCCTCAAAACAATTGTTAAGATGGGATAACATATTCAAATTAAATGCCGCCGTTATGCCTTGATTATCGTTATAAGCTGTTTCTAAAATCTCTATAGGTTTTTGTAAGTCTATCCCTAATAAAAAATAATCTCCCATTGTCAATATATCTCTTACTTCATTAAAAAGTTGATCGCTTTGCTCATCAGTAAAATTACCTAATGTACTACCTAAAAAAATAATCATTCGTTGAGGTAAAGAAGATGGAGGAAGTTGCCATAAAGCTTGTTCATAAGTTCCCACTAAACCTAAAATGGAGAGGTTATTATATTCTTGATGCAATTGTAAGGCAGTATTTTTGAGAATCTCACTACTAACATCAATGGGTATATATTGCCAAGGTTTACCGAAATTATCATAAGCTGATAATAACAAACGGGTTTTCGTTGAGCTACCACTACCTAATTCCACTAACTCACAAATTCCGGTTATTTCAACAATTTCTTGACAGGCTTTGGTTAAGATTGTGGTTTCAGTACGAGTAGGATAATATTCAGGTAAATCGCAAATTTTTTCAAATAATTCAGACCCAAGGCGATCATAAAAATATTTTGGTGGTAAAGTTTTAGGTATGGTGGTTAATCCTTGAATAACATCAGCACCATCATCCACATTCAGAAAAAGATTTTTCAGATATTTTATGGCTATTTTTTTCCTTTGATTAGTAATCAGCATAATTAATTTGGCGATGATTGTATTGAAGAATACAAGTTTTAATGGTTAAATTTGTACAATCCTATCACTGATTTAAGAATCTTACAATTATCAAAATTAATGCCTAAAAGTGATCGCCAATAAAAATAATTTTGATTAAATTCATAAATAGTTTTAATTACTATCAGGAATCAAATTACGAAAAACTTGATTTTTAAATGTTTTTTTAGTTATAATGAAAGTTTGCTCTAAAATTAGGAGGCTCAGAAAACATGGCAGGATCTCAATTAAATGCAGATGTATGGATTAGTGAGTACATCACCCCTTATGATATATATGTTCACGGTATCACCAGTATTCTCGCCCACAAAAAAACTCCCTATCAAGAAATGTATATTGTGGAAAGTGGTGCTTATGGAAAAGCTTTAGTATTAGATGGTAAATGGCAATCTTGCACAGGTGATGAATTTTTATATCATGAAGCATTAGTACATCCAGCCATGATTAATCATCCTAACCCAGAAAATATTTTGATTTTAGGTGGTGGAGAAGGTGCAACCACTAGAGAAGTTTTCCGTTGGAATGCAGTAAAAAAAGCGATGATGGTGGATATTGACGGCGATGTAGTTCAAGCCTGTCGCGAACATTTACCAGAAATGCACCAAGGTTCTTTTGATGATCCTCGTTTAGAATTAATTATCGGTGATGCTTTTAATGTTTTAGATACCACTGAGCCAAAATGGGATATTATCATTTCTGACTTGTCTGATCCTATCGAAGAAGGCCCTTCTTTTCAATTATTCACTCAAGAATATTTTTCTCAGTTGAAGCAAGTTTTACGAGAAAATGGCATTGTTGTAATACAAGCTGGCCCTATTGCCCCTGCAAATCTTTATATTCACGGACGTTTAGTAAATACTCTTAAACAGGTGTTTAGCAATGTTCACTCTTATTTTGCCCCAACTTGCACTTATGGCTCATCATGGGGCTTTGCGATCGCTTCAGAATCATCCTTTGATACCCGCCCTGATCCTGATAAAATAGATCGTTTATTAGAACAAAAAACTACTAACGATTTTCGCTCTTTTGATGGTATCAGCTTGTTAGGAATGTTACAAACTCCGGGTTATGTCAGACAATGTATAGAAAAAGAAACCGAAGTTTATACCACCACAAAACCTCCTAAGTTTTTTGGGAAAGGAGTTAATAATTAATGAGGAATAATTAATGAGGAATGAGGAATTAGAAAGAGAAATTTAGTTATCTGTAGATAACGTTAGCTACTAGATTTGAAATAAATTTCAAAGTGGGATAATTACTAATAAAACTTTTCTTTTTTTTACACTATTACCCATCCCTCCATCACCCTATTCCCTCATTACCCCATCATCACTATCAACTATTCACTAGCCATAAACCGCCTTGAAAGAAAATCAAAAAGCTAAGAATCAGCGTTCAATAAATTGAAATAAAAGTCAGATCAAATAAAGTTTCTAGTTTATTTTATGAACGTTGTCTGTTACCTATTACTTGAAAAATTAGTCCCGGCTATTAATAGCAATCAATAATCTGAGAATAAAAACAAAAAGGTTAATGTAAGTAAGATACATAGAAAGAGCAGCCGATAAATACTGATTATCACGGTAAGCACGGGGTATGATATAAAAATCAACTACCGATGCACCAGCAAATAAAAATACACCTATTCCAGAAATTCCAATTTCTAACCAGCTAGGGGTAAAAACACCAAAAAAGCTCAAAACTAACTGTAAAACCATTACTACTAATAGAGCAATGATCCCTAATTGTACCGTTTTGGTTAAAGCTAATCCATCTTCTTCTCCTAAATTTGAACCAATATTTCTTGCCATAACGAAAGTTATACCACAACCTAAAGCGGCGATCGCCACCCCATTAAGCCCCACTCCTTCAGTGCCTAAAGCGACAAACACAATACCACTGAGGGTATAACCAGTTAAAAGACTATATAAGACTAAAAGGGGTAAAGCAGTACTGTTATTAGCTCTTTCGGCAATACCTCTAACCACAAAAAAGAGAACTAATTGAGCAATGATTGCACCGATAAAAGTAGGCATGAACAAACTAGGGTTGGATTGAATCATCCCCAAACCACCATAAGTTCCTACCGCCGTTAAGACTAAACCTCCACCAAGATAAGGTAATGCTTTATTAATAACATTAGGTCCGACTAAAGACTGTCCTTGGGCCTTTTTAATGGCATCACGAAAATTACTTGTTGTTGTCATAGTATTTAAAAAATTTAATTATTAAACTACACTTACTAATTTAACTTACCTTTTATCTTTTATGACATAGTATGAACCGAACTAACTTTTAGGATAATTTTTTTTCACCAATATAAACCTAAACCAAGAAGAGTCTGTTGAGAAAATTTTACTTTTCCCTTGCATTTTTAATTAAGATCAGATATAATAAAAAAATGTGAGCAAAAAACCCTATAGGGGGCGTGGCGGAATGGTAGACGCTACGGACTTAAAATCCGTTGATCTTAATCGATCGTGAGAGTTCAAGTCTCTCCGCCCCCATACCCTGTAACTCTTTATTTATAACATTTGGACAAGGACAAAACTATAAATAACTTGTAACTGACTCAAAACTGACTCAAAATTACTGATTTAGTAGTTATTAG
>NZ_VRZC01000043.1 GCF_016743215.1 Geminocystis sp. GBBB08
ACCGTAGGCAGAAGCGTAAATAAGAGCAACGTTTAAGGTTTGATTTAGCTGATTTTCTAACCACTGACTATATAAACCCGTTAATTCTGTTAAACCATATCTTACCAAAGGACCATGAGAAGTAGCGTAAATATGGGCGTTTTTTTGGGATATTTTTTCGATGGCTTTAATGATTTGTGTAGCATAAGGAGCAATGACACAATCAAAATAATAGCGTCTATCTTCTTGATAAATTTTCCAACCTTCATCTAATATTTGATCACCGCAAACATGGGCACAAAATAACTTATCAGTATAAAATATTTTACTTTGTTGATCATAGGTTAAAAGTTGATCAGGATAACGAGGATTGGGAGTAGTAATAAATTCTAAAAGATGACCTTTTCCTAAGTCTAATTCATAGTCATTTTTAACAGAAATAATATTTAGAGGATGTTTGCTAATAGTTTCAGGATAAGTATTATTAAAGATTGTTTGTAAAGATTTTGTACCTGTATTAGAAGTAATAAAAGTAATATTTGGAGCTTGTTGTAATAACTTATTAAGAGTAGTTGATCGATTAGGATTTACATGACCTAAAATAACATAATCGATGCTATTTAATGGGATTCTTTGATCTAAAGCTGAGAGAAAAATATCTGTAAAAGATTCTCCTGGAGGATCAATTAAAGCTATTTTATCTCCTTCAATAATAAAAGAATTAGCCGTAGTACCCCTACTTAAACCATATTCTACCTCAAATTTTAAGCGATCCCATGTGCGAGAGCGAAAAACCCTTGTATTTAAACCGATACTGCTAATTTGAACATCTTTAGGTTGATTCATAAATCATACTCTCCTTTTAGTTTATTTTAGGGGGCTAGGATTAGGAATTAGGAATTAATTACTCAGCAAGATACCTATTTCAGCACTTTTAATTAAGTATTAACTACTTATTAATTAAAGTTTGCTGTTGGGAATCTGAAAGCTATAAAAATCAAAGATTTAAGTATAATACATTACCTAATGCTCAGTTTTAGCGAGAGGTTTAAACCCCTTGTTTAGTCAAAAAGTGAGGAAGTATTATATATTTACATACTCAAATTCCAACTATCAAAACCATTTTTGCCTCTTCCTTCTTCCTCGCCCTCTATTGATTATTTACTATCTATTTACCATTTACTATTCATTATTAACTATACACTATTTACTATTACTATAGCTATTTTCCCAATTTTACTTTTTGTTTTATTTAAACTTTCACCTCAAAAGCAACACCTTCTTCCCTAAAATTAGGGAAATTAGCTAGAATACTTTGTCTTTCTTGCTCTGCTACAAAAATATAAGTACCGGGTTGTTGGGTATTTTGAAAACGGTAAAAATCAACTCCCTTATTTGCATCTGCACCATAAGCATAAAAAGCAATTCCTTCTTCAACAAAATTAGGGAAATTTCGGCGAATATTTTGGCTTTCTGCTTCTCCGGCATATAAATAAGTGCCGGGCACTGCTGTATTTTGGAAACGATTGAAAACAATTAAATTATCATCAGGTGAATCTCCGACAAAAAAAGCCAATCCTTCTTCCGCAAAATTGGCGAAACTCTGACGAATATTTCGGCTTTCTATTTCACTAGCAAATAAATATGTACCCGGGCGACTATTATTTTGAAAACGATTGAAAGGTGTATTAAGATTAGCCGTAGGTAGATTAGAGTTATTAACTACAGAAACTTTTAAGGTATCAAAAATAGATTCTCCTAATAAATTTGTTGCCTTAACCGTAATGTCTGCCACACCTTTAATATTATTAGCATAATCTAATTTAAGACGACCATTTTCATTAATTGTGGCGGTGACAAGATTAGGATTAGTATTATTTTCAACGGTAAAAGTTAATTCAGGAAGATTGCTAAGGGTAATATTTTCAAATCTAACCACATCGTCATCATTATTAATTTCAAGAGTGTTAATATCCGCCTTAAATATATTTACAGGCAAATCTGTAAAAGCAGAATTGATAATAGTGGCATCTACCACAGGTAAACTGGCGATCGCATCTACCGTAAGTATATTATTACCGGGTAAAACTTTACCAAAAACCGTAAAACCAGAATTTTGATTATCCAGATTTTTAGAATTATCCACTAAATTAAAAAACCATTGACTTGTAGCACTATTAGGATTACCGCCTAATTTTGCCATAGCAATAGTGCCTCTAATATTAGAGCGCTCAGGGCTAAATTCGTTAAGGATAGGTGCATCTGTTGGCACATTATTAACTCTTAAATTATTGACAGTAAAGCCACCACCTTGAATAATAAAATTAGGAATTGATCGATGAATAATAGTATTAATATAATCTCCATCATTGACATATTTAACAAAATTATTTACTGTTATAGGTGAACCTTTTCCCTTTTGATCAAAAAGTAATACATTAATTTCTCCTGTACCAATAGAATTTTCTCGTAACTTAAATTTAGCAACCTTCCCCGTAGTAAAAGGATCGTCAAAAAATTGAAATAAATTAAAAGTTGTATCATTACTATTGATATTTACCACTAGATCATTAAAAAAATTAACATTAATAGTCATATTGCACTCACTCTTTAATATTGGCTTTTTAAAACTTTTTTCATTAACATCCTAACACTCTTTATGAATTAGCATTGCCAAATTAAAAAATTCTGGTTATAATGATAAATGTGCTTTGATAAAACCTGCGGATGTAGTTTAGTGGTAAAACCTTAGCCTTCCAAGCTAATGATGGGGGTTCGATTCCCCCTATCCGCTTATTTTTTGATTCCTAAAAATATTTAGTTTTTTAAACAAAGATTCAACAATAGTCAAAAATTTATCTATTTTAAGCCGTTATCGGTTATCCTACTGATGCTCAAATTCTCGTTTTTACTCTTAGGAGTATAGGGCTGGTTCGTGGCGATCGCCGTACTCTCGAGTTTGATAGTTATGTAATCAAAATATTAACTTGATGCCAAATTTGCTTTTAAACATAGATTTTGGTTATTACTCATGGCTTAAATTTTGCAATAATTTTAATAATTGATCTATATTTATGACAGGTTCAAAACAAAATAAACCATGACAAACAATTCCAATAGTATTAGATGGTAAATTTTCCGTGATTCGAGATACCGTAGTCGGTAAATATTTTTGCTCAATTTGTGATTTAATTTCTGGGGTAGTTTTTACACTTGTGCCTTGTAAATACCAGTTTAAAGCAACAAATAAACTAGGACAACTAACAGAAGATTTCGCCATAATATCACTAAAGAGTTTTAAGATTTGTTCCGCTTTTTCTAAATACTCTAAATTGTCTGTTAATAATCCTAATCTTACTAAATTTGTAATGGCAATACCATTAGCTGAGGGAGTGGCATTGTCGATATAACTTTTTTCCTTCAACAATAAATCGGCACAATTATCATTAGCATTATTATAATAACCGCCATCTTTGGTATCACCACAATAAAGATCAAATTCCTGTTGTACTTTTATGGCTTGAGTTAAATAATAGTTATAATTATTATCAGAATATTGAGATAAATCTAATAAAGCCTTGATAAAAAAAGCGTAATCTTCTGCTTGGGCTAAAATCCTCACTTTTCCTTCATAATTAAGTCGATATAGGCGATCGTTTTGCCATTGATTAGTTAAAATAAAGTTAGTTGCTTTTTTAGCCAAATCTAAATAATTTTTATCACGAAAAACACTATAAGCTCTTGCTAATCCAGAAATCATTAAACTATTCCATGAGAGAATCATTTTTGTATCAGTAACAGTAGGAATCCGCCCTTGCCAATGGATACTTTTTACTTCTTGGTTATTTTTAGCAGGAGTAAATTTAGTTAAACTAGCTGAATTGTCACCATAACGAATAAGAAATAGTTTTTCTAAAGCATTTTCTATAAGAGTAGTAATGGGTTTTTCTTCTTTTTTTTGTAAAACGTTTTTACCTTCAAAGTTACCCCTTTCACTGATAATAAAAGTATCCTCAAAAGCCTTAAATTCTTCTTCTGATAAAATTTCCTTTAACTGTTGATAATCCCAGACATAAAAATCTCCTTCTTCTGGTTCAATATCATTAATGTTAGTAAAATTATCAGCATCTTGGGAAGCATAAAAATAACCTTCATCAGCAGTCATTTCTCTTTTTAACCAGCTTAAAATTCCTTCACAACTAAGTTTAATTTCTGGTTTTTCGACACCACTACTCCACAAATTCGCCAAAAATTCCATGATTAACCCATTATCATAGAGCATTTTTTCAAAATGAGGAACAGTCCATGACGCATCAACAGTATAACGATGAAAACCACCGCCAACATGATCATAAATACCACCGTTAACTAAATCAATACCTCTTTTGATGGCTAAATCATGACAATCACTATTGGAAATCGAGCCTTGTAAAGTAAGATTAGTATAGGGCATCATCGGAAAACGAGGCGAACCGTAATCATTACGAGCAATTACTTTACTATTATTTTCGATACCTTGACTCAACAATTCAGGAGTTAACTGACTATTGGGAGTAAAAATTATCTGAGAATTACTGGTTAAACCCTTGACAATTTCGCTTTTTAGTGCTGTTAGTTTATCCTGTTGTTGATGGTAAAAATCATGGAGAGATTGCAATATCTGTAAAAATCCTGGTCTGCCATAACGAGGTTCAATGGGAAAATATGTACCACCATAAAAAGGTACTAAGTCATCAGGTGACAAAAATATATTCAGAGGCCATCCCCCTTGCCCTGTCATCATCTGCAATGCCGTCATATAGATACTATCAATATCAGGACGTTCTTCTCGATCCACTTTTATCGCTACAAAATATTTATTTAAGTATTCTGCGATCGCCTCATTAGAAAAAGCCTCACCTTCCATAACAGTACACCAATGACAACTAGAGTAACCGATAGAAAGGAAAATGGGTTTATTTTCAGATTTAGCGAGATTTAACGCTTTTTCTCCCCAAAAATGCCAATTAATGGGGTTATAAGCGTGTTTTCGTAAATATAAACTTTGAGTATTGAGGAGATTATTTGTCATGAATAATTAGGAGTATTACGCCAACTAAATAAATTTAAGAGGGAGAATTAACCGAAATTAATAGCGAATTTGTAAAGTAACAGAAGCAGAAATTTCCTGTTCTCCAGCAATTACAGGCGTACTAGCTACATTAGAAACTAATTTATCTGCCATTGCTTCCCTCACTATCGGATTCGGAACATTTGCACCATTAATGTTAATAGTAATAATTTCTTGGGGAGTTAAATTTAAGGCTTTCAACACCGTTGCCGCTTGTTGTTGTGCGTCTTGACTAGCTTTAATTAACGCTTGTTGTTGAGCTTGAGTAATAGCTGTTTCCGTTGCCGTTAAACTAACATTATCAATACGAGTTGCTCCTACTTTGACACTATCATCTAATAAACGTCCTACCTTATCAATAGGTAAATCAAAACTCACTAAATTAGTAGCAACATAACCAGTTAATTCTCTTTGATTATTATTGTAATTATAATTAGGACGTAACTGAACGCCAGTAGTTTGTAATCTTTGTACATTACTAGATTTTAATAACTCCACTAAAGATATTGTGCGTTTAGCTACTTCTTGCTGAATTTGAGTGGCATTTTTTCCCTCAATTTCTACTCCTAATTGCACATTGGCAACAGTAGCAGGTATTCTTTCGATTCCTCGCCCAGTAACGGTGATAGTTTTTAAAATTGGTTCTTGTGCTAAAACTGGTTGCATGAGAGCGACACTAAGACAAATAAAAGAAATAAAAAATTGTGGCAGGGTTTTACTGGATAATAGCATAGGTCAAATTTTTTTTTTACAAAAACTTCGCAAAGAGCATCGCCTCTTTCAAGGGTGGGATGTATTGCGACACCTTTTAGGGTGCAGTGAATATTTTTTTAAGATTAGAGGATGCCTCTATTTTGATTGGTAGTGATACCTGTCAAGGTAAGCAACCTCTATGAACCAAGAATCCCATCGCCTTCAGGCACGGGAGTGTCAAAATACTGATTAGAAATAATATATAACCTTTTCTCTCATTATGAGGTATCAACACAAAATTCACTTGAAAAACAGAACATTTTCATTAATATACTAAGGAATAAGAAGAATTTGAAACAAGAAGAAATGAGTTAAAATGTTGTCGTTATTTAAGATTACAAAAATAATGGAAGAATTATTAACTTTACGTAAATATATAGAGGAAAAAAAATTAGATCAAGCCCTTGAATTTGTAGCCGAATTAGAAGAAATGTTGAAAGAAGATAAACTAAATAAAATTTTTAGTTATGCAGTTATTTTATTATTATATTTAGTTAAACAAGAAGCTAAAAAAAGAACTACTCGCTCTTGGGATTTTTCTATTTATAATTTTATTAAAGAAATTAAAAAAATTAATAAAAGACGTAAATCAGGAGGTTATTATGCCACTGAAGAAGAATTAAAAGAAATCATTATGGATGCCTTTGACACAGCTATCAGAAAAGCATCTTTAGAAGCCTTTGAGGGTAAATATAGTCCAGAAGAATTAATTCTACAAATCGATTCTAATTTGATTCAATCATTGGCTCTAAAATTAATTTTATCTTAGGAATCATTAGTTAAGATGCCTTTTGACTAATTTCATCTTGGTTTTCTTTTAAACATTGAATTAAGCATTCTGTTTTATGCGTGCGTCTTTTTATAGAATAAAGTTTGGCACAAAAAGAAGTAATAATTGCCACAAAATCTTGCATTAAATCATCTTTTCTTTCTTCAGCTAAGTTAACTACTTCTATATCTTTACCTTGTTTATTGAGTAATACTTTTAAGTAGTTAAATCCGACTCTAGTTAGTCTATCTTTATGCTCACAAATAATTAAAGAATAATCATCTTTACGCAGTAATTCAATTAACTTTTTCCGATTATCATTTACTCCACTGCCAACTTCCTTGACAATGTATTTGATTTGATAACCTTTAGCTATACAATAAGCTTTTAATCTTTCTGCTTGAGAATCCAAGTTAGATTTATTTTCAGCACTAGAAACACGAGTATATATAGCAACACCTTGAGGTAATATTTCTTGTGTAGCAACAATAATCGTACCAGTAGCTAATTGAGTTGCTTTTATTTCTCCTCGTTTCCACATCCGCCAAGCAGTTTTATAAGACACTCCGAGTTTTTTTGCATAATCTGATAGTTTCATTTGATTAAATTAATATTTAACTATCTTGATTCTAACAGATAATAGTCTAAATTAAGGTATATATGTCTATATTTGCTTAAAAGTTTTCTAATACTTATCCTTCGACATTAACCCTTTGAGTAATCATTCTCATGCCATCTGTATTAATCAAAATTACTGAGTACCAATGATCTTCTGGTGTCATCGGTAATTTTACACGTTTAAAAATGCCCCCTGCCGATAAAGTATCTAACTCTAAAGTTGAAGGTTTTAAATATAGTGAAGAGTCTATTTTATTTTCTAAAACTCCTCCTAATACACTATAAGAACCGATGGGATCTTGTAAAATAACATCAAAATCAAATTCTTGACCTGGACGAGCTTTCTGAGGTAAATTAACAGTTGCTATGGGTGGTTTTTCCCCCGATGTAACTTCATTTTTTTCAGTTAATATTTTTTGTTTTATTAATTGATTATTTAAAAAATATTGTTCTGATTTTATCTCAGAATTTAACGTAAATTTTTTCCCATTAATATCATAACTACCTTGAATATTAGTAATAGTAGTTGCTACTAATTGATCTTGATTTTGTTTCCATGATTCAATTTTAGTGGTATATTTTAAGTCTTTATATTTTGACCATAAGTTTTTTAAAGAAGAAGTAAAATTTTCATAATTTAAGCCATCCTCAGTAGTGAATTTAGGGGAAATATTTTGTTCAATTAATTTTAAATCCTGATTATTAGCCGCTAAATCTATCTTAGTTACTACTTCTAAAAGTTCTTTAGGAATATTATTTGATTGAGCAAAAACGTGATGATCTTTACTAAGGACAAAAGAAAAACTTAAAATGATGAATAGGAAAAATTTAATACTTTTTTTCATAGTTTAATTATAAAAAATCATCGTTGAATATTATATATTGTAACTGACTTTTTGCTTTTTTATGTCACTTAATAAAATTTATTTATAAAATAATCCATTTAAGGCTATAAATTGTCAAAAACTCTTCCCTCTCCCACCGATAATTGTATGATACAAATACAAATATTAAGTAATACTTAATTTCGATCGATAATTCCACCACCTAAAAGTATATCACCATGATATAATACTGCTGCTTGACCTGGAGTAATACCAAATAGGGGCTCATCAAACACTAACTTAACCCTTTGATGATCTAAAGGAATAACATTTACACTTTTCGCAATACTACGGTATCTTATTTTAGCTTCCGCTTTGATAGGATTTTGAGGTTGGGCGATCGAAACCCAATTCATGCCACTGACAATACATTCCGTTGCACCTCCTTGATCTCGGGTTGCCACAATAACTTGATTCATTATAGGATCGAGTTTGACCACATATAAAGGCTCTGCATAAGCAATTCCTAAGCCTTTTCTTTGTCCGATAGTATAGTGATGTATGCCGTCATGTTCACCTAAAACAGTACCTTGTAAATCGACAATTTGTCCTTGTTTTGGTTGAATATATTTATCTAAAAAATCTTTCATTGAACCATGACTTTCAATTAAACATAAATCTTGACTATCGGGTTTTTGTGCCGTTGTCAGTTTAAATTTATTTGCCATTATTCTAGTTTCAGTTTTGGTTTGATACCCCAGAGGTAAAATTACATCAGCTAATAATTCTTGAGTAAGATCATAAAGAAAATAAGATTGATCTTTAGTATCATCAATAGCTTTTAATAATTGATAGCGATGGCTTTGAGGATCATATTCAATTCTGGCATAATGTCCCGTAGCGATTTTATCAATACCGAGGGTATTTTTGGCATATTCTAGCATAGGTGGAAATTTGACTACACGATTACATTGAGAACAAGGTAAAGGAGTTACACCGGCTTGATAACCTGAAACTAAATAATCAACAATATAAGTTTGAAATAAATCACGAGTATCGACAACATGATGAGGAATACCCAATTGTTCGCAAATTGAAGCGGCATCTACCATGCCTTCTGAACAACATTGTCCTTTTCCTTTCATCAACCAAAGAGTTAAACCTTCAACTTCGTAACCTTGACTTTGTAAACTAGCGGCTGCTACGGAACTATCAACACCACCAGACAAACCAACTACAACTTTATTCATAACACAAAAAATAGAATAACTAACAATCGAATGAAATAAAACATAGAATTAACTTCATCTACGGTTACTATTATCTTAACTAAGATTAAGCACTGATGTGTTAGGTATTAGGATTAAAGGGGCTGTAAAACTCTGAGGCAACTTGAAGAGTTGAAGCCTTAGAAGATTAAAGTTATAAAATGAAGACCCGAAGCCTACGCCCACCATAAGCATCCCGTATTGCTGCTACCTTCCGGTCCTGACAAGGTTTGAGCGTCACGATTGCATAAGTCCGAGTCAATAATAATTGTAACCCATAAAAGACTTTTAATACAAGGAAAAAATCAAAAAAATTTTTAGAATGAAAAATGACAAGCGGTCAAAGTTCATGATAAGATCGAGTCAAGAAAAAATTAGAAAAAATTATGACAAAAATGATTAAAAAATTAGGTTTATTCTTTTCTTCCTTACTATTAACTGTGACGATGATTTTTTCAACCATCAACCCTGCCCAAGCTAATACAGTAGAAGTAAAAATGGGTGCTGATACTGGTGCATTAGCTTTTCAACCGGCAAAAATAACCATTCAAACTGGTGATACTGTTAAATGGGTAAATAATAAATTAGCTCCTCATAATGTAGTTTTTGATAGTTCTGTAAAAAATACGGCTAAATTGAGTCATAAAGGTTTAGCATTTTCCGCAGGTGAATCTTTTGAAACTACTTTTTCTGAACCAGGGGTATATCCTTATTACTGTGAGCCTCATCGTGGTGCTGGAATGGCAGGTACTATTACTGTAGAATAATTTATTGACATTTCCACTTATCAATAACTACCAGTGCAAAATCAATTTTATCTAGGCAAGGCAAGGGGTTTAAACTCCTTGTTAGTTCTTGTTTTTCTATAAGCCCAAAAATAAAATGTAGGATTAATTTTGCTTTCCTACTCACCATAAGTGAAAATCCCCTGCTTATGGAGGGGAGTGTCTTAATTAAAAAACACGATGTTGTAAAGAAGGCATTTGTTGACGTACTTGCTGTAATCTTTGAGGATTAATTTCGGCGATCGCAACACCAGTTTGAGCACCCGTAGTAGCTAAAATTGAACCCCAAGGATCGATAATCATAGCATGACCATGGGTAAAACGACGAGCGTAATGATTTCCAGTTTGAGCGGGGGCAATTATATAAGCTGTATTTTCGATGGCTCTTGCTTGTAATAAAACCTGCCAATGATCTTTTCCAGTATAAGCAGTAAAAGCAGCAGGAATAAAAATAACTTCAGCACCTTGACGGGATAAATGACGATAAACTTCAGGAAAACGGACATCATAACAGATAGATAAACCTAATTTACCTAAATCACCACTATCATAAACAGAAGGTAAAGTAGAACCAGCTTGAACGGTGTTAGACTCATGATAATTATTACCATCAGGCACGTTAACATCAAATAAATGCACCTTATCATAACGAATCAGTTCTAAACCATTAGGATCAATTAAAATGGCAGTATTATGAGCTTTTGATTTATCATCGATAAAAGGGGTAGGAAACCCACCCCCTAGTATGGTTACTTGAAAACGTTGTGCCATACGAATCAAAAATTTTTCGCTCATAGCAGCAATGGTTTCTACTTGTGCAATCTTTGCTTGATCGTTCCCCAAAAACGAGAAATTTTCAGGTAAACCAATTAATTTTGCTCCTTGATTAACTGCTAATTCAATTAATTCCTCTGCCTGAGTTAAATTTTTGTCAACATCAGGAGTGCTAGTCATGCAAACTGCCGCCGCAATATATGATTTCATGTGTGATTTAATATACTTAACAAAATAAGGTTGTCTAACCTGTTTAACTAATAAATTCAAGATAACTTTCAGTTAGTTCTTTTACAGCCAACTCG
Organism: Geminocystis sp. GBBB08; assembly: GCF_016743215.1. Taxonomy (GTDB): domain Bacteria; phylum Cyanobacteriota; class Cyanobacteriia; order Cyanobacteriales; family Cyanobacteriaceae; genus Geminocystis. Next base: position 11,186 of record NZ_VRZC01000043.1, read on the forward strand.
TAGAACTGTTGACCGTGTTCTGGAGTAGCTAAAGCAGGATTTGATCCCATTCTACCATCAGGGTAGCACTCACGAAAATTCCTTGCTCCATAAATTGAATGTCCTTTACCCACTTCTTTACTCAAGGGTGCATTTTTAATCAAATCAGGGTACACAAATTGAGTTAAAGCAACTTCTGAAGGAGTAGCATGAGAGCCTTCTTCATCACCATATAATTTTTTGGCTAACTGATAAACTTCTCGACTCATAAACCAATTAGCAATGGTACACTTAACTTGATCACTATTAGTTAAATTTAAACTATCTAAATGATCATAAATTTGGGAAAAAGCAGCCTTTAAAGTGGCAATATTACCACCATGACCATTAATAAAAAAGAACTTACGAAAACCGGCTTTAGCTAAAGAAGTTACATAATCTTGAAGATAAAGGATCAAAGTTGTTGGGCGTAGGCTAATAGTACCAGTAAAAGCTGTATGATGGAGAGCCATCCCCACATTAATTGTTGGTGCTACTATAGCTTTAAGGTTTTCTCCCACCCCCATAGCAACTTTTTCGGCACAAATGGCATCTGTTCCAATTAATCCGGTAGGCCCATGTTGTTCCGTTGATCCAATGGGTATAATAATAGCATCACTATTTTGTAAATAAGTTTCTACTTCCATCCAAGTACATAAATGTAACTGCATTTTTATTTCTCTAATCAATTTTTGATAATTAATAATTCACAACCTTAAACTATTGTTATTCTAAGTTAAGATTATTGCGAAAATATTTAAACTATTATGGTTAAACTTCAAGATCAACCCAATTTAACTACTCAAGGTTATTCTACGGAAAACCACGTTACTGAAACTCGCCCTTGGGGTACATTTACCACCCTTGAAGAAGGCCCGGGATATAAAATTAAACGTATTGAAGTTCATCCCGGTCATCGTTTAAGCCTACAAATGCACCATCATCGTAGTGAACACTGGATTGTCGTTTCTGGTACGGCAAAAGTTGAATGTGGAGACGAAGTGAAAATTTTAGCTTCTAATCAATCTACTTATGTACCTCAGTGTACTTCTCATCGTCTCGAAAATCCGGGGGTGATTAAATTAATTTTAATTGAAGTGCAGAATGGCGAATATTTAGGGGAAGATGATATTATTCGTTTTCAGGATGATTACGCAAGACAATAAATTTAGAATTTAGAATTTAGAATTTAGAATTACGGGCAAAATGTCTGTTTCACAACGATTAATTATCAACTATTCACTATTAATTATTCACTATCAACTAATCACTAATCACTATTTATGATTAATCTGACGGAAAATGCCATCGCTGAAGTAAAAAGATTACGAGCAAGTTTGGAAATAAATAACAACTATGTAAGAATACTACTTAAAAAAGGCGGTTGTGCTGATTATGTCTATGATTTGAATTTGGAATCCCACCCCCAAGAAGGCGATCGCCAATTTTCTGCTCTATTAGACATTATCATTCTTGTGGATGCTCATAGTTATCAATATTTACAAAATCTAAAAATAGACTATGCCGAAGATTTAATGGGAGGTGCATTTCAATTTAAAAATCCTGATATTTCTAATCATTGTACTTGTGGTTTATCCTTTGCCTTAGAAACAGCGTGACATCTTCCCTCTTTGACTATACAGCTAACTCCATTCTCGTTTTATCAATGCCTTTTTGATTTAATAATAACCATGTTTGGATTAAATCAGGACCGTGTAATTCACCAGTTAAACCGACTCGAAGCGATCGCATTACTAAACCTTTTTTGACTTTGAAATCCTTAGTAACTTGTTTGATAATATCATTAGCTTCCTCGAAAGTCAAGTGAGATTTTGTGGCGTTAATTACCGCTTCTAAAACCTGTTTAACTCCTTCTTGAGTAAGAAATTCTTGAGCATCTTCTGCTAAAGTAATCTCCTCAGTGAAAAATAATTTAGCTTCTTTTACTCCATCAGTTAGACGAGTTAAACTAGGTGCGATTAAAGTAGTAAGTGTTAATAACCAATCTCTATCACCATCAAGATTAAATTGATAATTGGCTTCCTGCCAAAAAGGAATTAATAACGGTAATAATTCTTGAGGAGATAACTTATGCAAATACTGACTATTTAACCAATCTAACTTATCCCAATCAAATTTCGCTCCTGCCTTATTTACCCTTTCTAAACTAAACTTAGTTGCCACTTCTTCAAGGGTGAAAATTTCCTCTCCATCAGGAGAAGTCCATCCTAACAATGTCATATAATTTACCAATGCTGGGGCGATAAATCCCATTTTGCGGAAATCATCAATAGAAGTTACACCGTCACGTTTCGATAATTTTTTGCCTTCAGAGTTCAAAATTAAAGGAGTATGGGCAAATTCTGGCACTTTTGCAGCTAATGCTTGATATAATAAAATTTGTTTCGCTGTATTAGCAATATGATCTTCTCCTCGAATTACATGACTAATATTCATGTCAATATCATCATCCACTACTGATCAATTAGATACGGTTTTTCCGAAGCCATCGCCATCTTTTTCAGGGGTGCGTGCAATTACCATATCACCGCCTAAGTCACTACCCTGCCATGACACCTTACCTCTAATTAAATCATGCCAAATAATTTGCTCATGATCTTCAATTTTAAATCTAATCACCGGTTTACGCCCTTCCTCTTCAAATTTAGCAATCTCTTGTGTTGATAAATTACGGTGACGATTATCATAACGAGGAGCTTGATTATTAGCTTTTTGAGTTTCTCTCATGGCTTCCAATTCTTCAGAAGTGCAATAACAAGGATAAGCTAAACCCTTCTCAAGTAAAGTTTGGATGGCTTGACGGTAAAAATCGAATCTCTCAGTCTGAAAAAAAGGCCCTTCATCCCAATTCAACCCTAACCAACTCAATCCTGACTTAATATTATCCGTATATTCAGCTTTTGATCTCTCTAAATCTGTATCTTCAACTCTTAATATAAATGTACCTTCATTATGTCTAGCAAATAACCAGTTAAATACGGCTGTACGCGCTGTACCTATATGTAAATTACCTGTAGGAGATGGTGCGATTCTAACTCTAACGGACATGATTAATTCTGATTATATTTTATCTAACCTTTTATTCTACCTTAATCAGAGTTCTGCATCGAGTTTTTCATAACGATTCTCTTTAGTTGATTTATGTCAAACAATCATAAGAGTAAGCGATATTTATTTAACTCTAACAAGTACAATATAACTGTACAAGCTATTTTATTAACTCATGTTAAGTATAGATACCAGTTATTCTCATCTTCGGGCTAATTTAGCCACTATTTTAGATCAAGTTCATAATCACAGTGAAATAGTCGTCATCAAGCGGCGTAATGGCAAAAATGTCGCTCTTATTGCTGAAAATGAGCTTTCTAGTCTCTTAGAATCTATTTACCTACTGCGATCGCCAGAAAACGCTAAAATATTCTTTCGAGCTTTAGAATGGAGTAATCAATCAGAAGCCTCCCCTCAAACCATAGCAGAATTAAAACAGGAGTTAGGCATTGAGTCCGAAAAAGCCTAAAAATTCATCAAAAGGAGAGATAATCAGTTATAAAGGTTATATTCCCTTGTTTAGTCCTGATTTTAAAGCAGATTTAGCCTATTGGTATCGTCACGACTCGAAAAAAGGAGATAAAATCCTTGATTTAGTAGCTGATATTCTTGATGGTGAACCATTTACTGGTATTGGTAAACCCGAAGCATTAAAATACATTAGCGCAGATATTTGGTCAAGGCGTATTGATTTAGAACATCGTCTCGTTTATAAAGTAACAGAAAACCGTATTTATTTTTTACAAGCTCGTTATCATTACAAATCTTAACCGATCTTTTAGATGTAAAAATTAACTGCAATAATCATGAATAATCAACTATTTTATAGCGATAATTTAGAAGTTTTAAGACGACATATTAAAGATGAATCGGTGGATTTATGTTATATTGATCCGCCCTTTAATTCTAAGCGCAATTATAACCAAATTTATAATAATATCGGTAAAGAAGATCCAGCCCAAGCTCAGGCTTTTATTGATACTTGGACATGGGATGATTTAGCTAATCTTGGTTTAGCTGAAATTCAGGAAAATTATCACGGCAATTTCACTAACCAAAGTATCGATTTAATATGTGGTTTAGAAAAAGTTTTAGGTAAAGGAAGTTTATTTGCTTATCTAGTAAATATGACTTTAAGAATTGTCGAAATTCATCGAGTTTTAAAGCCAACAGGTAGTTTTTATCTTCATTGTGATCCTACTGCAAGTCATTATTTAAAAATAATATTAGATGCTATTTTTTGTTCTCAAGGCGGTGATTATGTTAACGAAATTAGTTGGTGTTATGGTTCAGGAGGAGCAAGTAAATCTCATTTTTCTAAAAAACATGATATTATTTTGATGTATCGAAAATCCACTAATAAATTTACCTTTAATGTTGATTTAGTCAGGGAAGAATATTCTTCTCCAGAAAAAGTTGAGCATAAAATTATTAACGGAAAAGCATATAAAAGAAAACATGAATTAGGGCGTATTCCTTTTGATTGGTGGCAGATGCCAATTTTAACTAATACTGCAAAAGAAAGATTAGGCTATCCTACCCAAAAACCAGAAGCATTGTTAGATCGCATAATTAAAGCTAGTAGTAACGAAAATGACCTTATTTTAGATGCTTTTTGCGGTTGCGGTACAACTATCGCCGTTGCCCAAAAATTAAACCGAAATTGGATTGGCATTGATATAACTTATCAAAGTATTAGTTTAATCTTGAAACGATTAGAAGATAGTTTTGGTAAAAAAGTTTTAGAAAATATCACCCTTAATGGTATTCCTAAAGATATGGAATCTGCCACCGCTTTAGCTTTGAAAAAAGACGACAGAACTCGTAAAGAATTTGAAAAATGGGCGGTTTTAACCTACACTAATAATAGAGCAACTATTAACGATAAAAAAGGTGCAGATAAAGGCATTGACGGCATCGCATTTTTTGATAGTGGTAAAGATACCCCTGACAAAATTATTATTCAAGTTAAATCAGGTAAGGTAAAATCAGGTGATATTAGGGATTTATTAGGCACAATTGCCATAAACCAAGCTACCCTAGGGATATTTATTACTCTCAACGAGCCCACAAAAGACATGATTAAAACTGCTAAAGAAGCAGGTATTTATCAAAGTAAATTTATGAGTAATCCTGTCGATAAAATCTCTATAATAACTGTAAGAGAGATAATCGAAGAACAAAAAAGATTAGATCTAAAATTAGTCTTAGAAGTGTTAAAATCAGCAGAAAACCTAACAGAAACCAAAGGTAGTCAAACAACCATTAATTTTTCTGATTAACTAAAAAAATTGCCAAAAATTGGGCTTATCCCTTGACACGTCTTGACATTTTTGTTAAAATTTAGATAATTGGAATATTTTAATTTTTAGATGTAAACATTAAGATTTCAATTATAAAATTAATATCTTCTATTTTGACGAACAAAATGAAAAAAGTCAAGAAAAATCGATTTTTTTCCTATCAGTTCTTTTTATCATGGTAATGTAGTCCAATTTTCACCTTGAACTAAAGTATGAGTTTGCCAGTTATCATCAGTGTTGGGATAATCAAGACGATAATGCCCTCCTCTACTTTCGGTGCGAAAAGCGGCACTTTTGAGGATTAAATAACCAACATCAATTAAGTTAAGGGTTTCGGCCGCTAGTTTTAATTTTTGTTCCCTTATAGGTGAGGTTAAGTCATAAGATTGTGATGGTGCAATATTGATAATTAATTGACAAATTGAGAGTGTTTTTAGTTGATTCCGCCAATGTTGTACTTGTTCGATCGCCTTTTGTAACCCTAATTCAGTACGACAAATTCCTGCCCCTTCCCATACTGCGACAGGTAAATTCTCTCGAATATTAGCAATTAATTCCATTTCTTCTTGCCAATCATCCTTAATCTGTTGATAATTAATCGTTGTTGATACCAATTCATCCCCTGAAGGTAAAGATAAATGGCGGAAACTTTCAGCAAATACTACGCATTCTAACAGAGAATTACTGGCTAAACGATTGGCTCCATGAACACCGGTACTAGCGGTTTCGCCAATGGCATATAAACCTTTAATGGAAGTTTCGTTATTAAGATTAACAGCGACACCCCCCATCCAATAATGAGCGGCAGGAGAGACGGGAATTGGTTGGGAAAATAAATCTATCCCCCATTGTTGACATTTATTGATAATATTCGGAAAACGATATTCGATGCGAGAACGAGGAATTGGACGCAAATCAAGGTAAACTTTACCATGAGCTGGATCTTGACTAATTTTATGTAAATGACTGTAAATAGCCCGACTAACTACGTCTCTTGGTGCTAATTCTCCTTTCTCATGATAGTCAAAGGCAAAACGTTTTCCTTTCTCATCAATTAAATGAGCACCTTCTCCCCTTACCGCTTCACTAATTAAAAAATGAGGTGCATTAGTAATATTTAATGCTGTGGGGTGAAATTGCACAAATTCTAAGTCTCTTAAAATAGCACCGCTACGCCAACCTAACGCAACTCCATCCCCGGTGCTAACTTGAGGATTTGTGGTTTGAGCAAAAACTTGTCCTCCACCACCAGTGGCTAAAATAACGGCTTTTGCCGATAACCAATGAATTTGATTTTCATGAAGTAAACTCAGCCCTTGACATTTATTTTGACTCTCATCTAACCATAAACTGAGGGCGTAAGCCTGTTCATATACTTGAATCTGATTACTTTCTAACACTTTCTGTCTTAAAATAGATACGATCGCTCTTCCTGTGGTGTCGGCGGCATGAAGCACTCTAGGAAAGGAATGAGCTGCTTCTAAAGTCATGGCTAAAGGAGCATTTTGGCGATAGCCAATGGTTGATGTACGATCGAAATCTACTCCCATTTGCAATAATGAGTGAATAGAGGTAGCAGCATTTTCTACTAAAAATTTAACTGCTTCCATATCACATAAACCAGCACCTGCTTTAAGAGTATCTTCTAAATGAAGTTGTGGAGAATCATCAGGATTAATAGCGGCGGCAATGCCTCCTTGCGCCCAATCACTAGCTCCTCTTTTTAATTTATCTTTGGTAATAACAGCGATACGGAAATGATTTGGTAGGCATAAAGCGGTATATAAACCAGCCGCACCAGAGCCAACAATGATGACATCAAAGCTACGGGGAAAAGATGATTTTTGGTTCAAGATTTTGAATTTTTAGCAGGAAGTATATTTTTGCTAATTTTACTTCAGCACAAGGAAAATAGGCAATAAATAATGAATAGTTAGTTGATAGTGAATAGTTTATAGTGATAGTTGATCCTTTACTTTGTTCAACACTGTAAAACAGGCATCTTGCCTGTAACTCCAAATTCTCAATTCTCAATGCTCAATTCTGACATTTTTAAGTTACGTCCAATTACAACTAATTTAGTGGATCTTTTTTCCTCTGGTTGCCATAATCGATCATAAAATGTTTCAAAGCGATCGCCTACTCCTTGTAATACCATACGCATCGGTTTATTAGCAACATTAACAAAGCCTTTAATACGATAAATTTCCAAATTTTTGACAAGGTTGTGTAAATGAGAGAGCAAAACTTGAGGGTTAACAGCTTCTTCGATGAATAATTCTAAAGAGTTAATTTCATCATCATGATCGTGATCTTCTTCGGTATCATGGTGAGAAGGGCGATTAATAATATCATCTTCAACGGCGGCGTTAAAACCTAATAAAACTTCAGCATTAATTTCTCCTTGACAGCAAGGTATAACTTTAATTCCTGTACGCAATTCTTTTTCTAACCAATCTTTGACTCGAGTTATATCATCATCTTTAACTAAGTCAGTTTTAGTTAATAATACTAAATCAGCACAAGATAATTGATCTTCAAATAATTCCTCAATAGGGGTTTCATGATCTAAACTAGAATCATCCGCTCTTTGTTTGGCGATCGCCTCTAAATCTCCCACGAAATTACCATTAGCTAAAGCTAGGGCATCCACAACGGTAATAACGCCATCAACAGTCGCATGATTACGAATTTCTTGCCATTTAAAGGCTTGTATTAAAGGTTTCGGTAAAGCTAACCCGGAAGTTTCGATGACAATAGCATCAATTTGATCCTTGCGAGTTAATAATTCTTGCATGGTAGGGTAAAATTCTTCTTGAACAGTGCAACAAAGACAACCGTTAGTTAATTCAATAATATGGGAATTAATTTCACCTTCATCATCACAAACTTGACAGCTACGCAACAACTCACCATCGATACCGATTTCTCCAAATTCATTAACAATTACGGCAATTTTTCGCCCTTGCTTATTTTGTAAAAGATGGCGTAATAAAGTGGTTTTTCCAGCGCCGAGAAAACCAGTAATTACTGTGACGGGTATTTTGTGCATTATTAATAAAAGATAAAGTAGTATTAAACAATTTCATTTTGAATCGCCCAACGAGATAATTCTGTGCGATTATGGAGTCCAGTTTTATTTAACATATTAGAAACATGACTTTCAATAGTGCGTTGACTAACTCCTAATTCTTGACAAATTTCTCGATTAGATTTTCCCCTTGCCACTAAATCTACAACTTTTTTTTCTGTGGGAGTTAATTCTACACTTTTTGGGACTTGGATTCGAGCAATATTTTCTCCTTTGCGATGAGTGCTACCCATCATACGCAAACTTTGATTAAGGGTAGATTGTACTTGTGCTACTAACTCATCGGGTTCAAAAGGCTTTACCATATAAACATCAGCACCTTGAGTTAAACCTTTGATACGATCTTTACTATGACCTTTTGCTGATAAGAAAATAATCGGTAGCCATTCTAAAAGGGGATTTTTTCTAATTTCTTGTACAAAAGTATAACCATCCATTTCTGGCATCATCACATCACAAATGACTAAATCAAAGTTTTCTTGTTCAACAATTTTGAGGGCTTCTCTACCTTGATTAGCGGTTAAAACCTGATAACCATTAAATTCTAAATAGTCTTTTACTAACAGAATTAAGTTAGGATCATCATCTATAAGTAATAATTTTTGTTTAGATTCATTTTTCATTATTTTTACAAGGCATTGTTTTTACAAATTAAATATACTCGGCAAGGTCATAATCTGAGCTTTTACGACATCGCCATTTATAGATCAACAAACTCAAGTTATGCCCTTGGAAAGTATAATAATTCCATTGATTTAAAATAACAAATTGATTGGTTAATTTATAATGAGAACTTTAAATATTTCTAATAGATTTAACAATAGCAGAATAACTCATATTTTTTGAAAAATTAGCATACTGATAAACCGCTAAAATTTTAGATTTTTTTATAATTTTGTCTTTCCCAACAAAAATAATCATCTCATTATCAGGGACTATTGTTAATGCAGTTATGGAGGAGTTATTTTGAGAATAATTAAGTTCCTGCAAACAATTTTGGTTCTTCATAATTTATATTTTTGTATTTTTAAATTCAGATAAATCTTGTTTGTTAAGTAGTCCCACTTAATTAAACGTAAAATAGCTAGAGTTCATAGTGAGGGCTAAAGCCCTTATTAGCAAAGCGTTTAAAACCCCTAAGGGGGTAACCACAAAATGGGTGTTTATTTAGTTGGAGCTACTTAAGACTTACGTTAATTATTTCATAATAATGGTTCTGGCGTTAAATATAGATACTTATTCTGTCAGAAATAAAAAACAAAAGTTTGTTATGAAAATTACTGAGCTTGGGATATAGGAGTCACAATCAATTCATCTCCCTCTTCTCTTTTGAAAGATAAAGATAAAGTTTGATTAGCACAGTCTTTTAAGTCAGGATAATGATGAAAAACCCAGTAATTTAACGGCTGTTCGATTAAAGACTCAATTAAACTACGAATCCTCCGTCCACCAAACAATAAGTTCTCGATTTTGCCCATTTTGTCTGCTAAAACTTCAAAAATGGAATCGTCAAATTTCAGACTTAAGCGATATTGAGTGAAGGCAGATTTATCAAGAGAATCTAAGAAGTTCTGCGCGATTGCCTGAACATAACTAGGACGTAAAATGTCAAAAACCACGATATTATCTTCGCCTAATTTGTTCAACAATTCTGCCCTACCTAGACGATTCATGAAATACCAACGGACTTCGTTTTTAAAATGGGATTCAACTTCGTCATAAGAAAAATCATGGCGGTTGTTGTTTAAACGTTCCATAATTTTCTCACTAATACCATCACGAATAGTTACACCAGTACGAGAATCTGATAAATTGGAAGCACCAATGTTAGAAGTAAAAATGATCACTGTTTGGTCAAAATAAGCTGTTTGCCCTTTACTATCGGTTAATCTGCCTCCATCCAGAATTTGCAAAAACTTATCTAAAACCCTCGGATGTGCTTTTTCTATTTCATCAAATAGCAAAATACTGTAAGGCTTTTCTAAGACTTGGTTAGTTAAGACACCACCTTCTTGATAGCCAACATATCCAGGGGGCGAACCAATTAACTTTTCGGCAGAATGCTCTTGTTGGTATTCTGACATATCAAATTTAATTAAAAATTCTTCGCTACCGAAAATTAAAGAGGCGATCGCTTTAGCAATTTCAGTTTTTCCAACTCCTGTACTACCAACAAAGAAAAACACTCCTTTGGGTTTACCTCTTTTTTTGCCAGTGAGAGAGATTCCTACTTTAGCAGTGGTTATCAGGTTAATCACACGCTGAATTGCTCTATTTTGCCCAATAACTCTTTCTTTTAGCTGTCTTTCAGCATTTTTTACCCTCTGAGGATTAATATTAATTTGCCAATAGTCTTCACGTTCACCATATTTATAATACTCGATCAGACGTTCTACTTGAGAAAAAGGAATTTGTTCTTGTGAATTACAGCGAAGAATTGCGTGTAAATCCTTGATACATAAACCATCGGTTAAATCAGCAAAATTTTGGGTAAATTTTGGCTCAATATATTCTAAGTGAGGATGTGAAACAACACCATGAATATCTCCTTGTCGAGAAGCAAATCGCCATTCACCTAATTGATACAAAGATTCTCCATGATAAAAGTCTTGATAAAAAAGCTCGACAAATTGTAAACGTTCTGCCTTACTGGGTTTGGGTACTTCAACTAAGGCGATCGAGGGATTACCCTGATAAATCCATGTGGGTACTTTGTTTAAATCACTAGCTAAAATAATAACAGTATTTCTGATATTTTTGCCCTCTTGATTAGTGACAAATTGAGCCTCGATAGAAAGTTTTTTCAACAATTTTAATGGAGCTTTTTCATCAGGTAATATTCTATTTGCATCTGTAGTCAAAATATCGCCAATATCAAGAATCACAGCACAAGAAATCTGATCTTGAGTAATTAAAACCCTAGCTTGAGCAATACCCGATTCTAAGGGAATACGTCCACGAGTCAAGGATTCAGGGCGATTTTCTAATCTTAACTGAGGGGGTGGTATCGTTAAATCATTAGGATTAGTTTCCCAATTATTTTCATTAGCTAATTCTGGATTATCTTCAAGTATTTTTTGATAGTTAATCTCTTGCCATTTTTCTTCCATTTCTGGTGCAATAAAACGGAAACCATCAATATCATCATATTGAGTAACTATTCCATAGTTATTGTTGGATAAATAGTCTTTTAAAAGTTCATAAATATCAACATATTGACCATCATGAAAAAACAGGTCTAAAATATTACCAAATAACAAGATATGCTTACCTGCTTGGTGTTCCCTCACTAAATCTTTTTGCCATTTAGGAGTTAAAGGAGAAAATTTTTTATTTATATCACCCATTGTTACTTTTCTTTCCTAATTAAGAGAATATTGATCTTTTAATTGGAAGAAAATACGAGAAATATTCAGTTATTTACTCCTCTAAATTTCTACTCCGTACTTAAATTATGATTTTTGATTTTTCAAGTCATAAAAACAAGAAATACTAAATACTTTATTAATGTTTTTTGATAGAACTCAGGTGTTTTCAGTTTGGCTCTTATTCTGGTAAGACGATCACAAAATTCTGAGCTAGTAAGAATCGTTAAGTAAAAATTTGGGAGCTAGAAAATTCCACAAAAAAAGCCCAGAAGTATCTAATTTACGCTTTGATAACTGTAAATATCTTGTTCTCAAGAATCTAAAATTATCAAGTAAATCAAATATTTCTCGGCTTGTGGCTAATATCAAATCTGTTTGAAGAATTAGCAAAAATTTAGGCACAATCCCCGTAGTTAAAGGATTGTATGTATGAATATTTAATAGAATTTAATATAATTTTAATTGTTAATTAGAGTAACTATTTTGTTCGTCTTCATCTGATAAATCCTTGCTTTTACCATCAGAAGGTGAACTGTTATTATCCTGATTTTGCCAGTACAATTGCCCCATATTGACACCATACTGACTCATTTCTTGAAGTATTTGAGTTAATTTTATCTCTGCGTCATCACAAGAAGAAAATTTACCCCGTTGAGTTTTTTGGTATCCTTGCACTTCAAAATGAATATCTCCTTTCATGAGTACACTAGCTATAAACCCTTTTCCAGTAGGATCTTTAGCTATTAGACGCATAGCAGTAGCAGGATGATTTGGATGTTCAGCATTCGGTTGACTAACCATTAAGCCTAAACTTTTGCAACTTTTCATAAGAGCTTCTATGATACGATCGCTTTTATCCCTGTCTATTTGAGCTTGATTGGCTTTTTCGATTAGCTCATTTCCTTTAGCTTTAACTTCCGCTAAAATAGTTGCAGGTTCATTAAAGTTTTCAGAAGCGATCGCTTCTTGTGCCAATTTAACTTGTTCGTCAAACTCAGGAATTAAGTTACCACACCATTTCATCAAATTAGTATCAACTTGATAACCAACTATTAGACTTTGCAGTTGATTAAGACTTGATTCTGCTGACATCTTTTGCTTTTGCCATTGACTTCTATTAGCCTCCACAGTCTTAATATAGGAGTTGACTAACTCATTTGCTTGAGAAAGAGCCGATTTTATTTGGTTGACATCATTAGTGGCTAAAGTGCTGTTAATCGTTGAAAGTGCTTGTTCAGCTTTTACTTTACCTTCAGAATCAAATTTTTCTCCATCTTCGGATGAAATATGACCGAATTTAGCCAAAAATTCCTCTGACTGAAATCGGAGTTGATCTAATTCAGCTTGAAGTTGTTTCTGCGTTTCATCCCAACGTTTACGACTAACTGCCTCATTAATTTGCGATCGCAGAGGAGAAATTTGGTTAGATATTGGCTCTAAATCAGTCTCAGTGTGAGCTTGTTGAGTTTGAGAAAGTAAGTTTTGAAATGAAGTTTCTAAATTAGAAAAGTCTTGCTGATATAATTCAGAACTTTGTTGTTGAAGACAATTTAAAGCAGATTGAATCTTATCGCCAAGTTTGCTTTTACCGACATTTAACTGTCTAATTCGCTCTTTTTCAATGGCTTCCAGTCGCTTTCTTTCTTCTTCCTCAGCTTTTCTTTTTCTTTCTCTTTCTAACCTTTCTTGTTCTTGCCTTTGCAACTCAGCATGAGAGTACTTTGGACTTCCTGACATAAAATTGTCCTCCTTAAATTAAAATCTATATAGGCTTGTAGTAAAGGCTTTAGCCTCTATTTTTTAGAAATATTATTGATGTCTGTGGTTATTTTCTGATTCGAGAACAACTCCATTACAGAGCATTTGAGCTTCAAACTCTTCCCGAAAACCTACACGATTCGGGACACCAGTGAATTGAATCTCTAAGCCTTCAGAGTTTTCAGACACCGAAAATTCTAGTGGTACTGATTTATCTGGTAGTTGAGTGAGTATTTCTCGATAACGCTTAGTTAGTGGTAATAATCGCTGATTAGTTGAACCACGCCACAATAAATCTCCATGAAGACTTTGCATATATAAACCATCAACTAATAAATCAATTTTTGTCAATAGTTGTTTCTGTGCCGATGTACCATGTTTAGCTAAATGTTCCAGAGTATAGCC
>NZ_VRZC01000044.1 GCF_016743215.1 Geminocystis sp. GBBB08
CTTCTTATCTAACCGATAGTGATGTAATTAATTCTTTAACTTATCTAATAACTCAGAATAATCTCTTTAATTTAGAGTTAGAAATTATTATCAATAATCCCGTAATTGACTTAAAAATACTTACCAAACATTTAGCTACTTTAACCAATTTACCCATTAATTTAACCTTCTTTAATTTTGATGTTAATTATCTCAGAGAAATTGATAATAACAAAGTTAAATTTACCACAATAAAAATAGCAGAATCTTTTGTAGAAAACTTGAGCAAGAATGAACAACAAATTGCCTTTATCTCTAGCATTATTTTCTTAGCAAAATCTCTAAATTTGAAAATCATTACCGAAGGAGTCAATACAGAAATAGCTAAAAATATTATTTTAGATTTAGGTTGTGAAGAAATACAAGGATTATTAGTTTCTCAATCTTTACCTGCAGAAAATATATCAGACTTTTGGCAACAGTATTCTTTAAAAACTATTTTTTCTTAATTTATAGAAACCAAGACAACCTTATAAAGTAACTTGCTTGTCTTAACTATAGGCGAGAAAAATTATGTCAAAAGAATACATTAATTTGGTATTTTGTCTTAAAATAAGAGAATATTAAGTTTTGTTACAAATATTAAAATATATCTCCTACTTTAAATTCATAATGAGTTTTTTTAAGCCTCAGCAACCAATTTTACAAAAAAAGCAATTATCCTCTAATCCACAACAGTTAGCATTGATGAAATGTTTAATCATTAAACCCTTAGAAACTATCAATCTCTCAGGAATTTATACCTGCATTGATCAAGCAATGGTCATTTGGGGCTTTGTTGCCGCTATAATTTTTCTGACGGCACAATTTTTCCCCATTGACTGGACAAATCAAGCCATTTTTTGGTCTATCATTACTCTAATTGGCATTTTAACTATGACCACTCTAACTCATACTTGGACAGTATTAGAAAGAATTTCATGGTTACTTTATACTTGGGTATTCTTAATGATTATCGGTATTTTGATTACAGATTATGCAGTTATCTATCATTGGGGTTTTATGTTATCTCACCTGTGCGAATTATGGTTAATCTTAAGTAGTATCGGTTATTTATTAACAGGTTGGGGATTGCGATCAAGAGCCTTCTTTATTGCTACTATAATTCATGGAATCACCATTTTTATTTTACCTTATGCTAATAGTTGGCAATTTGGGATAACAGGGTTAGTAATGATGACTAACTTATTAATATTTTCTGAAGCACAATGGGATATGTTATTACCAAGAGAATTAAGACAATATTCTCGACAACCCCTCACTTATAAATATTCATCTTCTTCCTATTTTCCCGCCAAAAAAATCCTCATTAATCATCAATCTTTAAACTTGTTTCACCAGTAAGGTAATGAGAAATAAGCAAAAGTTATTTGTTACTTATTGTCATTAAACCGAAAACCTAACATAAGCTATATCAAGATTATGATTTTTAGTTTATGATATAGAGAGGCTCAATATACGTTGGTAAATCCGTTCAACAATTTAAGATATGACAAACCAGCCAGATAAAATTATTATATTTGATACCACCCTCCGTGATGGAGAGCAATCTCCGGGTGCAAGTTTAAATGTAGATGAAAAACTAAATATTGCTCGTGCTTTAGCTAAATTAGGTGTCGATGTCATAGAAGCAGGTTTTCCTCACGCCAGTCTTGGTGATTTTAACGCCGTGCAACGCATTGCCGAAACCGTAGGCACTGAGAATGGCCCGACAATCTGCGGTTTAGCCCGTGCAACCCGAAAAGACATCAAAAGTGCGGGAGAAGCCCTAAAACCAGCGGTTAAAAATCGAATCCATACATTTTTAGCAACCTCTGATATTCACTTAAAATATAAACTCAAAAAAACCCGTAGCGATGTGTTAGCAATAGTGCCTGAAATGGTAGCCTATGCCAAAACTTTCACCAATGATGTTGAATTTTCCCCCGAAGATGCAGGGCGTATTGATCCCGAATTTTTATATCAAGTGCTAGAATTAGCCATTGCAGCCGGGGCTACCACTGTTAATATACCTGATACAGTAGGATATACTACTCCAACGGAATACGGTGCAATTATTAAAGGAATTAAAGATAATGTACCTAATATTGACCAAGCCATTATATCCGTTCATGGTCATAATGATTTAGGCTTAGCGGTAGCTAACTTCCTCGAGGCGGTGAAAAATGGAGCAAGACAGTTAGAATGTACTATTAACGGCATCGGTGAAAGAGCAGGAAATGCCGCATTAGAAGAATTAGTCATGGCACTTCATGTACGTCGTCAATACTTTAACCCCTTCTTAGGCAGAGATGTTAATTCTATCGAACCATTGACAAATATAGATACCAAACAGATTTATAAAACGTCTCGTTTAGTATCTAGTTTGACTGGAATGATAGTACAACCCAATAAAGCGATTGTCGGTGCAAATGCCTTTGCTCATGAATCCGGAATCCATCAAGATGGTGTCTTAAAAAATCGTCTTACCTACGAGATAATGGATGCAGAATCCATTGGTTTAACTACCAATCAAATAGTACTAGGTAAACTTTCAGGACGTAACGCATTTCGGACTCGTCTAGTAGAATTAGGTTTTGAATTGTCAGAAGACGACTTAAACAAAGCCTTTTTGCGATTTAAAGAAGTAGCCGACAAAAAACGAGAAATTACTGATTGGGATTTAGAAGCTATCGTTAATGACGAAATTCAACAAGCCCCTGAACTTTTCCGTCTTGAATTAGTACAAGTTTCTTGTGGTGATCATTCTGCTCCCACCGCTACTATTACTCTTCGCACTCCTCAAGGGGAAGAATTAAGTGATGCTTCCATTGGTACGGGGCCAGTAGATGCAATATATAAAGCTATTAACCGTGTAGTTCAAATTCCCAACGAATTAATCGAATATTCCGTAAAATCTGTTACAGCAGGAATTGACGCCATGGGAGAAGTAACCATTCGTTTAAAACATGAAAATAAAACTTATTCAGGTTATGCCGCCAATACTGATATAATTGTAGCCTCCGCCCGAGCTTATATTAGTGCTTTAAATCGTTTATATGCAGCTATTGAAGCGAAAAAAGAAGCTGATTTAGTTATTGCTAATAATTAAAAATTTGTGATAAGCTAAGAACGGGCTATTGCCGGGGATACCAGAAGTGTTGTTGTAACACACAAAGTTCGACTCGCCTCCTGAATTTGCAAAGGATCAGGATTTGACTTCATTTGTAAACTCTTGGAACGATTTAACCGTAGAGTAATAGTAATCAATACAATACAATTAGTCCAGAACAAGAACGCATTTAATATTCCTATTTTAAGCTCTAAATCTTTTACAGTAAAGCTTTAGCAGTTTAACTATAAGCAAAATATTTACTAGGGTGGGTAATGCTCACCTTTTTTTATTCTGAATCTTTATTTTCAGTATTTTTACTTTTTAAAGTATAGTAGTTATTTGTTTCAATATCAATGTTCAAGTCTTGTAAATTATCCCCTAATTTTTGTTGAATTGCCTTCGTTAAAATTATAGAAAAATCAACATTAATATTCTTCTCATTCACTAACTTAACTAACTCTTGCAAATCAGTTTTTATAGTATTTTTTTTCGTTAAAGTAAGTTTAAAATAGTCATTCTCTTTGATATTTTTATCAATCATTTCCTCTTGTATTTGCTTTTTTAAATAAGTTATTTCTGAATCTAGTACTAACCATTGCTCTTCAATTTCTTGGTATTTTTTAGTTAATAAATCTAAATTTTTATTTAAGGGATTCTGCTCTACTTTAAATTTTAAATTCATTAATTTATCATAAATTTGAGCTAAATAAACACAATCCATTTTGGCATATTCTAACTGATTTTTCTCTAAAGGTCGAATACCCCAATTGCTCCCTTGTTCTTCCTTACTTAAATCTTTAAAATCTGTCAAAAATTCAGTTAAACATTTTAATGTATAATTTTTGACTGGTAGAAAATGATAGGGAAATTCCTTAGCTAATTTTAAAGTACAAACAACATTTTTTGCCTTATTTTGCCCTAACAATCTTAAGTCATAATTAGCATGATGAAAAACCTTTTTAATTGACTCATTAACTATAATATTATCGATAAAAAAATTAATCACCTCCGGTTTATCTAACACATCTAACATATAAGTGCGATCGCCATTAAGATTATCTCCATAGGCTAAAATTTGAATTAAAGATAAACGAGGTTTTTTAGTGTGATAATCAGCTACTTCTGTATCTAACCAAAGAATATCAGTTTCTGTTAAATCGAGAATAATATTTTTTATCTCATCTATATCCGTTAAATAAATCATATTTTTTAACAGTTCATAAAGTTGGCATCCTCTGTTAATTAGGATAAAAGAATATTCTATCTAATATCTTGATTTATTGACATTTTGGTCATTGAAGGTGATAGCCGACTGCTATAACAATCCTAAATCATTCGTGAAGAATTAAAGATAAAAAAATGAATCTGTAAATCTTACTTACTATAGCTTAAAACTGACCACTGAAAGCTGATAGCTAACACCTCTTTGATTTTTATTTAGAAAAGTACTTGACATCATTAAAAGAAACTGCGATAATGATAGTTTGTGTGAAGTTTAGCTCTATTAAACTCTTGGCTAACGTTATCGTAATCGGAGCCCAATGGGGCGATGAAGGAAAAGGAAAAATAACGGATTTACTCAGTAAATCAGCAGATGTGGTGGTTCGCTCTCAAGGGGGCGTAAATGCCGGTCATACTGTGGTTGTAAAAGATCAAACCTTTAAATTACACCTAATTCCGTCAGGTATTTTATACCCTGATACTGAGTGTATCATCGGTTCTGGTACTGTGATAGATCCTCAAGAATTATTGGAAGAAATTGATCAGCTTATAGCTTTAAATATTTCAACTGATAACTTGTTTATCTCGCAAACTGCCCATGTAACGATGCCCTATCATCGTATCTTAGACCAAGCGGCAGAAGAAAAGCGCGGTAAATATAAAATTGGTACAACTGGACGGGGAATCGGTCCGACTTATTCGGATAAAGCTGAAAGAATAGGCATTCGGATGCTTGATTTAATCAACTGCGATCGCCATCCAGATAAATTGGAATGGACTATTAACTATAAGAATGCGGTTTTAGAAAAACTCTATGGATTGCCTCCTTTAAATGCTAAAGAGGTAGTACAAGAATATATAGGTTATGCCGAACGTTTACGTCCTTTTGTCATTGACAGTTCCTTAAAAATTGATCAAGCCGTCAGAAGCAAGAAAAATATCTTGTTTGAAGGAGCTCAGGGTACACTTTTAGATCTAGATCATGGAACATATCCCTATGTTACTTCTTCTAATCCCATCGCCGGTGGTGCTTGTGTAGGAGCTGGTGTTGGTCCCACTATTATCGATCGCATTATCGGTGTAGCAAAGGCTTATACAACTCGTGTAGGTGAAGGACCTTTTCCCACAGAATTAAGTGATGACATTGGTGTTCATCTAGGTGATAAAGGTGCAGAATTTGGAACAACTACAGGTCGTCGTCGGCGTTGTGGTTGGTTTGACGGAGTTATTGGCAGATATGCCGCTCGTATCAATGGTTTAGACTGTTTAGCCATTACAAAGCTAGATGTCTTAGATGAGTTAGCAGAAATAAAGGTTTGTGTTGCCTATGATATAGACGGAGAAATCTGTCGAGAATTTCCAACCCACGCCACAAAATTCGCTAATTGTCAACCTATCTATGAAACGGTAGCAGGATGGCAACAATCCACTAGCCACTGTCAGACTTTAGAGGAATTGCCCCAAAAGGCATTAAATTATTTAAAATTCTTAGCAGAATTGATGGAATTACCTATTGCGATCGTTTCTGTAGGTCCGGGTCGAGATCAGACTATAATTATCGAAGATCCTATTCATGGTCCTAAAAGAGCTTTATTATATGCTAATGGAAATTCTGTTCCATCTTAAGTTAAGTCCCTTTGTATAAATTAAGATTGTATTTATAGTTAATAGTAGTTTAATTTATTTTTGTAAACATTAAGAACATTCAAATTTATCACGAAATCAACGAAAATGGAAGTAACATTAGAATGTAAGACCAGACTGGAAAGTAGTCAGCCCAGAGCATTACGTCGTGAAGGTTTTATTCCCGCTAATTTGTATGGTCATAATGGTGCGGAAGCAATATCTTTAGTTTTAACTCAAAAAGAGGCAACTACTTTATTAAAAAATGCTTCTGTAAATAATACTTTAGTAGATTTAGCTATTCCTGAACTGGAATGGAATGGTAAAGTCTTAATTAGAGAAGTACAAACTCATCCTTGGAAACGTAATTTACATCATATTAGTTTTTTCTGTCCTTCAGGGGATAAAGATGTAGAAGTAGTTGTACCTTTAAAAATTATTGGTCATTCTATTGGTATTGCTCAAGGGGGTGTCATGGAACAAATGGTGACACAAGTTAAAGTTCGCTGTTTACCTACAAATATACCTAAATATTTAGAAATGGATATTACGAATATTGATATTGGTAAAACTTTTTGTGTTGCTGATTTAGTCCTTGCTGAAGGCATTAAAGTATTAGATGATCCTAATAAGAATATTATTGGTGTTGTTGCACCTCGCAAAAAAGGTTAAATCAATTAACAATTAATCATCAATAATCCATAAAAGCCGTTTACTGAAATGATTAAAGTAGGCGGTTTTTTTATAACTAATAATTCTTAAACAAAACTAAAGTAATGTTATGAATAATTCATTTTTTAACAATGATAATAATGATGAGAATAATTTAGAGTCTTTAAAAGACAATGAAGAAATGGAGAATATATCGCCTCAGAAAAAACGAGAATTTCAAAAATTATTTATCATTCTTTTAACCGTTGGTTTAATAATTGGTGGAATAGTCTCTATCGTTTTAATTAAAACTATGTCAAAATTTGGCTTAACCGAAAAAACACCGCAGTTTGAGAGAATCCAAAAATAGCTAATAAAGAATGAGTAAGAAGGAATAGTTATATAATATAGCATTCCTATTTAGGTTGTGTCTGGTAATATTAAATATTTTGTCATTTGTCATTTGTTATTGTTAACAAGGATTTCCCAGGGATTTTTGATAGTCTTTGATTGTTTACAAATCCTAAACGAATTGTTATAGTTAATAGTTAATAGGTAATAACTGCTTTTTCAATTTGATATAATATATTCAGAATACTTTAATCATATTTGGAGCAAAATTGATGAAGTTACCCCTAATTTCTCTATCGATTTTCAGTTTATTCGTTATTGGTGCTGTGGTGACGAATCCAAATCAAAAACAATTTGAACAATTTATCGCTGAAAAAGGCAGTCAAAATATTACGGAAGAGATTTGTAAAAGTAACTCTAAATCTATGGGTATTTTAGAAAATTTTGCTAGTAAGGCTTGTACTTTAATTAGTGATACCAGTGTAGAATTAATTGCTAGATTTGTTGCTCAAAATACCACTAGACATAATTATTTTATATTTAGTATTTATGAACTTAATGCTAATATTTATCACTCAAAGACGTTAGGTTTATTTAACAATTTTATTATTTTAGACGACGGAACTAAATAATTTTATTAAAAAAAAATATAGAATTAAAAAAGATTAAATTTAAAATTTGAAAAAATAGGAACATTTATAATAAAAGCCGAGTCTGTTTGGTTATAGCAGTTGAATTCAGAATTAATAAATATAAAGGGAAAACAATTTTTACTTGACTTGTAGTCAGAATTTATCCCTCATTTCCCTAAGTATTAATTATTGATTATCTATTGCCATAACCCTCATTTTCACTTTTATAAATTTTTTTTATGAACAAGTTAAATAACTATAAAACGACAACAGCTTTATTCCTTACCCTTACTTTTGGGATTAGTTCGACTTTGCCTATCACCGCCTCTTTCGTGAATCCTCCGGTGGTAATGGCTCAAAATTTTCAATTTAACGATGTTTCACCTAATTATTGGGCGGCCAATTTTATTAATCCCTTAGTACAAAAAGGTATTATAGCAGGTTTTCCTGATGGTACTTTTAAACCTGATGCACCAGTGACAAGAGCACAATTTGCAGCGATGGTACAAAAAGCCTTACCCAAAAATCAGATAAGATCGGCAATTAACTTCAATGACGTTTCTTCTAATTATTGGGCAAAGAATGCTATTAACAACGCCTATAGTATGGGTTTTCTCTCAGGTTATCCAGGACAAATTTTCCGCCCTGAACAAAATATTCCCCGAGAACAAGTACTGGTATCATTAGCTAATGGATTGAATTATAATCCGAATCAAAGTGTTGATAATATCCTTAACTTTTTTAATGATTCTAACAATATCTCCAATTTTGCGCGATCGCCAGTAGCAGCGGCCACCGAAAGAAATTTAGTGGTTAATTATCCTAATTTAAAGCAATTAAACCCCTTGCGTAATGCTACAAGGGCAGAGGTTGCTGCTTTTATTTATCAGGCTTTAGTTTCTCAAGGGCAATTACAAGTTGTTAACTCCAATTATATTGTGGGGTTAACTCAAACTCCTACCATTACTGATTATCGTCTTGCTGATGGTACAATGATACCTGTTACTCGCGAAGAGGATTCCATTTTATTAACCAAAAATGAAACTTTGCCTCTAACTTTAACCGTCAAAACGAATATGCTTAATAATGGGGTTGTGATTATCCCCCGAAATAGTCAAATTGTTGGAGAATTACGTCCTTCTGGTAATGGTACTAGATTTTTTGCTCAAACATTAACCTTAACAAACGGTCAAACCTATAATATCACAGCTTCTTCTCAAGTTATCACTGAAACTACTACTGTCTCTAAAGGTATGAATGTCGGAAATTTGTTGAAAAATGCAGCTTTAGGCACGGCAGCAGCAGCAGCTATTTCTGCGGTGACAGGTGATAAGGCGATCGCTACCGAAGAATTATTGATAGGTACAGGAGCTGGTATTTTAGCGACACTAATTCCTCAATTTTTAGGGTTAAATAAAGTCGATTTATTAGTAGTAAAACCAAGCACTAATCTTAATCTAGTTTTAGAAGAAGATTTGGTAATTAGAAATTAGCCAATTTCTAAAGGGTTTAAACTCTTTGTTACTAATAAGATGCGAAAATTATTAATTAAATTGTTAAAATTCAAATAAATATTAATTTAATTGTATATAGATAATCATTATGCTTCGTCGTCGTCGTAACCTGCCGTGGATTCAACGCCAATCTCGATTTATTATTGGTGCTATCGCCATTGTAGGTTTAATTTTAACTATATATCTAACCTTCATAAAACTCAGTGGAGGCGAAATTGCTTGTACGGCTGAAGGCACAAGTGGTTGTAATAGTGTTTTAGATAGTGCTTATGCTTATCCCCTCGATCCTCAAGGTAAAACAGGTCCACCTTTAAGTGTATTTGGATCATTAGGTTATTTTACCATGGCAGTCTTGGCTTTAGTACCTTTATTGATCAATCCAGAAAAAAACAAAGAATTAAGACAAAAATTAGAAAAATTAACTTGGTGGCTAATGCTAGTGGTTACTTTTACTATGGCAGCCTTTAGCAGTTATTTAATGTATGTTTTAGCCTTTAAACTTCAAGCAGTTTGTCCTTACTGTATCAGTTCGGCCTTATTTTCATTTACTCTATTAACATTAACTATTATTGGACATGATTGGGAAGATATGGGACAAATTTTTTTTACAGGTATCACTGTTGTTTTATTTACTCTCGTAGGTGCAGTGGGAGTTTATGCTAATGTTAACAATGTAGCAATAGAAGATCCAAATCTACAGTTAGCAGCTGGGCAAACAATACCTATCACTCAAGCACAAACAGCACCTAAACCGCCCTTAGGATGGGAAATTACCACAACTTCTGGAGAATCTGAAATTGCCTTAGCTAAACACTTGGCTTCTCAAGGTGCGATCATGTATTCTGCTTATTGGTGTCCTCATTGTTACGAACAAAAACAACTTTTCGGCAAAGAAGCATTTAAACTACTTAGTAAAATAGAGTGTGATCCTAAAGGTATTGCCCCTGCACCTCAAAAGTGTGTAGATGCTAAAATTCGAGCTTTTCCCACATGGATAATCAACGGTGAAACCTATGAAGGAGTGCAAACTTTAGATAAATTAGCAAAATTAACCGGTTATAAAGGCAAAACTAATTTTAAATACAGAATGCCTTAAGCAATTAAGTAAGTGAGGTAGGGGGCGAAAAATTTTCAACCCTTACAACCTAATTATAAAGTTAGTGTTATTTTCCCAGTACATTAGTTTTAATCCCCATTAATTCTTTCCCAAGTTAACTGCTGATTATGACATTGCCAACGGATTAAATTAGCGGGAGAATTTACTTGTAAAGTTGGTAACTTTAAAGCCTTACGAGGTGCATCCGTGACAAGAGCGATCGCCTGTTCTACACTACAAATACCCCAAGTTACCAAATTTTGCGCACCTATCAATAAAGATAAAGTAGTACCCGATAATGTACCATCAGCAAGTTTTGCTATACCATTTTTGACATCAATAATGCGATCATCCCAAGGATAAAAACCATCAGGTAAACCAATAGGAGATAAAGCATCACTGACTAAAAAAATCCCCTCTTGATAATTACTAGCCTGTAAAATCACCTTTAACATCGTCTGACAAACATGATTACCGTCAGCGATTAAACCACAATAAACACCAGGATTAATAATAGCTTCTCCTAATAATCCGGGTTGCCGATGATGAAGGTTAGGCATGGCATTAAAAGCGTGTGTTACCATAGAAGCACCTTGCTTAAAAGCCTCCTTAGCCTGTTGAGCCGTTGCTTGAGAATGGCCTAAACTAACAATAATGCCTTGAGAAAGTAAAAAAGGAATAATTTGCCCTGTAGAGTCTAATTCAGGTGCTAAGGTGATAATTTTAACGATGTTGCTATATTCACCTAAAACTTTCTTAACATTATCTAAAGTTAAAGGTAATAAATATTGGGCAGGATGAGCCCCTCTTTTTTCATAATTTAAAAAAGGGCCTTCTAAATGAACGCCAATGATTTCGGCTTGTGAAGATTTTTTTGACAAATTTACATACTCATTAATTACCTTTAAAGATTGATGAATTTTTGTTACTGAAGTTGTCACAATAGTGGGTAAAAATTGATCAACTCCTTCTTGCCATAAATAAGCACAAATTTCCTCAAGTTTATCTACATCTTCAAAAGTTAAATGAGGAAAAGCCAAGCCTAAACCGCCATTAATTTGTAAGTCTAATCCTCCTAAAGAAAGCCAATCACCTTGTAAATCTAAATCTCCCTGAAAGCATAAATTACTATCTTTAATAGCAGTAATTAAATTATTTTCGATAGTGATAGTTTGTAAATCGTTATAACCAATTAATCGAGCATTAGTGATAACTTTTGTTCCAGTCATATTTTTTCTTCACACTTATATTACTCATATCTTGCAGTTTATCAGAAAAATCTCAAATTTTAAGTTATAAGTAGGTAAGTAAAATTAATTGTGGATTTTATTTTTCCCAAGCCTTTGACAACAATGCAAGGCAAGAGGTTTAAACCCCTTGTTACCCATTCATTGCCTATATACAATTAATTTTGCCCAAGTACTTAACAATTAGATACTAAAAATTAAATAAAACAGGAAAACAAGGATAAATTGATCTATTTCTACTTTCTCATGACTCATTCTCAATTAATTTGGCTTATTTTAGAGAAAAAAGACACAAAAAAGCCATATAATGAAAAATGTTGACCTACTGAGTTGTTCAAGAGGGATAAATCAATGATCGAAATGAAAGTAGCGGCAATAGCTTTAGATGCTGTAACTCGTAGCCCAATTGTACTTCTAAAGGATGCTACTGAACGCCGTGCATTACCTATATATGTAGGGCAAGATCAAGCTAGATCTATTATTGGAGTGTTAGAGCAACAATACCCATCTCGTCCGATTACTCACGATTTGATGGTTAATGTCTTTTCTGCTTGGAATTTGAAACTGGAAAAAGTTATTATTAATTCATTACAAGACAACACTTTTTATGCTTTATTGTGTATGAAATTGGGTAAAAAAGAGAAAAATATTGATTGTCGCCCGAGTGATGCCATCGCCATTGCTGTTAGAATCGGATGTCCTATTTGGGTAATGGAAGAAGTACTTTTAGATGCTTCAATTCCTGTAGATAGAGAAGCGGATAACGAAGAGAGAGAGGCTTTTCGAAATTTTGTAGCTAACTTGAGTCCAGATGAGTTAATTCGTCGTGCCAGAAAAACCAGCGAGGAAAGTTAATAATTAGGGGGGGTTAAAAATTTTTTTGAAATTGAAGCTTCAATTAAGACAAAAATCACGCTCGATCTTTTTTCGATGAGCGTGTTATTTTTAAAAACTATATAATACAACTAAAAATGCTTTTGACAATTAGCTGACTACTAATAGCTACCCTCATCAAAATAAAAATACTTTTTAACGCACCCTTAATTAAGCTGTAATTGCTAATTCAACTACTTTTTGAAAAGCATCCGCATCTTGAATTGCCAATTGAGCTAAAATTTTACGATTTAAAGTAATATTAGCTTTATCTAATTTATTAATTAACTGGCTGTAGCTAATACCCTGAATCCTAGCAGCCGCATTAATACGAGTAATCCATAAGCGACGAAAATCTCTTTTTTTCTTACGACGATCGCGGTAAGCATTACGAAGAGCTTTCATAACCTGTTGGTTAGCGGTACGAAATAGCTTAGAATGAGAACCTCTGAAGCCTTTAGCTAACTTAAGAACTTTTTTACGTCTTTTACGGGCGACGTTACCTCTTTTTACTCTAGTCATTTTTCTTTATAATTAAATATTTAAGATTTTTAGAAATTATTTTTAGCCGTAAGGCAACATTAAACGAATTTCTTTCTCGTTACTTTCATCAACTAAAGTAAGTTGACTTAAACGACGTCTTTGTTTTGCATTCTTATGTTCTAATAAATGATTTTTATTGGCTTTACGGCGAAGAATTTTTTTACCACTGCCAGTAATACGAAAACGTTTAGCCGCAGATTTTTTAGTTTTTACTTTAGGCATAGTTTTATCTAAATTGACACAATTTACTATTATACGATTAATTTGACCCTAATGACCATAAAATCTTTGAAAATTCCTTAAAATACTTATAACTGAACTTATATATTTATTTTTTTCTTTACTATTAGCTATAGAGAATAAGTAATGAGGAATTAATAATTGTAGAATAGGCATCTTGCCTGTTAAGTAGGTAAGTAAAATTAATTGTGGATTTTATTTTTGCCAAGCCCTTGACAACAATGCAATGTAAGGGGTTTAAACCCCTTGTTTCCCATTACCTATTAATCATCTAAAGCAGCAATACCGGGTAACACTTTACCCTCAAGTAACTCTAAACTTGCACCACCACCAGTAGAAATATGGCTCATTTTTTCAGCAACGCCAACTTTTTCTACCGCCGCCACAGAATCACCACCACCGATAATAGTAGTTGTACCTTTAGCTGTTAATTCTGCTAGAGTATGAGCGATCGCTTCTGTACCTTGAGCGAACTTTTCAAACTCAAATACACCCATAGGCCCATTCCAGATTACACTTTGACAATCAGCAAGAGCATCTTGGAAAGTTTTAACAGAATCAGGGCCAATATCTAAGCCCATCCAACCATCAGGAATGTTATTAATATCAACGGTTTGAGCATTAGCATCTGGGGCAAAATTATCAGCTACAACCACATCAGTAGGTAATAAAAACTCAACACCTCTTTCTTTCGCTTTGGCTTCTAATGCTTTAGCTAAATCTAATTTATCTTCTTCCACTAAAGATTTACCAACATTTAAACCACGAGCTTTATAAAAAGTGAAAATCATACCACCACCGATAATTAATTTATCACATTTTTCTAATAAAGTTTCGATCACTCCAATTTTACTAGATACTTTAGAACCACCAATGATAGCAACTAAAGGACGTTTAGGATCTTCAATGGCGCTTTGTAAGAACTTGAGTTCTTTTTCGATTAAAAAACCAGCAACAGAAGGAGATAAATAGTGTGTAACCCCTTCAGTAGAAGCATGAGCGCGGTGAGCAGTACCAAAAGCATCATTAACGTATAAATCTGCGTTACTAGCTAATTTTTGCGCAAATTCAGCATCATTAGCTTCCTCTTGATCATAAAAACGGAGATTTTCTAATAACGCCACATCACCATTAACTAAATTATTAACTCCGGTAGTAACATCATCACCGATACAATCATCAAATTTAGTAACTTTTTTACCTAATAATTCAGAAAGACGATGCGCAACAGGAGTTAAACGTAAACTATCTTTAACTTGACCTTTTGGACGACCCATGTGACTACACAATAAAACTTTAGCACCATTAGCCGTTAAGTGATTAATCGTGGGTAAAGCAGCTTTAATACGGGTATCATCACTAATTTGTCCATTATCCATAGGGACATTAAAATCAACACGCACTAAAACTCTTTTTCCTTCTAAATCAGATTTTGTTAAACTTGTAATACTTTTTTTTGCCATGATCAAATTTTCCTATAAATATCAAACTATTAAAAATAAATCGGTAAAAAATTTTACTCCCTTGGAAATTTTACCCGAAATGTAACGGTATGTAAATTTATTTTTTAAAAAACTATAAAATTATTGAACCAATCCGACTGTCTTTAGACATGGCAGCATCAAAAACTCCAATAATGATAAAATATGAGAATATATCACGTTTTACATTGAAATTCCCATAAAGTGGGAGTGTCAACGATTAAATTTAGGGAGTAAGTATTATGTTTAAAAACGTTCTTTTTCCTATTGATCAAAATCGAGAAACAAGAGATGCAGTGGCCATCGTAAGCAACATTGTCAAAACTTATGGTAGTAAGCTATTTTTACTCTCTGTTATCGAAAAATTTGCCGATGACGATTCTATTATGAGCGATCAAGATACTGTTGCTCAACTTTTAGCCGGGGCTAAAGAATTGTTTGCCCAAGAAAATATTGATGCTGAAACCATCGAACGGGAAGGCATGGCTTCTTTTCTTATTTGTGATGTCGCCGACGAGGTGGAAGCAAATTTAATTATTATGGGGTGTAGGGGTTTAGGTTTAACACAAGAAGGTGCTGAAGATAGTGTTACTAATCGAGTGATTAATCTTGCACCTTGTCCTGTGTTAGTAGTTCCTTGATTAGGATCTGCTGAAAAAGTATGAGTGGCGAAGATAGGGATGCCTCTTTTACTTACAAGGGCAAGTTTATCTAAATTTATAGATACAAATTTGCTCTTCCCTCTTCCCAAATCCGCTACCTTAACCTAACCGACAACAATATTGTATCGAACTGAGGTTAATTTTATTTTAGTGCCATTACAGATACTTTAGCAGCGATTTGTTGAGCAATTTTTGTAAGGGCGATCGCTGATGCAGATTGAGGATTACCGACGACGATAGGAATACCAACATCTCCGCCTTCTCTTAAAGAAATTTCTAAAGGAATACAACCTAATAAAGGTACATTTAATTCTTTAGAAGCCTTTTCACCACCACCAGAGCCAAATAAGTCATAATTCTTATGGGGCATATCAGGGGGGATAAAATAACTCATATTTTCCACTAATCCTAAGATATTTGTGCCTAACTGTTCAAACATTTTTAAACCTCTACGGGCATCTAGTAAAGAAACAGTTTGCGGGGTGGTTACAATTACAGCACCGGCAAGAGGAGCGGCTTGGGCTAAGGTTAATTGAGCGTCACCCGTGCCAGGGGGCATATCCACAATTAAATAATCTAATTCCCCCCAGTTGACTTGATACAAAAATTGACGTATAATACCATTTAACATCGGTCCTCGCCACATTACCGGTTGATCAGGATCGATTAAAAAACCCATAGATACCATTTTGATACCATGATTAAAAGCCGGTTGTAGAATGTCTCCAGATGGTGATTTTTCAACTTCGATGGGTACATTATCTAAACCTAGCATTGTAGGAGCATTAGGTCCATAAATATCAGCGTCTAATAAACCAACTTTAGCACCCATTTGGGCCAGAGCAACAGCAACATTAACAGAAACGGTACTTTTACCAACTCCCCCCTTACCACTAGAAATAGCGATAATATTTTTAACTTGATTCACCGATTGCCTATCAGGTAAAGACTTTTGTTGAGGAGTTTCGGAGGTAATATCGATTGACACAGATTCCACACCTCCCAATTTTTTGACAGCTTTTTCACAATCTTCACGAATAAACTCTCGTAATGGACAAGCAGGAGTAGTCAAAACGAGGGTAAAACTAACCTTACCATCTTTTACCGCCACATTGCGAATCATATTCAATTCCACTAAACTTTTTTGTAATTCAGGATCTTGAACAGGCTTTAAAACTTCTAAAATTGATTCAGTACTTAACATAATTTTTAAAATTTAATCTAGTTTGTAGTAAGGGTAATCGCCTCAGTTCTACAGAAAAAAAAGATGAAGACAAGACACTGAGAAGTCAATCACCATCTATTTTTAGCTCGAACTCACTTCAGTTCGATATAAAATTTTTGGTGAAGATGAGACTGCCATAGACTAGAAGGCTAGGAGATTAGGAGAGAATAGACTTAAACATTATTAAAATTAATTTTCGATAATTAATTATTGATCAAATTTAATTCAGATGTTTGAGTCATAAGGATAAACTACCAACTTGTGAACACAGAGATAGAATTTTGTCTATAGATAAACTATTTTTTATTATCAAATATCAATGTAAAATGGTCAAGAAACAAAAAAATTGCCAAACCATTAAAACCATTACCCGAAGAATATAGAATTTAGAATTTTAATTATGCTGATAACAAAGCCTCAACAAATTCATAGCTAGAAAAAGGGCGTAAATCCTCAATACCTTCCCCCGCACCGATAAAACGAATTGGTAAATTTAATTGCTGACAGATTGCAAGAGCAACTCCTCCCTTTGCTGTGCCGTCTAATTTAGTTAAGACTACCCCTGTTAATTGAGCCGCTTCTGAAAATACTTGAGCTTGTCGGAGTCCATTTTGTCCTAAAGTAGCATCTAATACCAATAATGACTCAATATGAGCATTTTCAGCTTTTTTATCGATGATTCGGCGAATTTTTGCCAATTCTTCCATCAGATTCTTTTTATTTTGTAACCTTCCTGCGGTATCTACTAATAATAAGTTGGCTTCCCTTGCCATTGCCGCATTAATTCCGTCAAAAACTACGGCAGCAGGATCGGTATTTTGTCCCTGATTACAGATTACTGGAGTATTTGCTCTTTCACCCCATACTTTCACTTGTTCTACCGCCGCCGCTCTAAAAGTGTCTGCCGCAGCGATAACGCACTTATAACCAGATGTTTGTGCTAAGTGAGCTAATTTACCGATAGTAGTAGTTTTTCCGGCACCGTTAACCCCTGTTAATAACCAGATATTAAGTTTCCCCTCTACTGGCTCAAATTCAGTCTTGATCAGTTTTTTGAGGGGCTCGTCTAATACTTGTTGTAAAATTTCTTTCAAATAGGCGATCGCTTCTTCTGGTGGTAAGGCTTCTTCTTTAAGTTTATTTTGCAGAGTGTTAATAGTATAGTCAGTAGCTTCAACTCCCACATCGGCACTTAATAACATCGCTTCAATTTCCATTACCGCCTCTTGATTAAGAGGTCCTTGTCCGACAACAGATTTCAGTTGATTAATTAAATTACGGCGAGTTTTACCTAAACTTTGACGCAGTTTTTTTAACCAAATAAATTCATCCTCCGACACATCATCGGGTAATCTTCCTTGAGAGGCTAAAATTTGAGCAGACCACAAGAAATCTTCATCAAACTCTTTCTCAGGCTCAATTGCTGTCTCTTTTAATACCTCCAGACGATCAGATTTTTGTAACCAAGCGGGGACATTTTTCTCTATATTTTCAATTTCTTTTACTTCCGTAACAGTTTCACTAGAGATAGTTGCAGTTTCAACAGGAGTAGATTCTATTTCATTTTCTATTACAGATTCACTAATAGTTTCCGTCCTTTTTTCTTCTTCTGTGCCTTGAGATTGTTGTTTCTGTTTTTGAATATTAGCAAAAGCCGCCTTTGCCCATTCTAAAGAGGCTTGATCTGTAGTAGCTGTAATTTCTTCAGTTTTTTTCTCTTCAATTATTGAAGGAGTTTCTATAGGTGTAGAGGTGACAGGATTATTTTCTTTATTATCTTTATGACGACGAAACCAATTAAACATACAAAATTATAATTATTACGTTATTAATATTTATTACTTTAACGTAAATTTGTTTTAACTCTAAGGATAAAAGGCTAAAGCATTTACTACCAGCAATTTATTCTATTTTGACAATTCAATAGCCATTAAGTGAAATCTACTAATTTGCGATCGCCCTAAGAAAACATCTCAACTAAAATATCTAAAACTGTTTGTCAATCTTGCTGTGAAATAAATCCTAATTTTTGTTGTAATCTGTACTTATCAACAGCCCGAATTTGATCTAATGCAATACTGCCTTGGCGTGATTGAAAAAAAATTGAAACTCTGGTAGGATAATGTTTCATCGTACTGGTAAGTGGTGCAATAATGACAGTTTTGAGTAAGCGATTAGTTTCATTAGGTGAAACAATAACACAAGGACGAGTTTTTTTGATTTCTGAACCAATAGTTGGTTCTAAATTAACTAACCATACTTCTCCTGTCTGAGGATACCCTACCAAGTCCATTCCTCCTCATCCCAACTATTTT
This sequence comes from Geminocystis sp. GBBB08, assembly GCF_016743215.1. Lineage (GTDB taxonomy): Bacteria > Cyanobacteriota > Cyanobacteriia > Cyanobacteriales > Cyanobacteriaceae > Geminocystis. The sequence goes on from NZ_VRZC01000044.1 coordinate 18,808, forward strand.
TTAAGTGATCTTCTATCAATATTTCATCATCAATTCCAGTCATCATAATGGCTTCTTCCCATCCCTGACGAGGATTTTGAGCAGAAACCATCAAACAACTATCTTTAATTTCCAGTTTGACTACTCCTTTTAAGTTACACTGTTTAAGAATACTTTTAGGGATGATAATTCCTTGGGAATTGCCAATTTTTGTAATTTTTGTTTCCATTCTAATTTGTTGGTGAATGTTATAACATTATACTAACAAATTGATTATGAACCATCAATTTTGTTAACCCCCCTGTTGAATTTTTGGTGCTATGTATTCTCTCGTAACTTTGCCAATACGATATCCTACAAATCCTCTAATTATTGTGGTTGTGGTTGATTATTAGTAGGTAAGATACCTAATTTTACTGGTATTTTAATTTCTTTTCGATCTCGTTGTAAATTTAAGGTTAAATCAGAACCAACCTGACTAGATTCTACTTTTTTCTGTACTTGTGAAGGCTCTGCAATTTTTTCCCCCTCAATGCTTTGAATAATATCTCCTGACTTTAACCCTGCTTGAGCTGCCGGAGAATTTGGTATAACTTTTACTACCATAACCCCTTCTTCATTAGTTAATTTAAAACCTTCATTTTGGTTTAATTGTTGTTTGGTTTGTTCATTTAAAGGTATCATGGCAATTCCTAAATAAGGATGATCGACTTTTCCTTGTAAGATCAATTTTTCAGCGATTTCCGCCGCTCGATTAATGGGGATTGCAAAACCTAATCCTTGCGCATTTTTAATAATGGCAGTATTAATAGCAATAACTTCACCTTGGGCGTTTAAAAGAGGGCCTCCAGAATTACCCGGATTAATAGCAGCATCAGTTTGAATAAAGTCTAATCTTTTATCACCGACACCAATTTGAGAACTTGATCTTCCTGTTGCACTAATAATTCCTGTTGTCACTGTATTATCTAAACCAAGAGGATTACCGATGGCGATCGCCCATTCACCAATAACCAGTTTATCAGAATCACCTAATTGAGCAACGGGTAAATTTTCTCCTTTAACTTGAATAACGGCTAAATCTGTGAGAGAATCCACACCTAAGACCTTACCATCTAGCACTCTTCCGTCTTTGAGGTTAACGGTTACTTTTGTTGAGCCTTCAACCACATGGGCGTTAGTCAAAATTTTACCATCATCACTAATAATAAAACCAGACCCAGTACCTTGCTGAATTTGTTCTTCAGGCATTTGAGGAATTTGATTACCAAAAAATTGACGGAAAAAAGGATCATTAAAAGCAGGAGGTACATTATTATTAGTAACAGTTCTTTCTGCATTAATTCTGACAACCGCAGGACCTACTTCTTGAACTACTTTAGAAACAAAATTAACATTTGCATTATTTTCTAATTGTGGTAATTGAGCAGTAGCTAAACTTTCTTTTTGTTGTATGGTCGTATTTTCATTTGTCCGAGCAAATATTTGAGGAGTATTGACTAAATAATTGACACCGACACCAATACCAGCACCTAATAAAAGTAATGATGTGCAAGTGGTAGCTTTTTGAATATATTTTCTCATGATAAAGACTCCTATTTTGAGTTTTGTGGGAATAAATTGAAAATAAATAATATTGCGAGAATAATGATAAATATAATATGTTGAGAAAAAAGTCAGCTTAAAGTGCGAAGGAGCAAAAGAGGAAAACCTTTGTTTAAGCTGACAATTACTAATATAAGCTACTGGTTTGACTTTTCTGTGACGCTCAGATGAAGAGTTGATGACAGAAGAAATTTAGAATGAGGAATGAGGAAACTTACCCATTGCAAGAGTGCTCATTGCCCGAAGAATTTAGAATGAAGAAAATTTAGCCCTGTGCATCGATCGTTTCCTACTCTCACCAACGTTTTGAGGCATCTTCAATTACTTTGCCATATTTGGCTAGGGTTTTTATACTAGGATTATCAAGATTTTGTAACCATGCCCACATTTGATCACCATAAGAAAAATGCCACCATTCCCCTTGATGTTGACGAAATTCTCCCTTAGTCATTATTTCTAATAATATCTCCCTATTTTCATGAAATACCCTTTCTTGAGAATTAGTCGAGTTTTTGTAATAATTAGGATTTGATCGTTCAGAAAGTTCATCAATTTCACCCCCCATATTAACTTCTAACCCATTTTCATCTACAAGAGTAAGATCGATAGCTGATCCAGTACTATGAGGAGGAGGTGTTAAAGGATTATTGCTCGGAATCGCCCAAATTTGATATACTTCTTGATAAATAGAGGCTTTTTGCTCTCCAGTTAATAAATTAGAGTCAATGTGGCGATCGCAACAAATAGAGTTAAAAGTATAATCTACCATAAACTGCTGTACTGTAACAGGTCGGTAAGCATCAAAAATTTTAATCTGCCAATGGGGTTTTATTTCCTTTAATTTATTTTTTGCCTTAAATAATCTTTCTAAGACTTCTTTTCTTACAAAATAAGGTGATGTACCTTGATAATCAGCTCCCAGTTTAACATAAGGAGGAGGAGTTTCTAAAATAAATTGATCATCAGGAATTGGCACTAAAGGTTGATTACATTCTATGATAGGTATTGTTTGATAGGGTTTCATTAGGAATTACTATTTGATATTATTTTGATAAAGTAACTTCTAAATTTTTCTCAATAATGTTTAAAATAGTGTAAACCATTGGTAAATTTTATTTAAAAGCCAAAAATTAATGATGCCAGAAAAAGATAAACTTAATCATTCAGAAATTAACACAGAATTAGACCCCATTACCTCATTGATAGCAGAATTTTCAGATCCAGACATACAAGAAGAAGAATTTAGAAACGATTTTTTTCAAGGCTTATCAGGAAGAAGGAAAAAAGCGGCTTTTGCCCTAAGTCTAATTTGGTTAGTTACAATTTTACTTCACTTAGTTTCTTGGAGTTTTTGGATTGTTTTAGCTTTAGGTATTTTTGTCACCATACAGGCTTTACGATTAATGTTTGTTTCTCCTTCGGTAAATAATCAGGCTTTATCAACTCAAGAGAACGTTAATTTACCTAGAATGTCTCTGATGGTATCGGCAAAAAATGAAGAGATGGTGGTGAGAAAATTAGTCAAAATGTTGTTAAGTTTTGATTACCCTCAAGAATTATATGAGTTTTGGGTGATTAATGATAATAGTAGTGATGGTACGGGTAGAATTTTAGATGAATTAGCACAAAAACATCCACAATTAAAAGTTTTGCACCGAGATAATACTGCCAAAGGAGGAAAATCTGGGGCATTAAATCAAGCTTTTGCTTTAACCAATGGTGATATTATCGGAGTTTTTGATGCTGATGCTAAGGCTTCCCCTGATTTATTAAGAAAAATAGTGCCTTTGTTTGAAGTTGAGAATATTGGGGCAATCCAAGTAAGAAAATCTATGTCTAATGCTGATGAAAATTTTTGGACTCAAGGGCAATTGTCAGAAATGGCTTTAGATAGCTACTTTCAGCAACAAAGAATCGCTTGTGGTGGCATGGGAGAATTAAGAGGAAATGGGCAATTTGTGCGTCGTCTACCCTTAAATAGTTGTGGCGGTTGGAATGAAGAAACTATCACTGATGATCTGGATTTAACTATTCGGTTACACTTAGACAATTGGGATATTAATATCTTAGAGCATCCTCCAGTTGAGGAAGAAGGAGTGAAAAAAGCGATCGCATTATGGCATCAAAGAAGTCGATGGGCTGAAGGAGGCTATCAACGTTATTTCGACTATTGGCGCTTTATCTTTAGTAATCGCTTAAATTGGCATAAAAAATTCGATTTACTCTATTTCTTTTTAGTACAATATATTTTTCCCACGGCGGCAATCCCTGATTTAGTGATGGTGATTACTCGTCATCATATCCCCTTAATTGCTCCCTTAACAAGCCTTACTTTAGTATTAGCATTTTGGGGAATGTTTACCGGTTTAAAAAGAACAAAATCAGACACATTTTTAAGCATTACTGATAATCTAAAAATGATTCAACAAAGTATTTTGGGAATGATTTACCTAACTCACTGGTTTATAGTAATGCCTGTAACTACCGCTCGAATGTCTATCCGCCAAAAACAACTAAAATGGGTGAAAACTGTTCACGATGGCTCATCAGATAACTTAGAATTAGGCTTAACAGAATGAAAGCTAGGGAGGTGAAGTTAAACCTTTATTGCTGGTTAAACATTATTCCACCCCTACTCTGAACTGAAGTTTAGCATTACAGAATAATTCTTTAATTACTACCATGGGCTACTAATTAAAGTAAATCCTGCCCAATAAAAAGGATGAGACAAATTAATTTTTCCTTTGACTCCAAGACTCTCAGGTAAATCAATATTTCCATGAGGAGTAATTAAACGGTTATCTTCAAAATAGACTTTTTCTTGTAATAATAAATTTTGTGCTTGACGTAAAGCCTCAGCTTTTGTATGATTTTTCTCTGATTGATTAATTAATTGCTCATAAAATTCACTAATTAAGGCAAATGTACCTAAGTCACTGACACTCCATAAAGTACCTAAAGCCGAATTAACCCCAGATTGTAAGGCAATTCCTGTAAAACCTAACTGGGCATTGCGATCGCCTATGGCGGTATTACAGGCACTTAAAACTAATAAATCTGGTGGAGTTTGCCAAGGAATGTTTGACATTTGATCTAAAGTTAACTTATCGTTCCAAAATTGAATATAAGAATCAGTAGTATCTCCTGGATTAAAATTAGCATGGGTAGCTAAGTGAATAATATTAAAAGAATTTTTTTGTAATTGTCTTTGCATATTCTGTTGGGTAAAATTCTCATTGAGTAAAATTTCCGTTGAGGATAATGTCTTAGAGCGATTTTGTAATCGTTGAATATTTTGTAATTCTAAATTTACTGCCGGCAGAGGCACACTATCAGGAAAATTAGACGCACCCATAGCCAAAACCCTTACATTTTTAAGTGGTTTATATTCTGTGTTAATTAAATTAAAAGCAGGAATACGAGCTACGCTATATTTCTCAACCAAAAAATTCTTTCCATCATGTAATGCACTTAAAGGGATTAGTGGTACTTGATTAGCAATGCAAAATAATATACTATTAATATTTTCTGCATCTAAAAATTCTTTTTTAAAAGGCTCAATAATCCACTTATATAATTGTTGAGATTGAGCTAAATTCATAGGATTATTAATCTGATCAATTTCAAAATAAAAATCTTGAACAACTTTAGTTATTTTATTTAAAGGAGCTTCATCAAGATCTTTAACAAAAATATTACCTTGTTTACTTAAATAAACTAAATGTAAATATTTTTCTTCTGGAATCACCCAAATAACAGCAGAATTAATGCCAGTTTTTTTGTCTATATCCGCCAAAACTGCTGCAATTTCCAAAGAACTTTGCTCATTATTGACTACGATATTTCGCTGAAAAAAAGTTTGATATTGTTCCCCTAGTTTTCGCTCCATATTTAACATCTTACCATTGAATATAGCTTGTTTTGGATCTTTGGGAACTTGTTGAGCATTAACAAAAAAAGATGAGTTAAAAATAATTAAAAAAGATAGTATCGTTAACCATAAAAAAATAGTTAATTTGTTGAATCTATAACTTATAAAATTATCATTAATTTTTCTAAAAAAAAGTTTTAGTAGTTTCATTTTAAATTAAGTCTATAAAAAGCTATTTAATTCTTAAAGATTAAATTTAGGTGAGCCATGCCCTCCCTATAAATGTTAAACTAGATCTTGAAATTCAGCGATGGAATTTACGCTAATAATTTCTAAAAGAATTTGTTGTAATTTGGGAATATCATCTAATTTATTGATGGCATCCACTAATTCTGAAGGTAAATCTCCAAAACGTCTTACCAAAAGACTAATAATATTACTCCGAAGATTCTCTTTAATTCCTAGCACTAAACCTTCTTGTCGTCCTTCTTGTAAGCCTTCTTCTATTGCTTGTAGTCTTTCTTCGGCTAATTTATCTCGAAATGCAGTTCTTAATGTCATAATTAGTTGTACCTCTTCTGTATCAATATTCGTGGGTGGATTGTTTTTGATTAGCTTCTAATTTTCGTAATAACTCATAGATTAATTCTAATGCAATATCCTGGTAAGGAGAATTTGCTGGTAAAGTTTTTATCTCTTCTATGGCTTTTAATTAAACTTTATCTCTGCTTAGATCTTGCTTGCATCTCTATCATCAATTTTCGATGAGGATAGGGAAAAGGGAAGAGGGAAGGGGGAAAAGTAATCAGAATTGATTTTTCCCGTTTTGTTTCATTGGTATTATTGTACTG
>NZ_VRZC01000045.1 GCF_016743215.1 Geminocystis sp. GBBB08
CCCTAAAGATGGTGATGTTGAAGGAATAGGGGGAGCTGGAATTAATGAATTTTTACTGGGTAAATCAGTGAGAGAAGAAACAATATTTTCTAATTCTTCTAAATTTTTACTATCAATATTTTCTGGAGAAAATAAATCAAAATCGTCAAAACTTTGTTCAACAGCCAAATTATTCTCAAGGGGAAAATCCAGATTGATAGCAGAATCTAAAGCATCAGTCAAAGAGGAAAAATCTTCATGATTAAAATCAAAATTCAAACTATCAGAATAAAGACTCTCATCGATTAGATTAATTAACTCATCTCCTTGTAATTCAGAATGAAAACTCTCATCTACTAGGTTAATTAACTCATCCCCTTGTAATGTAGAAGGTAACTTGTCAAAACTACCACGCACCACTAAAGCATGAGAGCGTCGCCAAAGAATTAAAGCTGATTGAATCAAAGAATGAATCTGATCATCATTAGAAATAACCGCCTCTTGTTGAATAGACTCACAAAGTTGAATAAAAGGCTCTAAATTAGCCATACGTCCAAAAACTAGGAGTTTTTCTGAAGTCATCACCAAAGCTGATGATAATTCCTCAGAGGAAAGTTGACTTAATTTCCCTTCAAATTCATCTAAGATTGGTTCAACACCTTCCTCAAACATCAATAATTCTGCATTTAGGCCCTCACTTTGGGCAAAGAGTAAATCTTAATCTTCTTCTTGAATTTCTCCTAAATATTGGCTTAATTGAGTGAAAATAGGCTCAATATTCTTCTTCAACCAAGTTTCTTCCACCTCAGTACCTTGAAGGTATAAATTGCTAATTTTACGCATACCATCTAGCCCTAACAGGAGTAATGTTTCTATTTCCGTACTAATTTGGGTAGAGTGATGATGAATACGAAGAATTTTAAAAAAATCCTCCAAACGATGAGCAACATTACTTAAAGGGATAAAACCCATCATTGCCGCACCACCTTTGACAGAATGAGTCGCTCTCAAGGCTAAATCAAGGGTTTCTGGTACACCTGAAGAAAAACGAGCATCCAGGAGGGCTGATTCTATGGTGTGAAAGCAATCTTCTGCTTCTTCAAGAAAATTAAATCGAATTTGTTGTTGATCCATTGATAATAATTGGGAATAAGGAATTAACAATACCTATTACCTATTACCTATTAGTACGGTTTGAGCATTGTTCAATTTCTACATTACTTGTACTTTACTTAACCTTTAACTACTCAACCTTAAATTGCTCTACTACTGACTCCATCTGTTGTGCAACTTGAGCTGTTGCCTTAATTGATTTAGCAATTTCTAAAGAAGAGTTAAGTCTTTCCTCCGATTGTTGTGCAATTTGTTTCATTAATTCTGTCACAAGACGAGAAGTTTTAGCTTGAGATACGGTAGATTGGGAAATATTTTTCATTAGTTCATTAATACTGCGAGAACGATTCAATACTTGTTCTAGTCGTTGTTTTGTCGATTCTACCAAGCGAGTGGTATTTACTACCTGAGAAGTACCGGCTTCCATCGCTAAGGTAACTTCTTGAGTTTCTTGTTGGATTTCAGCCACTAATTGGGCAATTTGTTTTGTAGCACTGGCAGATTGTTGAGCTAATGCTCCTACTTGTTCCGCAACAATGGTAAAACCTTGCCCTTGTTCTCCGGCACGACTAGCTTCTACACTAGCATTAATGGCGAGTAAGTTGGTTTTCAGGGCAATTTCTTGAATTAGCGAAACTACTTGAGAAATATTTTGGGAAGATTCTCCTAAGCGTTTCATTTTTTTTGCTGTATTCCCTACTTTCGATCGCAAACTCAAAATACTAGCTACAGTTTCATCGATTACTTTTGAACCTTCCTGAGTTAGACTATAAGCATCATCAGCAAGAGTTGCCGCTTGATTAGCATTAGTAGCTACTTGTTGAATAGAAAGAGACATTTGTTGTACTGATTTAAGGGTTTTACGGGTTTCATCAGCTTCAGATAGAGTTTGTTCTGCTAATAGTTGAATTGATTGTTCATTTTCTCCTAAAGAAGAACTAACTTCAACACTAGATTCTTTGACTTGTACTGCTATCTCCTGTAAATTGTCAAGCATTGCATTACATAAGTCTGCTATAGTACTCATCTCCATAGAAGTTAAACTAGCTCTGACAGTCAAGTCACCATCAATAGCATATTGTAATTCATCCAATAATTGATAAATATCTTGTTCTAGTTTTTCTTTTTCCTGTCTTTGTTCATTGGCGATAATCTCTTGCTCTTTAAGGAGTTCATTAACTTTTTGTATTAAGATGTTAAAATTATCAGCTAAAGTGCGATTTTCTTCGGTGCCTTCTAAGTCTGCCCGAACATTTAAGTCTCCGGAGACTATTCGTTGAACTTTATTCGTTAGATTCATCAAGGGTTGAGAAAGAGTTTGAGCTAATAAGATAATGTTAGCAACCGCTAAAAATCCTAAAAAAATAGAAATACTGATAAAGAGAATAATTAATTCACCACCTATTTGAGTAATTTCTCCTTGATTAATAGAAATAGAAACGATAATATTACTATTAGGAATGGGGATAAAATTAAAATATCGGCCCTGATACTCAAAAATTAATAATTTAGTATCGGTTTTTTGTCGTGAGTTTTCTAGCCTTACTTTAGAAATTTCTCTTAATTGCTTTAAGGAAGCCAAAACAGTTGGAGAATTTTTAGCTTGTAAGGATTGGGAAAAAATCTTTGCAACATTTCCAAGAGTGTTATCCTCCGTCATTATTGTCGATAAATTAACATCTTGAGGGGTAAGAGTAGTTAAAATTTTTCCAGTGTTTCCGTCTATAAGTTGTAATATTTGAGAACCAGAAAGCTGAAAACCGAGAAATCTCGCTAGTATATCTTTTATTCCTTGAATGATTAAGGGGTTATTGTTTTGAATTTGAGGATTATTTTTGGAGATATTTTCTAAAAATATTTGTGTTGTTTCCTTTGTGACAAAAGCAATGTTTTCCATTTTGGTTAATTGGTTTTGTTGTTCTTGATAGCGAGTAAAATTAATTCCAATTAAACTGACTACTACTAAAGGAATAAGAGTTGTCGGTACAACAGTCAATAATAACCGTTGACGTAAACTACCACCACCTCTTTTAACGGGATCATTTGAAAATTCCGGTGATTGAGGGATGAGAGTTTCTTGATTGTCTGTTAGTGATGGAGATACCTTCACTAATTCTGGGGAGGAAGTATTCATCTTTTTTTTGTTATGGATAAAATTTAAAAAGTTTTTTGAATAATAGTTGCTATATCTAATATCGGTAGTGATTCTTGTTCCGTTATGAACCATCCTTGTAGATAAGGAGTTAAAATGGAGAAAAATTGTTCTTTAGGAAGATACTCCAAAGGAGATTTTAATTCTTCTTCTAGTACTCTTGTCACCCCAATAATTTCGTTAACAGCTAAACCTAGTAAAATTTCTGGTTGAGAATCCGATAATTCAGGGATAGAAGAGGAAACACTAATAATGACTATATAATACCTTTGTGTCTGCAATGGTAAAGCTGAAAACCCCAAAAGTTGAGGTAAATCAATAAGACAAAAAACCTGATCACGAGAACTCATCAATCCCAATACGAAAGGTGACATTTGAGGGATAGCAGTAATTTGTTCAGCTTCTACTACTAAAGATTCTCTGACATACTCTAGAGAAAATAATGTAGTTACTCTATTTGCTAGTTGACAACGAAGATAAAGACTGCCGGGTAAATCATCAGATTGAAATAATTGAGGTAATAACTCTTCTAGGTTTGATAAAGAAAAGGATATTGAAGACATACTTTTAAATGTCCAAAATTAATGGTGTGTTTACCTTGTAAAAAAAATAAAAAGCAAGAGGCAAAAAGGATTATCAATAATTTTAATTAATGTTAAAATATATAAGCTATTTTGCGAATAGTAAGTAAGTACACAAAATTAACCGATGCCCTTTGTTTTTCTCAAATCTATGATAACAAGGCATTTAAACCTCTTGCCTATATACAATTAATTTTGCACTGGTACTTAGCTATTCCATCACTTGTTTAATTACGTTTATAATTTCTTCTTGAGTAAACGGTTTGACAATATAGGCTTTTACCCCTTGTTTTGTCGCCCACATTCGATCAACATCTCGATTTTTTGCTGTACAGGCTACAACGGGAATATCAATTGTTTCAGGATTTTTTTTTAATTGTCGGCATAAATATAAGCCCCCCATTCCGGGCATCATCCAATCTGTGACGACTAAATCAGGTTTACTATCGGCAACTTTTTCTAAGGCTTGTTTTCCGTCAGTGGCGGTTTCTACGGTATAACCGGCTGAAGTAAGATATGCACTAATCAAATCTAATTCTGATTTTAAATCATCGACAACTAATATTTTACTCATCAATTTTTCTTTCAATAAATTATAACTAATTATTATCTATTACTTATTACTGATAACTTATAGTAGAATTTAGAAATACTAATTCAGAATTAAAATACATATATAAAAAGACTTCAAGCCTAACTATCTATACCTCATAATTCTAGCAAACGGCATTGTATAACAATTTGACATTACTTAATCCAGTATTAGACACAAGTGGAAAATAAAAATAAAAATCTATTTTTGGTGGGAAATTATCAATTTTAATAACTATTGCCTATTGCCTGACTTCTGTAAGACGTCTATTGATTAAGCAACAAAAAATTAACTCTTCTAATAATTCTTTCTTTTTTTGAGATTATACCACAAGTTACCTAACCTTATTTTATTTTTAAGCACAATTGTCGAAAATCATCCCCTCGGTGTTCAAAACTACGATATTGATCAAAACTAGCACAAGCAGGAGAAAGTAATACTACTTTTGCCCCTTTTTCTTCTGCTAATTCTTTACCTCTGAAAACAGCTTTATCCATTGTTTTTACAATTTCATATTTTTGAAAACCAGATTTGTCTAACTTTTCGGCAAATAAATCCCCCGCATCACCTATTAGTAAAACTGAGGCACATTTTTTTTTAATTTTATCTATCCAAGCAGTATCATCACCTTCTTTAGCTTCTCCTCCAGCGATAAGAATTACTGGAGATTCCACAGAGTCTAAACCAACTTCAGCGGCATCATAATTAGTGGCTTTACTATCGTTAATATAGGCAACACCGTTAATAGTTTTGATTAATTCTAAGCGATGAGGTACACCGGTAAATGATGATATAGTTTCTACGATCGCACTTTTACTTACTCCAGCTAACTTAGCGGCAGCAGTTGCCATTAAAAGATTTTGTAAATTGTGTTTTCCTACCATTTTAAATAAAGAAATGGGGGCAATTAATTCTTGAAAAGCAACAATCCAAGAATCCTCTAAATAAACTCCTTTTTCTATATCACCTAATAAATAATTTTTTCCTTTTAAACTTGTCCAATAAGTATTTTTCCAGTCTAAATTTAAACCAAAATTATGTAAATAAGGATCATCTCCATTTAAAATTTTATAATGAGATCTTTGCAGTAAACTAGCTTTTATATTATGATAGTTTTCGAGGGTTTTATGCCTAGCTAAATGATCGGGAGTAAAAGTAGTCCAAATGCCAATTTTAGGGGATAATTCTTGAGAAGATTCGATTTGATAACTACTAATTTCCGCTACTACCCATTCAAGAGGATTTTCTAACACCGATAAAGCTAATTCACAAGCTGCATAACCGATATTTCCACAAGCTGAAGTTTTAATTTTTCCTGCTTTTAACATAGCTTCAATTAGTGCTGTAGTGGTGGTTTTACCATTTGTGCCTGTAATGCCAATCCAAGGGTAAGGTTTTAAATATTGCCATGCTAATTCCATTTCGCCAATAGTTTTTATCCCTTTTGCTCTGGCTTCTACTAGGATAGGAATATCATAAGCAACTCCCGGACTAACAATGATTAATTCAGGAAAATTTTTGGCATTTAATTCTAGATTTTGCCCTAATTTAACGGTGATATTTTCTGTTGCTAAATTATTTTTTATTTCCTCCAAAGATTTTGATTTTGAACAGTCATAGATAGTTACTTCATAATTATTTTTATTTAAAATTCTAGCCGCAGCAATACCTGATTTTCCCAAACCAATAATACCAACTTTACCCATTTATTTGTTTATTTATTCTTAAAAATTAATCAATTATTCAAAGATAGTTTTTCTATTTTAACTGGTTATTTATATTTTCTTCTATTTTTTTGCCAAGTTTTCCTTGCTTCTCTAAATAACTTTTTCAGTCTTAAATCTAAAGAAAATCCTCTCTTTGTCTGAGTAATAATCGTACCACTAATGCGATCATGAAATGCCTGATTATATTGATCATCGGTAAAAACTGTTAATCCATCAAGAACTAAAGGGGTAGCAAATAGAATCATTAACAAAAAATCTTGAAAGTTAATCTTGAAAGCAATCATCATCAAAAAAGCACCAATGGCAATAATTCCTTCTCTTTTTGTCAAATTAAGTAAAGGAGGAAGACGATTAAATTGAACATCGACAATTTTTAAATCCATGGCCCAACGCCCTAAACTTTGCCCTTTATTCTTATCCACGATAATTACTCTCAAAATTAACCATAGCAAAGTAAAGATGAGAAATTCTAAGAAAATGTTAGTTATTAGGGAGGATATGATCCAAACTACCACAAAATCAATCAAAAAAGCATAAGTACGACGATCGAAGGGAGCTTTTGGCGATCGCCTAAATTGGATTTCTTCGCTGTACATGACTAAAGTTAAATTTTTTTGTTTAAAATGAAAGTGGATCTGCTAATATAGATCTTAGTGTATTAGGGGAATGTGTGACTATGACTAGATTAAAACGTTGGGAGTCTCCCCGACGAGAAGGGAGAAACGATAAAGGAAAGGGAGGGGCCGCCAAGAAAAAACAATGGCAAAAACGCCTTAAAACCTTAAGAAATAAGCTAAAAAATAATCAACAGGGGGGAGTTAATTCTTCCCTTTTTTTATGGGAATTTTTGCTTAATTCAGGTTTGGGAACTTGTCAAATAAACGTTACTTTGAATTAGTAGGGAAACTTGACTCTACTTTAACCAGCCATTTCGATGGTAGTAAATAAGCAATACTTAAAATATATTTTGTTGTTAATGTTATTTTATATATTTTTTTGATAATAGATAATATATATTATTAAATTTTAGATCAACCTTCGGAAAACTCTACATCATAAATTCTGAGAAATTTACCTAAAAACTCTTAACATAAGTTAACATAGAACTTAAAGATAATAAAAATAACCTCAAAACTCGCATTAACTAAGCGTAATTGATCAAATAAGTATAAATATATTAGGAGGCTATCCACTGGTGAGTAAGAATAATAATAAAAAGTGGCGTAATGTTGGACTCTACGCAATTTTAGCCGTAGTAGTTGTCGCCCTAGGCACGGTTTTTTTAGATCGTCCTCAAACTAATCAATTAACTTGGAAGTATAGTGAATTTATTAATGAAGTTCAAGCTGATAAAGTTGAAAGAGTAAACTTAAGTGCTGATCGAAGTGTAGCCATAGCGACTGCCAGAGATGGACAAAGATTTTTAGTAAACTTACCCAATGATCCTCAATTAATTGATATTTTGTCGGCAAATAAGGTAGATATTTCTGTTTTACCTCAAAGTGATGAAAGTTTTTGGTTTAGAGCCTTAAGTAGTTTATTTTTCCCTATTTTACTATTAGTCGGTTTGTTTTTCTTACTTCGTCGTGCTTCCAATGGTCCTGGTTCTCAAGCTATGAATTTCGGTAAGTCGAAAGCTAGAGTACAAATGGAACCCCAAACTCAAATTACTTTTAATGATGTAGCAGGAATTGAACAAGCTAAATTAGAGTTAACGGAAGTTGTGGATTTCTTAAAAAATGGAGAACGTTTTACTGCTATCGGTGCAAAAATTCCTAAAGGTGTCTTATTAGTAGGCCCTCCGGGTACGGGTAAAACCCTTTTAGCTAAAGCGGTGGCGGGAGAAGCAGGTGTTCCTTTCTTCAGCATATCTGGTTCAGAATTTGTCGAAATGTTTGTTGGTGTGGGAGCTTCTCGTGTTCGTGATTTATTTGAACAAGCAAAACAAAACGCTCCTTGTATTGTATTTATTGATGAAATCGATGCAGTAGGTCGTCAACGGGGTGCAGGTTTAGGGGGTGGTAATGATGAACGAGAACAAACTTTAAACCAATTATTAACCGAAATGGATGGTTTTGAGGGTAATACTGGTATTATTATTGTTGCTGCCACTAACCGCCCGGATGTCCTTGATTCTGCTTTATTACGTCCGGGACGTTTCGATCGCCAAGTGGTAGTTGATCGACCTGATTTCGCTGGTCGTACAGAAATTTTAAATGTTCATGCAAGGGGTAAAACTTTGGGTGCAGATGTAGAATTAGAAAAAATCGCCCGTCGTACTCCAGGTTTCACAGGTGCAGATTTATCTAACCTACTCAATGAAGCCGCTATTTTAGCAGCTCGTCGTAACTTAACAGAAATCTCAATGGATGAAATTAATGATGCCATAGATCGAGTTTTAGCAGGTCCAGAGAAGAAAAATCGGGTAATGAGTCAAAAACGGAAGGAATTAGTAGCCTATCATGAAGCAGGACACGCTTTAGTAGGTGCATTAATGCCAGACTATGATCCTGTCCAAAAAATCAGTATTATTCCTCGTGGCCGAGCTGGAGGTTTAACATGGTTTACTCCTAGCGAAGATCGCATGGAATCGGGCTTGTATTCTCGTTCTTACTTACAAAATCAAATGGCTGTAGCTTTAGGAGGAAGAATAGCTGAAGAAATTATTTTCGGCGAAGAAGAAGTTACAACCGGTGCATCTAACGATTTACAGCAAGTAGCAAGAGTTGCCCGTCAAATGATTACCCGTTTCGGTATGAGTGATCGTTTAGGTCCTGTAGCATTAGGTCGTCAAAATGGTAACGTATTCATGGGACGTGATATAGCATCTGATCGAGATTTCTCAGATTCTACTGCTTCTGCCATTGATGAAGAAGTGAGCAAGTTAGTAGATCAAGCATACCAAAGAGGTAAACAAGTGCTATTAGAAAATCGTGCAGTTTTGGATAAGTTAGCAAATATGTTGATTGAAAAAGAAACCGTTGATGCTGATGAGTTACAAGATATTCTGAACAATAGTGAAGTAAAAATGGCTGCTATTGCGTAAGTAATGAGGAATGAGGAATGAGGAATACTTAGATCTTGTAGATCAATTCAAAACCCACTGTAAAATTTATTTGAGTTTTTTCATTTTATTTCAAGGAGGTTTTTCATTTATTTTTGCAAGATCTAAGTATTATTAATTTTCAACTTCTAATTTTTAACAGTTTGAATTTGGTTAATTTTATCTAAAAAATAATTTTCTTTATAACTAAGGCTACGAGCAATTGCTAAGGCTTTTTCAAAGGATTTAAGAGCTAAAGGATAATCTTGTTTTTTATTATAAATTATGCCCATATAATCATAAGTATTCATTAATCCATAAAAATTATAGGATAGTTGTTCAACTTTAATTAATTCCTGATAAATTTCTAAAGCTGAGTCTAATTGTTCATATTCTTGATATATTATTCCTAATTTTCTTAAGGCATCTCCAGCAACGGCATATTGTTTTAAGTTCCATGCCATATTAAATGCTTCTTGATAAGATTTTGTCGCTTCTTCAGGTTTTTTCAAGGTTTTATAATCGTCACCGATAGCAATTTTTAATAATGATAAAGCCAATAAATTTTGATTTTTAAGATAATTTTGAGCTAATTCTTGTTTATATTTAACTGCATTTTCAGGTTGAACGATCGCTCCACTAATTTCAGCTAATTGTTGCAAATAAATTCCTTCCGCTAAATAATCTTGTTCTAATCTTGAGATATTTAATAATTCTTGATAAATGGGTTCAGCACGATAATAGTCGAATTTGGCTAAATAAAATTTTCCCAATTTTTCTAAACTTATTTTTAGTGGTTCAGTCTGATTATTTAACCTTGCTAATTCCACATTTTGTTGATGAATAACAATAGATTTATCTAAATTATGCAATGCCTCAAAAGCGGCGATAAATAAAGGTAATAATTCCTGATTAATTTGATTATTTTTAGTAAATTTTGATTCAACAATTAATAGCCTTTCCGTTAAAAAGTTAATATCTTGATTACGACTTTTATCCCAAGCAAATTTACCTACTCTAGCAATTAGTTCTAATTCACTATTTACTCCTAGGGATCTACTTAAATTTATAGCTTTATACCATAATCCAAAAGCTAAATCATCATTACCAGCAGATAATTCTGCTTCTGCTAAAGTATCTAATTCAGTAATTTTTTCTTGGATTTTTTTCTTTTCTAAATTACTTAAATCTCTTTTTACTTTTGGGATTAATTCATCTTCAAAATTAACAGTTAAAGGGTTGACTAATTCTGGAGTTTGTGCTAGGGAAATATTAGATTGAAAAATTAAAATAAATAGTGTAGATAAAAAGCAAATTTTTAAAGTTTTGTGTGTAAAGAAATTCATAGAGTTGAGAGCATTAAAATAGAGAATAATGTGAGAATGGAGTGTAGATAAAGATTATAGCTTACAGTCAATTTAACAGACAGGTAAGGATAATAATGGTAAAATAGAGAGTGCGATGAATACCTTTAGATAAATTATCGCAAAAGATAAAGTAAAACATATAGTTAATTTTAAAATGGCAAAAGTTCTAGTATCCGACTCCGTGGATGAAACGGGGATTAAAATTCTATCTCAAGTAGCTCAAGTGGATGTCAAAACAGGATTATCACCTACTGAGTTAGTAAATATTATTGGTGATTACGATGGTTTAATGATTAGATCGGGTACTCAAGTTACTCAAGAAGGAATCGAAGCGTCAAATCAACTAAAAATTATTGGTCGTGCGGGGGTTGGAGTTGATAATGTAGGTGTACCTGCGGCGACTCGGAAAGGGATTGTAGTAGTAAATTCTCCGGAAGGAAATACAATTGCTGCGGCTGAACACGCTTTAGCGATGATGCTATCACTTTCTCGTCACATTCCGGAGGCAAATCAATCCGTCAAGGCGAAAAAATGGGATCGCAAAAACTTTATGGGGACAGAAGTTTACAAAAAGACTTTAGGAGTTGTGGGTTTAGGAAAAATTGGTTCTCATGTTGCCAAGGCAGCTAAAGCAATGGGGATGAAAATTTTAGCCTATGATCCTTTCATTTCTCAAGAAAGAGCGAATCAATTAGGTTGTACGTTAGTGGATTTGGATATGATTTTTTCTGAATCCGATTATATTACCCTTCATGTACCCAAAACCAAAGAAACAGCTAACTTGATCAATAGTAAATCTTTAGCCAAAATGAAACCTACGACTAGAATCATTAACTGTTCTCGTGGTGGTATTATTGATGAAGATGCTCTTTATGAAGCCTTAGCTAATGGACAAATTGCGGGGGCAGCTTTAGATGTATTTTCTGCCGAACCGTTGGGGGAATCTCGTTTAAGAGAATTAGGTAGCAATGTAATTTTAACTCCTCATTTAGGTGCATCTACGGCAGAGGCTCAAGTGAATGTAGCCATTGATGTTGCTGAACAAATTAGGGATGTATTACTAGGTTTACCTGCCAGAAGTGCAGTAAATATACCCGGATTAAGTCCTGATGTAATGGAAAAACTTCGTCCTTATATGCGTTTAGCGGAAACTTTAGGAAATCTTGTGGGGCAGTTAGCCGGTGATCGCATTGAAAGTTTTAATGTAAAGTTACAAGGGGATTTAGCCGACAATAATAGTCAACCGTTAGTAGTTGCGGCCATTAAAGGGTTATTATCAAACGCATTACGAGAAAGAGTTAATTATGTGAATGCGGCCATTGAAGCAAAAGAAAGGGGTATTCACATCATCGACTCCAGAGACGCAACCATAAAAGATTATAGTAACTCTATCTATTTAGAAGCCACAGGCACAAAAGGCACTCATTCCATTAGGGGGGCATTGCTGAATGAAGGTGAAATTAGAATTACCAACCTGAATGACTTTCCGGTTAACGTGCTTCCCAACAATTATATGTTATTTACTTTACACAGAGACATGCCCGGTATTATTGGGAAAATAGGGTCTTTATTGGGTAACTTTAACGTAAACATTGCTAGTATGCAAGTAGGGCGTAAAATAGTAAGGGGGGATGCGGTAATGGTGTTAACCATTGATGATCCTTTACCAGACGGTATTATAGAAGAAATTATCAAAGTGCCAGGAGTAACAGATGCTTATACAGTAAGTTTATAAGGAATAAAGAATAAATAATAGACACGAGTGCAAAATAAAAATTAAAATCTGTTTTAGATGGGAAATTATCAATTTTAATAACTATTGCCTGAAGAATTTAGAATTTAGAATGAAGATTTTACCATTCCCGATTGCCCATTGCTCATTGCCACGACTTGTGCAACCAGTCTAATAAATAATAAGTAATAAGTAATAAGTAATTAAAAAGAACTGATTTTGAACATTAAAAATTATATGAGTGCCAAAATAGAAATTTACACTTGGAGTACTTGCCCTTTCTGTAATCGGGCAAAGGCTTTGTTAAATCAAAAACAAGTAGAATTTATCGAATATTGTATCGATGGGGATAGGGAGGGGAAAATGAAAATGTCAGAAAGAGCGAATGGAAGAACTAGCGTTCCCCAAATTTTTATTAATAACAATCATATTGGCGGCTGTGATGATTTATTAGAAATTAACGAAAGGGGAGAATTAGATAAAATATTACAAGAAAATTAGTTAAGTGAGCAAAAAAATCCTTTGCGCCTTTGCTCCTTTGCGAGAAAAAAACACTCCATCCCTAAACTCAAATAACTTCAGAATATGAAATTTGTCTTTATTATAGATCCCATTGGGAAACTAGATCCCACCCATGATAGCAGTATAGCAATGATGGAGTCAGCCCAAAATCTAGGTCATGAAGTCTATGTCACTTCTATTAATGGGCTCAGTGTGATTAACGGAAAAGCCTATGCTCATTTACAAAAAGTAACCATGAAGCCAGTAATATTAGTCCAGAATCATTGGCAAATAGAAGAAAATTGGTATTCATTGGAAGAGTTAGTCTTTTTACCCCTTGAATCTTGTGATGCGGTGTTCATGCGTAAAGATCCACCAGTTAACACTCCTTATCTTTATGCTACTTATATTTTAGACTTAATTGATCCTCGAAAAACAAAAGTTATCAATTCACCTCAAGGGATTCGTGCCGCTAATGAAAAAATGTACGCTTTACAGTTTCCTTCGGTTATTCCTTCTACCATCGTCACTCAAAGTAAATCTGTCATTGCTGATTTTTTAGCAGAAAAGAAGGCGGTAATTGTTAAACCCCTTGGAGGTAAAGCTGGAGAGGGTATTTTATTTTTAAAACAAGGCGATCGCAATTTTAACTCTTTAATTGAAATTAGTACGAAACAAGGGCAGGAACCGATAATGGTACAAGAATATTTACCTGCGGCCCAAGAAGGAGATAAAAGGATTATTTTATTAAACGGTATGCCTATTGGTGCTGTAAATCGTATTCCTACGGGAAAAGAATTTCGAGGGAATATGGCTGTAGGGGGAAGAGTTGAGAATACACAAATAACAGAAAAAGAAATAACTATTTGTGAAACCCTTGCACCAAAATTAATCGAAGATGGTTTATTTTTTGTGGGGATAGATGTAATTGGCGGTTATTTAACGGAAGTAAATGTAACAAGCCCGACGGGTATTCGAGAAATTGATCGTTTAAATAATGTTAATTTAGGAGAACAAGTTATTAAAGCTGTTTATTTACAAGGAAGATAATTGCTCATTACCATTAATTTGTAGTTCAATTGAACGAACAGTGATTCTTACCGTTGAAATTGATTTCAAGGCAGTTTATGGGCGGTAATTTGGAATTGCTAACAAGAGGTTTAAACCCCTTGCTAATGGTGAAAACCTATTAATTTTAATGAGAAAGTAAGTTTTCATTTAAGTTGCAACAATGTATTCTTTTACAGTACCACGTTTTTTGCGTAGATGTGCTAAGGCTTGTTGTTCTAATTGACGTACTCTTTCACGGCTAATACTCATTCTTTGCCCAATTTTGGCTAAAGATAATTCTTTACCGTCATCTAACCCAAATCTTAGTTTTACTACTTGTTGTTGTTGGGGTGTTAATTCTCCTAACAATTTGTGTAAATCTTGACGCATCAACTCTTGAGTTATATAGTTATCAGGGGAAATGCCATCATCCTCTAATAATTCTGATAACTCAGTATCTTGATTATCTCCGACTCTTACATCTAAAGAGATAGGTTGACGAGCTATGCTAAAATATTCTCGAATTTGAGCAGGTTCTAATTCTAAAGCAATCGCAATTTCATTAGGAGAAGGACTTCTGCCCAATTTTTGAGATAATTCTCTTTGGGTTTTTTTAATTTTATTTAGTTTTTCAGTTATATGAATAGGCAAACGAATAGTTCTTGCTTGTTGGGCGATGGCACGAGTAATCGCTTGACGAATCCACCAGTAAGCATAAGTAGAAAACTTGAAGCCTTTGGTAGGGTCAAATTTTTCCACCCCTCTTTCTAAACCTAAACTTCCTTCTTGGATTAAGTCGAGAAACTCCATATTTCTTTTTTGATATTTTTTAGCGATGGCAACCACTAAACGTAAATTCGCCTCAATCATTTTCTGTTTGGCGCGTTTACCTTGATGAATAATTTTTTTAATTTGATTAAGATCTTTCTCTACCGCATTTGCCCATTCTTCTGTAGTCGGTTCACGATCTAATTCTTGTGTCAATTGTTCTTTTACATGGTACAAAGCCATCATTTGTTGTACTTGTTTTCCAAAAATAATCTCCTGTTCATGACTTAAAAGGGGAACTTTGCCAATTTCTTGTAGATAGGTACGCACCATATCTACTGTGTTGACTTTGCGTTTATCAATGTCATTTATTTTAGCGGTAACTTTGGCAGTGGACATAGGGCTTATTTTCTCCTAACTTCAAGCTCGATATTATTTTCAGAATCAGATTGTTTTTACAAGCAACCTTTATATTCATTCCCTGGAAATGGTAATGACTTGTACTTAGTATTACTAATTATTTTACTGTTTCTTTAGACGTTAATTTGTTAATAAAAGTTCATTTTTGTGTTTTTTTTTAGGGAAATTGTGTTAATCTATTAGTGTTAGTCAATGATTAACCAAGAGTTTTGTAAATTTTCGTTACAACTTATTTATATAATGACAGATTTAAAATTTAACTGTTAGCCTAGTGAATGAGGGATCACCGAACCTAAAATAAGTAATTACACAAAGTTACAAGTAATAAAAGTAATAAGCATTGTGGGTAATTTTAATAAATTTTACAGTGTACAATTTATTGTTGTTGAGACTTATAAACATCAATCATGGAATTCCTTAAATGTTAGTAAGCCCTTATAATATTAGCATACCCAAAAATTTGTCTAAAACTATATTTCTTAAGGAAAATATTAGTAATTTTTCAGAAATATTTACATTTCATTTTAAGATAGGCTAGGATGATTTACTTTTAAGTTTTGAGTTGATCTCCTATTTGTATGATGCCATTATTTGTAGCAATAAGATTTTGTCCAAACATAATTCCTTCAGAAGTATTGCGAAAATTGCTTAAAGTTAGTAATGGTTCTTTGTCAGGATTTCTGTTGCCATTTTTTTGATCAGTAGTAATAACCAGACAACGACTGCAAGGTTTAACCACCTGAAATTTAACTTCATTTATCTGAATCTGTTTCCATGTATCTTCAATAAAAGATTCTGAGGTTTCAACGACTATATTAGGACGAAAACGATCCATCGTAATTTTAAATTTTTCCTCAGAATATTTATTTTTTAAACGTTGGTTTAATTCCTCTAAAGATGCTGTATTTGTTAAGAGAAAAGGAAAACCATCAGCAAAACTAACAGGTTGATTTTCTTGGGTGCTATAATCACGATTAATTGCCCGAATATGTTGATCAGATTGTTGTACTAATCTACAAGATATATCTATTTTTAAAGCATTTTTAAACCAATTTGCGACTTCATTTCCTTGATCAATTGCTATAGTGTTATCACGCCAAATTTTAACATTCATCAAGTTTTTGTTAATACAAGGAGTTAATTTAAAAGGAGATAAACGATAATCTTCACAGCTTAAATATAGCTGATTTTCAGCAATTTCTACTTTAATAGTTGCCAGTTGAGGATATTCTCTTTGAGTTAAAAATTTACCTTTTTCATCTACTAACATAAATTGACGATCATAAAATGGTGCTGCGCGATTATCAAAAGCAGGTTGAAAAAAATCTCGTAAACCTTTAGGAGTAATTTCAGCTTTTGTTAAACTAATTCCTTGACAAGATTTAATAGGATAAAAAAATATATTGATTATTTTCATAGAGGACATTTTTTCTCCATTATTTTTGCTTGTTGAAATATTTTAGTGGCAAATTCAGGATTTTCTCTCATGCGCCGAAATAGTAAAGGCATATTTTGATAATGTTGCTTAATTAAATCTTCATCTTCTGAAGGAATGCGCCCGGCTAAAAATATTAACTCATTCTCTTCTAAGTCAAGACAATCCGCTAATTTTCTAATTAACTCCTCTTTTGGTGCATAATCAGGGCGATTATTTTCTAATTTGGAAAGGTAGGTAAAATCTATGCCTAACTTTTTCGCTAAATCTCTTTGAGTATAGCCTTTCTGTTTTCTAGCTTCCTTAATTAATATCCCAAAATCCATTATTGTTATCATTTTTTTTGATTTGAATAAAAAATCAACATTTAGTTGACGAAAAAATCAACATTAGTTATTATGATAATATCATGTTGAATAAAAAGTCAAGTTTAAGATTATGACTCAAATAGAAGTAAAATACAGTAAAGAGCAGATAATGTCAGCTTTTGGGCAATTGTTAGCTGAATATCAACTGAAGCAGTCGAAAATTGAGACTAAAGAGGAAACCGTTGAAAAGGAAAAAAATAAGGCTTTGTTAGCGAAAGTTGCTGATTATACCGTTAATAATATTGTTAATAGTATGGCGACTTTGCAGTTAGATTTTAGTAATTTAACCAAAGAAATAGCTAATCGATTACAAACAGAATCTGAGATTTTAACGGAATTAAAAAAAGCCATTACCGTTGAGACAGAAAAATTAGCAGAATTACAAAAAATTCGTTTAGCCGCTGATGCTTTATATATTTTAAGACAAGAATATCAAGAAAGATTAAAGTCTTTAGAAACGCAAATTGAAACTGCTAAAAATAATATAATTTTACAACGAGAAAAATTCCGTAAAAATTGGGAAAAAGAAGATGCAGAATTTACCTTAAAAATAGCAGAAGAATTGGAGCTTTTAACACAACAAAGAGAACAACTTGAAGCTGATTTTATGTATCAGACTGAATTAACAAGAAAGATTCAAAATGATGAATATGAAGAACAAAAAAGAGTTCAAGAAAGAGAGTTAAGATTAGCTAATATAGATAAAAATAAAGTTTGGCAGGAAAGAGAAAGTATCTTAGTTAGTCAAGAAGAAGAATTTAATAATAATCAGACAAAAATTGAAGGTTTTGATGAACAAATTAAGACGGAAGTTAATAAAGCACGTAGTGAAGCCATTAAAGAAGCTGACAGAGAAGCTCAAGTTAAAGTTAATTTAATTGAGAAAGAATGGGAATCAACCAAGCAAGGTTATGAATTTAAACTCCAGTCTTTAGAAGCTAAAATTCAGCAACAAAATGAACAAATAGAAGCGATTATTACTCAACTTCAAAACGCTACAACTCAGGCTCAAAATTTAGCTTTAAGAGCTTTTCAACCTAATAATAATTAATTAATTTAACCTCCTTAAAAGTAGGTGAGCAATGCTCATAATTATCTAAGTAATAAGTCGAGTTAACATTTTTCACAATTATATCAATATCAAGGACTAGAGTCCTTACTACGAACTTTGTCAATAATAAAAGGTAAAAAATATGGCAATTAATTCTAAAAGTACCAAAGCAGAAATTTTAGCCGCTTATCAAGAATTAGAGCAAGAAAAAACTAATTTACAAAAGCAAGTAGAATTAGTACAAAAACAAGCTCAAGTACAACAAAAAGCTGTAGAAAATGCTAAAAATTTCATGGCTAATAATCCTGTTAAATCTGCTATTAAACCTCCTGAAAATATCCCTATAAAACCCATGAATAAAATTAATAATATTGAGCAAGTTATTGAAAATTTAGAGCAATTACAAGTAGGTTTTGGTAGTGCGGTTAGTCAACTTTCTGAGCAATTAATTACCGAAGCATCAAGTTTAGAAAAGTTAGAAGATAATATTCAATTTGAACTAGATCAATTACAAGAATTGCACGATTTAGACACTATTGAAGATGATACTTTAAATACTTTATTGGCTACTTATGATGAAAGTACTAAAAACTTATCTAATGAGTATAATCAACGGCAGGAAACTTTAGAACAAGAATTAGAAACTTTAAATAAAGAATGGTTAAAAGAACAGGAAAATAAACAACGAGAAATTAAACTTCGTAATGAAAATTATGCTAAAAATAAACAACGAGAAAATGAAGAATATCAATATAATTTAACTTTAACTCGACAATTAGATCAAGAAAATTATGAACAAGAGTTAAATCAACTTTATAAAACTTTAGAAGAAACCCGTCAAGAACAAGAAAAACAGTGGCAAAATCGAGAGAAAGATATTAGTGATCGAGAAAAAGAATATGCCGTTGCTAAACAAAAAGTTGAAGAATTTGAAGCAAAATTAGAGACAGAAATTAAAAAAGCGAAAGAAGAAGGCAAAGGAATTGGTAACTATCAAGCGAAAATAAAAACTGATTTAAGACAGAAAGAAATTGAAGGAGAAACCCAAAATTATCAACTCAGAATTCAAGCCTTAGAATCAACTATTTTAAGTAATGAAAATCGCTTAAATAATCTCTCACAACAATTAGATTCTGCTTTAAAACAAGTTCAAGATTTAGCGGTTAAAGCTATCGAAGGAGCATCAAATCGTAACTCTTTTGAAGCAATGAAAGAAGTTGCTCTCGAACAAGCCAAAAGTCAGGCAAAAAGTAAATAATTAATGATGAATTAGCAAGGGGTTTAAACCTCTTGTTAGAAATTACTAATACATAAAAATTACTGTATAATACCCATCTTTTATCAAACTCTGAATCAACTATAGTAATCCTAAATCATTGGTGAAGAATTAAAAATTAAAAAATAAATCTGTAAATCTTACTATACCGTCAAAGCTGACCACTGAAAGCTGATAGCTAACATCTCTTTAAATCTCACAACTCACATAGGATTGCTATATTAATTATTTAATGCTTCTTTTTTGATGAATATTTTTTCAGTATTGCTTTTTATTACAATATATAAAATAGGTACAACAAATAAACTTAAAAAAGTGGCAATTAACATTCCTCCAAAAACAGCAGTACCTAAAGATTGGCGGCTTCCAGCCCCAGCACCAGTAGCAATTACTAAGGGAAAAATACCGACTAAAGTTGAAATTGCTGTCATTAAAATAGGTCTTAATCGCTGTTTTGAAGCCTCGATTACTGCTTTAACAATGGGTAAACCTTCCTCTCTTAATTGGTTAGCAAATTCGACAATTAAAATCGAGTTTTTACTGGCTAATCCGATTAACATTACTAAGCCAATTTGACAGTAAACATCATTAGGAAATCCTCTAAAGGTTTGAGCTAAAATCGCTCCTAAAATCGCTAAAGGTACTGCTAACATAATGATTAAAGGATCAATGTAATTCTCATATTGTGCCGCTAAAACGAGGAAGACAAATAATAACCCTAAACCAAAAATGACGATTGCTAAATTTCCGGCACTGATTTCTTCTAATGAAATACCTGTCCATTCATAGCCAAATCCTGACGGAAAAACTTGTTTGGTTAAATTATCTACTGTTGTAATCGATTGTCCAGAACTGAAGCCCGGAGCGGTTGAGCCGTTAATTTCAATGGAACGAAATAAATTGTAGTGCTGTATTTCTTGTGCACCAGTAACGGGGGTAACAGTAACTAAATTGGATAAAGGTATCATCTCATTATTAGCAGAACGAACGTATAATTTACTAATATCGTTAGGGTTAGAGCGAAATTGTTGATCAGCTTGTAAATAAACTCGATAGGTGCGTTGTTGCATAGAAAAATCATTTACATATTCACCCCCCAAAGCCGTTTGTAAAGTGCTAAAAATATCATCTAAATTTACTCCCAAAAGTTTTGCCCTTTCTCGGTTAACTTCAATGGATAATTGAGGGCTATTGGCGGCAAATTGAGTAAAAACCCTTTGTAATCCTTCCGTTTGATTAGCAATCCCTAAAAATTGTCCCATGGTTGCTACCATTGATTCTAAATCAACATTAACACGACGATCTTGTAACTGAAAGGTAAAACCACCAAAAGTGCCTAATCCTTGAATAGCCGGAGGATTCAGAGGAATAATTCGGGCTTCAGGAATCATGGCAAATTTACCGAACAACTTATCTGTAATCGCTTGTACCGTTTGATCTGGATTACTACGCTCATGCCAAGGTTTAAGAGGAGTAAAAATAATTCCTTGATTAGGAGTGCTTCCCCCAAAACTAAAGCCACCAATGGCAAAGGTAGCAACAACTTCAGGCATTTGCAACATTTCGGCTTCTACTTTTTTCATCACCTCGCTAGTATATTGCAAAGAAACTCCTTCAGGTGCTTGAATAAGAGTGATAAAGTATCCTTGATCTTCTTCGGGTAAAAAAGCGGTAGGAGTATTGGTGTATAACCATCCTGTAAAACCAATTAAAGCAATAAAGATACCAATTACAAACAATTTAAAATGAGTTAAGAATCGTAAAGATTGATCATATCCTTGAGTTACCCACTCAAGAAAACGGTTAAAAGTATTAAAAATTGGTGCTAACCATGCAGGAGGGTGTTGCCCTTTGCGTAACAGTAAAGCACACAGAGAAGGAGTCAGAGTCAGGGCTAAAAAAGTTGAAATGAGGATCGAAAAGGCAATAGTTAAGGCAAATTGACGATATAGTGCCCCTGTCGTACCCGGAAAGAAAGCAACAGGAATAAATACCGCCATCAATACCAAAGAAGTAGCAATAACTGCCCCAAATAATTGCTTCATGGATAAACTAGAAGCCTCGTGGGCTTCCATATCTTTTTCTTGTATATAACGATGTATTTGCTCTACTACTACGATCGCATCATCTACTACCATCCCCGTAGCTAGAGTTAAACCAAATAAGGTTAAGGTATTGATGGAAAAACCAAAGACTTTGACAAACGCAAAAGTACCGATCAAAGATAAAGGAAGGGTTAAAGAAGGAATTAAAGTTGTGCGCCAATCTTGCAAAAATGCAAGGATAATTAACACCACCAAGCCAATAGAAATGAATAGGGTGATAACTACCTCTTTCATGGATTCTTCAATAAAAGCGGTAGTATCAAAGGCTAATTTTGCTTGAATGCCTTGAGGAAATTCTTGAGATAACTTTACCATTTCAGCTTTAACCTTATGAGCTACCTGTAAAGCATTAGAGCCGGGTAACTGATATACACCAACCCCTACAGCTTCTAAACCTCTAAAGCGTAATAAAGCCCCGTAATCTTGTGAACCAAGTTCCACCCTACCCACATCTTTAAAGCGAACTATACCGCCATTTTCATCGGTTTTAAGGATAATATTTTCAAATTGTTCAGGATAAATCAGTTGACTAACGGCTTTGAGATCAAGTTGGTACTCTTGTCCTTGGGGTGCTGGTTCAGAGCCAATTTTTCCTACTCCTACTTGAATATTTTGCTCTGATAATGCCCTAGTTACATCAATAGTTGTTAAACTTCTACTCGCAAGGCGACGAGGATCAAGCCATAAGCGCATAGCATAACGTCTTTCACCAAAAATCCTCACATTACCAACACCTTCAATTCTTTTAATGGCATCCACAATGTAGCGATCAGCGAAATTACTCAGAAAAGTATTATCATATTCTTTATTGTCACTAAATAAACCAAATGCCATTAAAAGATTATTAGATTGTTTACTAACACTCACCCCTGTTCTTTTGACTGCATCTGATAGCTGAGATTCCACAATAGAAACTTGATTTTGTACATCAACGGCGGCTAATTCTTTATTGCGATTAGCTTCAAAAGAAGCTATAATATTGCTAGTACCATCATTACTGCTAGTGGAGGAAATATATTTTAAACCTTCTACTCCATTAATTTGCCTTTCGAGAATATTCGTAACGGTATTTTCCACTACTTCAGCGTCTGCACCTTCATACCTGGCAGTTACCTGAATTTGAGTAGGGCTAATATCGGGAAAGCGATCGACTGGTAAGACAAAAATACTAATTATACCCACCAAAAAAATAATTAGGGCACAAACGGTAGAAAAAACGGGACGTTTAATAAAAAAATCTACAAACATAATTTTTTAGGTTTTGATTTGGCGTAATTCTCAGTTTAACTAAAATACCTTTAATAATTTTTCAAGTCAGTGAACTACAAAAATAGTGAGAAAAGCGAGAAAAAATCAGCAGACATTTTTAAGGTAAAATCAAAATATTAAATTCAATCATTTTGTTTGGTGATCATGATTTTTCCTGATTTCTCCGAATTTTCGGCGTTAACTCATAAGGGTAATTTTATCCCTATCTATCGAGAATTGGTGGCAGACTTAGAAACTCCTGTCTCAGCATGGTATAAAGTATGTGCTGATCAACCCTACAGTTTTTTACTAGAATCAGTGGAAGGAGGAGAAAATTTAGGAAGATATAGTTTTTTAGGTTGTGATCCTGTATGGATATTAGAAGCTAAAGGTAATCAAACTAGACAAGTTCATCGTAATGGCAAGGTAGAAACTTTTATTGGTAGCCCTTTTGATCTGGTCAATAATTGTTTAGAATCCATTAAACCTGTTAATTTACCTCAATTACCTTCTGGCATTGGTGGTTTATTCGGTTATTGGGGTTATGAACTTATATCATGGATTGAGCCAAAAGTCAAGATTTATCCTCCTCAAGAAGGAGATTTACCTGACGGAATTTGGATGCAGATGGACAATTTTATTATTTTTGATCAGGTTAAACGCAAAATTTGGGCGATCGCCTATGCTGATTTAAGGCAGGAAAACCTTACCTTAGAGGAGATTTATGATCAGGCTTGTGACAAAATTACCAAATTAGTATTAAAATTACAATTACCTTTACCAGTATTAGCAAAACCCCTAGAATTTAACCCTAGTCAGAATCAAGAATCTCAAAGTATTAACTATACAAGCAACACCACAAAAGAAGCATTTTGTCAAAATGTTGAAAAAGCAAAAGAATATATTAAAGCAGGAGACATCTTTCAAGTTGTTATTTCGCAACGGTTACAAGCTCAGTATCAAGGAGGGAACCCTTTTGAATTATATCGCTCATTACGGTTAATCAATCCCTCACCTTATATGGCTTATTATAACTTTAACGGTTGGCAAATTATTGGCTCTTCCCCTGAAGTAATGGTAAAAGCCACAAAAACCCCTGAAGGAAAAACCAAAGCAGTATTACGACCGATTGCAGGAACAAGACCTAGAGGAAAAACCCATGAGGAAGATCAAGCATTAGCTACAGAATTGCTACATGATCCCAAAGAAATCGCCGAACACGTTATGTTAGTAGATTTAGGCAGAAATGACTTAGGTAGAGTTTGTGCGAAAGGAAGCGTTAATGTTGATGAATTAATGGTAATTGAACGTTATTCTCATGTCATGCACATTGTCAGTAATGTTGTCGGAGAATTAGCTAAAAATTATACCCCTTGGGATTTATTAAAAGCAGCATTTCCAGCGGGTACAGTAAGTGGTGCACCGAAAATACGGGCAATGGAAATTATCAATGAATTAGAACCTGAAAGACGAGGCCCTTACTCTGGTGTTTACGGTTATTATGATTTTGAAGGGCAACTTAATACTGCCATAACTATTAGAACTATGATTGTGGAAAGGGTAAGTAATGAAAATTATCGAGTATCTGTTCAATCAGGAGCGGTGTTGGTAGCCGATTCAGATCCAGAAACAGAATATCAAGAAACTTTAAATAAAGCAAAGGGTTTACTTGAAGCTATTCGTAGTTTAAGTTAATCATCAGAAAAATTAGGGGATAAATCTCTTACTACAGGCCGATTAAATATATTTTTCCTAAAGGTAATTAATCTCGTTTTCTTTTTAGAGGCGGTAAGGGTGTTAAATCGCTCCTAGCGGGATTAAGATAACGTCTTGAAGTGGTTACAGAAATAATTTTTTGGTTTTTTTGTATCTGTAACCATCGCATCCAACCGCCGATGATAACTAACAATATTCCTAATGATAATAGAGTCCAACGTTCACTGAAACCGCCTAAGATAGCATCCATCGCACCAAAGGTAAAGATAAACGCTGATATTTTTTCTTTTTGATAGATTAATTTTAACTTTCTAGTTAGTTTCACATTCATCTAATTTGATCATTTTTACTATATATCTTTAATTTTATCTTACGGGGTTAGAGATCGTTGACAAACTCTCCCAAGTGGTTGATTTAATTCCATTTAATCCTTCGCTTTCACGCCAGAAAAAAAATGTTGACAAATGAAGTATAAAATTTGGACTAAAGTTTACTGATTATCTGCGGGTGCGTACTATTGATTGACGGCGATCGATTGACAATATTTAGACCTGAGTTCGACATAAAATTATCGGTGAAGATGAGACTAGGAGACTAACGAGGAGACTAGAAGACTAGGAAATAATTCACTTAAACATTATTAAAATTGATTTTCGACAAT
>NZ_VRZC01000046.1 GCF_016743215.1 Geminocystis sp. GBBB08
GCTATATTCTTGTAAATGAATCTTGTAGATTCTCTGCTCCAGTATGGAAAGGAAGGCATACATTGAATTGTCTAATCAACAAAAAAGAAAAACAATCACTTTATGAAAGATGGACAAACCTGTAATAAATCTTTATTAATCATCTTTTTCATATTCATCATCCAATATATGACGCTTCTCGAATAAAGGTGGACTCAAATTCAATCCACTGAACTCTTCTTCGAATATGATTTGATTAGCATTGTCAAATGGAATTGACGCCTTTTCAACCGGCTGTGAAATTGAAAATGGAGATCTAAATGGAGTTCCACCACTAAATTCGCTGCTTCCTAGAAAGTCTTCTCTTATACTCCCTGTTCCTGTAGTATTAACTTCCATACTTTGACCATCAGATATTGTACTATTATGTTCTGCAAAGAGATGATCCACTGGAACTATAGGTTCTGTCTCGATAGGATATGCTGGGGACATTCTATCAAATTGCTCTGCTTTCGAGTGTGTTACTGGTACTTGCAATAATGAGCTATAATCCACTTTTAATGGACCATTGGATACATTTTGTTTTATAGTATCCTGCCATTTCTTGAATGCCTCAATTGTCAACTCTGGACAATATGAACGTGCAAAAAATGCTGCTTCACAATATTTACCAGATTTCATTAATTTTTTGAAACAGTCATTCTTTTCACCTGCAAAAAATGCTGCAATAAAAGCAATATTGAAATCTCCTCTTGCCATTGCATGTTCTGATAGATTTAATAATTTGGGTATATCTCCCATTGCATGATATAACAATACAAGATCAGCATAAGCATGACTCTGTTCCAAACATTTACACAACAATGGTATATCAGATGTTTCTTTTGCTGTATATGCCAATATCTTCCATTTGTGAATATTGGATTGATTTGTAGCAATTGATATCGCTATATCCATTTTTTTTAATGCCAAGGCAAGAGTGAATTTGTGTTCATCATCAGTTGTCACGTTCAGAGCTTCTTCTGTATGACCCTGGCTCTCCAAAAACTTTGCCAATGATACAAGTTCAGTAGATGAAATATTTGATAGAAGAGATCTAGCGGCATCAAGATTATCTTCTAATACATTTCTTTGGTATTCCAACATGGACATACTTATATGATAACTATATACTTGACATTCCTTGTTTGATAAATATATTCGTTCATGTTTTGGTAGATATCCTAATATGTATAATGAAGATGATACTTGTGCAGATATTGTATATATCTGTCCACCGATATAATAGCATAATTTGTTGGTAACAAACACAAAACAATGATCCCCGATCCATATACCATTAGATACATCATTAGATTGTTCAGACAATACTTGAAAAGCCTCTTCCATTCCATCCTCTCCTGGAGATATTCCTTGCTCTTGATATGCTTCTAATACTTTTGGATTATATGATAGAATAAAAAATCCGTCTCTCTGTGAAACAATAGTAAGAAATGATCCATTCTCAGACCAATATATAGCCTTTGGACTAACATCGATTCTTCTAACAAATGTTCCATCATCCCAATTATAAAAATACAATAAAGAATCACTTTGTTTCCAAGTTGATAATAGAGGGCCACCAAATATTGTAGAAGAACTATCTTGGATAGTTCTATGAAGAGTAAAGTTTTTGAATATTAATATTTTGGATGATTCTTGTACTGCATAGTAATTGGAATCAGATGACCAAGCAAAGTCTATAGCAGAACCAAAAGTTTTGTTGCGCCATGCTAGAGCAGTATATATAATATATTCACCACCTCCTATTGCTGTAACAAATCTACCATTTGGACTATGTTTCAATTGAGTCGGATACAAATCACATTGCCCAAGTTCTTTTGGGGAAAGTATCAATTGCTCTCCATCCTTGTAAGAATCTTGTCTTATAGTAGATGTGAAAATCTCAGTATTTTTTGTCCAAATGACTTTTCCAGATGTATCCATACTCATTACTGGCTCATCTATCCCTATCTGAATTCCTATAGTGCCTCTGTCACATGCCAACGCAATCAAATTTACTTCTTTCAATGCGGAGATGGACCAAATTCTTTCAATTCATAATTGATTAGAGGTTTTTAATCTAAAATTGTTAATTTTCATAACCTGAAATTTGGGTAAAGCGACTAAAGGAATTATATTTCATGATTGAATATCAATGCCAACAAAATACGGTTTTTCTTGAAATTCTGTTTTCGTTTGTACTAATTCCGTTAATAAACAAAAAAGTTGTTTGCTATTACCATTAAATTTACAATCAACAATCGATCCTTCTATGTTAATTAACTCTTTTTCTACTCCTTGATTATTAACATAAAATAAAGAACGAGTATAACGTAATTCTGAATTATCTTTATTAAAATTAATCATCGCCGCACTATTTCCATCAGCAGAAAATGTTAAAACTTGACCATATTTTGGCAAAAAATTAATTGATGACTCATTAACTTCATTTCCTATGGGTATAATTGCTATTCCTTCCCCTTGGGCAATGGCAATGGCTTTTCTATCAGGGGTAACAGTAAAATCTCCCCCTCTAGTATTTAGTCTTTGAGGTATTTTACCCGGTTCAATTTTCCATAAATCAAAGTCTCTTGGATCTTCATTATTAATTCTTTGAACAATAATAATTTCTCCATTTTTTCCCGCTAAATCAAACTTATTATTCTGATATTCTTCCCCTTCTAAAATTAATCTTAATTGTGACGGAATTTTGGTAGTTAAATCATTTGATAACCCAGAAGTAACTTCATACAAATCTAGTTTTTTAAAATCATTATTCTTTTTCCTTTCATCAATGGCAGAAAAGATAATTTTTTCCGTATCAGGTGTAAATTTAAAATCAATTACAGTTAAATATTCAGGGGTAAGAATGGTCTTATTTTGTTTAGTAGAATTATTTAAAATTAATCTACCACTTTCATCTTCTTGACTACCTATATAAGCAAAAGCTCTATCTCTACTCTGAAATTCAGCAATAAAAGGTTCTATTTTTGCTCCTAATTTTTCTCTACCTCTAAATTTTTCTTTGGCATTTTTTAAGGATAAACGATAATTTTTACCATAAGGAATTACTTGATTTAAAGTATAAACTAAACGTTTTCCAGACCAACTAATTTTACCGTCTAATGGCGGTTCAATTTGTAAATTTTCCTCCACACTTTCTAGTGACATTGGGCGATCAAAAATTAAAGAAAAACCTTGATCTTGAGTACTAATTTTTTGATTTTGCCAGCTAAATTCTTCTACATGAGGTTGATTTTTTAAAAGACATTCACTATTATTACAAATTCTACTGCCCCCTATTAAAACAATTATGACAAAGCTGAGAATAGCAATAATTATAAAACAAATCCTATCTATTGGTTCTCGAAAAAAAGAGCTTTTAATCATCATTTTTAGAATAATTTTAATTTGATCTAATTTTTTATACTTCGGGTACAAAATATTCTGAGATAGGCTTGTTATAAGGGATTTATCCCGAAAATTTTCCTAAATATTGTCTATGTCTATTAAATTAATATTCCTCTGTTGATAGTAGTCAAAAAAACTAATTTTGTCTAATTTAATACTTAAATTTAATTTATCTCCAATTTTAATTACCTCGTCAGTGAATAGTTTTACTTGTAAATTTTCTTGATTATTTCCTTCTAAATTAACAGTTAAAATAGACTCATTTCCTAATGCTTCCACTAAATTAACTATCACCGGAATTGTAGAGGATGAAGGGGGAGCTAAATCAAAATATTCTGGTCTAATTCCTAACCAAATTTGTTCATAATTATATTGTTGAAAAATCTCTTGCCATTTTGCTGATAAAACTACTTTAAAATGAGAATGAATAATTAAGTCTGGTTTTTGATAGTTTACCTCTAAAAAATTCATCGGTGGACTACCAATAAATTGTGCTACAAATTTGTTAACCGGTTGGCGATATATTTCTAAAGGTGTGGCTAATTGTTGTATTTCTCCTTGATTCATAATAGCAATGCGATCGCCCATCGTCATGGCTTCTGTTTGATCATGGGTGACATAAATAGTTGTTATTCCTAATTGTTTTTGTAGTTTGACAACTTGTCCTCGTGTTTCTGTTCTTAATTTAGCGTCTAAATTCGATAAAGGTTCATCCATTAAAAATACATGAGGATTACGAGAAATCGCCCTTCCTAGGGCAACCCGTTGTTTTTGCCCTCCTGATAATTGTTTTGGTAAACGCTCTAATAGATGTTCTATTTGCAACATTTGAGCAACTTGAGTCACTTTTTGATGAATCTGTTTTTCACTCTCAGAAAGATAACGCCATTTTGAAGGTAATTTAGCCGTTATAGTTGTTAGAATTTGATCTAATGGTGTTGAAGTGACTTGTTGATTCATCCGCCGTAAACCAAAGGCAATATTATCATAAACCCTCAGATGTGGATATAAAGCATAATTCTGAAACACCATTGCTATATCTCTTGCTTTCGGTGGTAAATCATTAACAAGGCGATCGCCTATAAAAATTTTGCCGGCGGTAATCTCTTCTAAACCAGCAATTAAACGTAATAAAGTACTTTTACCACATCCAGAAGGACCAACTAAAACCATAAATTCACCTTCTTCAATTTCAAGATTAATACCTTTCAATACATGGGTAGAAGTAGAAGAATTTTGTTCAACATCAGGAGAATTTGGAATAACTCCTAAAGATAGAGAAGGAGAAAATTTACTAACAGATGAAATATAGGTTTTGTAGAGATTGTCAATAATAACTTGTGCCAAAACCAAAATACCTTAATGAAACAACATAAGGTGAAATTATAACAAAAAATTTACAATTAACTATTTACTTTTTGATCTTTACATTAGGATAAAATGATTATAACCATTTATTTATCAGTGTTTTTATCTCATCCAAAGTAAGATATAATTATGAATCACGTTTTATCAGTAATAAATTGGTGATGTCTGACAAATTTTCCCACCGTACAAAAATTGTAGCCACTGTTGGTCCTGGTTGTGCAAACCCTGAAACCTTACGTCAAATGATTCTCGCAGGTGCTAATACTTTTCGTCTTAACTTTTCCCATGGTACTCACGAAGTCCATCAACGCAGTATCAGGCTAATTCGTCAAGCAGAAAATGAACTAAATATCCCCATTGGTATTTTACAGGATTTACAAGGACCAAAAATTAGATTAGGGAAATTTGAATGTGGTTCTGTAGAACTCAAGGAAGGCGATCGCTATATTTTAACCAGTCGAGAGGTGGAATGTAATGAAAAAATTGGTTGTATAAGTTATGAAAATTTAGCAGAAGAAGTACCTGTTAACGCCAGAATCTTAATCGATGATGGTAGAGTAGAAATGGTCGTAAAAGAGATAGATTTAGAACATAAAGACTTACATTGTCAAGTGGTGGTAGGAGGCGTACTTTCTAGCAATAAAGGGGTAAATTTTCCTAACGTTTATTTATCCGTAAAAGCCTTGACTGATAAGGATAAAAAAGATTTAATGTTTGGTTTAGATCAAAGAGTCGATTGGGTTGCACTAAGTTTTGTTCGTAATCCTCAAGATGTATTAGAGATTAAAGACTTAATCAGTAGTGCTGGAAAATCGACACCGGTAATTGCTAAAATCGAGAAACACGAAGCGATCGAACAAATGGAAGAAATCCTTTCCTTATGTGATGGGGTAATGGTAGCTAGAGGTGATTTAGGAGTAGAATTACCTGCAGAAGATGTACCTATCCTACAAAAACGTTTAATTCGTACTGCGAATCGTCTCGGTATTCCCATCATTACAGCTACCCAGATGTTAGATAGTATGGCAAATAGCCCTAGCCCAACCCGTGCGGAAGTTTCAGACGTTGCTAACGCTATTTTAGATGGTACAGATGCGGTAATGCTTTCTAATGAAACCGCCGTTGGTAAATATCCCGTTCAAGCAGTGGCTACCATGGCCAAAATTGCTGCTAGAATTGAGCAAGAAAGAGAGAAATTTGTTGCACCCTATAGCGATGATTTTGATAAGGAGAATATTGCTACAGCTATAGCCGGAGCTGTGGGAAAAATAGCCAAGAAACTAAACGCTTCAGCTATCATGACATTAACCAAGACTGGGGCAACTGCTCGTAATGTTTCGAAGTTTCGCCCTAAAACCCCCATTTTTGCCATCACTCCTCATGTTAGTGTTTCCCGTCAATTACAGTTAGTTTGGGGGGTAAAACCTTTATTATTACTAGATTTACCCGGATTACGGCAAGTATTTCAAGCCGCCATTAACGTAGCGAGAGAAAAAGGTTTACTTCATGACGGTAACTTAGTAGTCATAACAGCAGGTACATTACAAGGAGTAGCAGGTTAAACAGACTTAATTAAAGTTGAAATCGTTAAAGGTTTACTTAGTGAAGGTATTGGCATTGGGCAAGGTGTAATAACAGGAAGAACAAAAGTAGTAAAAGATCTGAGTCAACTGAATAATTTTATTCAAGGGGATATATTAGTTACCAAAGCTACAGATAATCAATATATTGATGCGATGCGTTTAGCAGGTGCCATCGTCACAGAAGAAACAGGAGTGAGATCTCATGCCGCTCAAATCGGTATGCGTCTTGGGATTCCCGTCATTGTCGGGGTAAAAGAAGCCACCCGTCTAATTCGAGATGCTAGTTTTGTCACCTTAAAAATTGAGCAAGGTTTAGTCTATTTAGGTACAGATAACCCTCAAGGCGAAGTTGACAGCTAGTTAATAATGAGGAATTAGGGGGTGATGAAAAAATCTTTTGATGAGGATAGGCAATGGGCAATGGGCAATGGCTAAATTCTAAATTCACTATTACTTTGTACAACAGGTTGAACATTATTTAACTTCTACCTACTTATTCACTATTCACTCCAATCAGGACAAGTTTCACCATCCCAACCATAGGGGTGCATTCCACAAACAAGTAAATTACCATTATAACTTTGACCGTGATAATTACTGCAACCAAGACAAGCAGGATTTATTTCTGAATTAGGTTTAATTTTTGTATCCTGCAACCATGAATTAAAGTCATCTTCATCAACAAAATAAGTGTAATCATCAACGTCATTTAGATAGTCTTCATCGAGAAATAATTTCACTATTTCAACGAAAAAAACATCAACTTCTGTCAAAAATTCATTTAATTCTGTTGTCAATATAATCTCAGTTTCTTCTGTTAACTGATTCAACATTGTTTGCCATTCCTCAGTACTTTTTAGCCAATCTTGGTTCACTTGTGTACAAAATGATTCCAATTCGTTTTGAGCGGTATTTAACCAATTAATCAAATTATTTTCCCAATTATCCATCATTATCAAAGAATAAAAAGATCTCAACTCTAATGTAACTCAATTATACATTTTAAATTTTAAATTTTTGATGTCAATTCCTGATTCCTGATTGCCGATTCCCGATTAATTATCATCCTCTGTTACTATTTCTATGGTGCGTGGTTGAGATGGTGGATTAGTATTTTCATTTTTAATATTTTGAGATTGTGACTGTTTTAATATTTCATCAACAAAATTACGAGCTTCTTCCGCACTCATTTTTCCTTTATTTACCATGTCATCAGCCATTTTTTGCAATTGTTGAGGAAAATCAGGAGTAAGGGCAATTTTTTGTGCTTGTTGCCTCAATTCCTGAAATTTATCATTAGCTTTTTCTACTGCATAACTCGCAATGCCGACACCTAAATAAAAGGCTTTTTGGAACAAATTTTCTGAATCCGCCATAAATCAATTACCTATTAAACTAAACTTTCCTTCATTTTTACTATACCATTAATTCTTGAAGTGCACTTTTAGCATGAAAACGCACTTGAGAATTATGATTAGTTTCTATAATTTTTAAAATGTTAATAGCGGCAATGGCATTTAGTTGTTTTAAGCTATAACAAAGAGCTTGTAAAATTTCTGGATATTGTAATTGTGGTGATTCACTTTGATAAAATTTGCTTAAAATTGTTACCGTTTCATTTTTTAAAGTCGGTTTTGTTACTCTTCCTAAAACGGTTATAATTTCGAGACTTGGTGCTAAATCAGAGATATAAAGATATTGCTCTAAACATTGTAAACTTTGAGATGTCGCTATCCATGCTAATGATCGTATAATAGTAAATCTTAATGTTTCAGGAGTGTTAATGTAACATAAAACTTTGATTAAGGATGCTATGGCAAAGGGATGACTACAACGACTTAAAGAAATGGCAGTTTGTTGGGCGACAGATAAGTTGACATCATACAATAAAGGTGATATTAATTTAATTAACTCTATATCTTCATCCGATTTTAATTTTAATGCTAAACCGATAAGAGCTTCTTTTCTCACTGATGAGGCATAATCTTTAAGGGCATTTATCATCACTGATGTGATTTGAGGAGTATCAAAATTTCTTAAAACTGCGATGGCTATTGCTCGAATAGTGCTATCTTGATCATTAACTATCGATAATAACGGTTTAATAACATCTATACTAGGAATTTGGGCTAAAGCCTTAGTAGCAAGAAGACGAGAAGAAGGATTTGCCAGTAATTGTGACAAAAAAGTAACAGATTGTTTTCCTTGATGAGCTAAAGTTTGAGAAGCTAATTGTAATAAATCTTCTTCTTGAGTTGTGGTTAATAACTCGCTAACAATTAAAATTATTTCAGGATTTTTGATTTCACTCAGTATTTTCAAACCATACCAACGATATTCAATGTTTGCTTTTTCATCTAAAATTATCTGTTTTAAAGGTTGAATTACCTCATCACCACGTTTTATTAATATTTTGGCCATCGCCCATTTTGCTTCAAAACTACCTAATTCCAACACTTTAAGTGCAAATTCTAAAGAAACAGACTCATAGTCATCAAGGGAAAAATCAGATAAATTCAAAAAGGAAGGAGTTTCTTTGACGACAACATTAGTCATGAGATGAATAAAAAAAAAGAGATGAATAACACCTTTAATTTATTTGTTTTTTTTAAAGTAATTTGTAGTTTTCATAACATATCTAGAATCATAATGACATTATTGAATTAATTTAATGCAATTATCTCATCATAACTTAAATTTGTATTTTAACTTGCTTTTTTGTTGTCTTAATTATGTTATTGGATCTTTTTTGTGCCATAATAAATCGATCTAAATTAGCTAAATCTTGATAGATATTAATATTAGTATAAGTACCATTTTTTTTAAATAAATCTGTTACTATTTTTTCTTGTCCTGCCATTATTTCTAATAATAAAAAACCGTTATCTTTGAGAAAATTATGAGCATTCTTAATTAAATATCGAAGATCATTTAAGCCATCTTCTCCCCCATCTAATGCTATTTTTGGTTCATGATTAACTACTTCTGGCTGTAATTCTAAAACTAATTTTGAAGGGATATAAGGAGGGTTAGAAATAATAACGGTAAAGGCATTTTTAAGCTGATTAATCGGTTCAAACCATGAACCATGATAAAAATTAATTCTCTCAGAAAAGCCTAAATTCAAAGCATTTTCTTTGGCAATCTTCAAGGCTTTTTTACATTTATCTACAGCATAAATCGTTGCCTCTGGAAAATTATCAGCTAGAGAAATAGCGATCGCACCACTTCCAGTGCCTAAGTCTAACCAGTTACCTGATGATAAAGAAGAGTATTCTTGAGTAAGTTGTAAAGATAAATCAATAATTAATTCAGTTTCAGGGCGAGGAATTAAGACATCTGAGGTTACTTTAAGGGTAAAATTACGCCAATGACATTTACCAATTAAATATTGAATAGGGCAACGTTTTTCTACTCTTAAATGCCATAAATTTTGCAATTCTTTAAGAGAAATTTTACAGTAGATATTATCTTTATTTTGATAATGATTAATCCGTAAATCTAAGCTAGTTAAAGAAGTTAGTTCTATTATTAAATAATCTAATTCAAACAGAGGAATATTAAAAATAGCAGTTTGTTTTTTTGCGTTTTGATACCAGTTAAATAACTCTTTTCCTGAGATATAAATTGACATAGATTAATCACTTTAATAAGGAAATTTTACTCGAGATAAGTATATAGGTAATAGGTAATAACCTAACTGCCTAACACATTTATTTTAACTCCTTTAAAAACTTTTTTGAAGGTAGAGCAAAATACCCTCGATTCAAGTATTGTAAAAGTAAACAGTCTTGTCAATATCCTCAATACCCTCTAGATTAAGTAATTCACCTAACAGTAATTTCATAATCAAGAAAAGAAACATTTTTGTATTTAATTATACATTAACATAGCAAATTTAGTAAAACCGATATTTTTTCATTAATAAAAGGATAAAGTGTTATAATATTAAATATTTAAACTAATTAATATCTTAAAAACTATGAAAACTAATAATAAAATTATTGATATTTTAAGGCAAGAAAAATATGAAGAAAAAGTCAGGATTCAAGGATGGGTAAGAACCAAAAGAGAATTAAAAGAATTTACTTTTATTGAAGTTAATGATGGCTCATCTTTAACTAATTTACAAGTAGTTTTAAATCAAAATTTACCTGATTATGAAACTATTCTAAAAAGATTAAATACCGG
This sequence comes from Geminocystis sp. GBBB08, assembly GCF_016743215.1. Classification (GTDB taxonomy): domain Bacteria; phylum Cyanobacteriota; class Cyanobacteriia; order Cyanobacteriales; family Cyanobacteriaceae; genus Geminocystis. The sequence continues at coordinate 10,575 of NZ_VRZC01000046.1, forward strand.
CTCATCTTTAGTAGTAGAAGGAATATTAATTCAGTCTCCTGCTAAAGGTCAAAAAATAGAATTAAATGCTAATTTAGTCGAAATTTTTGGGGATTGTGATCCAGAAACTTATCCTTTACAAAAAAAACGTCATTCTTTTGAATTTTTAAGAACAATTGGTCATTTAAGAGGAAGAACAAATACCATTGGTGCTGTTATGAGAGTTAGAAATGCTTGTGCAAATGCTGTTCATCAATTCTTTCAAAATAAAGGTTTTTTATGGGTACATACTCCTATTATAACTGCTAGTGATTGTGAAGGTGCTGGAGAATTATTCACTGTTACTAACCTAAATTTAGGGGAAATTTTAGCTAAAAAAACAGAGAAAATAGATTATAAAAATGACTTTTTTGGGAAACAGGCTTACTTAACAGTTAGTGGACAATTAGAAGCAGAAATTATGGCAATGGCTTTTCAAAATGTCTATACTTTTGGTCCTACTTTTAGAGCAGAAAATTCTAATACTTCTAGACATTTAGCTGAGTTTTGGATGGTTGAACCTGAAATGGCTTTTTGTGATATTGAGGGAGATCAAAATTTAGCTGAAGAATTTTTAAAATATGTCTTTAAATATGCCTTAAATAATTGTCCTGAAGATCTCGAATTTTTCCATCAAAGAATTAATAAAACTGTTTTAGATAATGCTGAAAATATTATTAATAATGAGTTTGCTAGAATCACTTATACCGAAGCAATTAGTTTACTAGAAAAATGCCATCGAACTTTTGAATATAAAGTAGAATGGGGTATAGATTTACAATCTGAACATGAACGTTATTTAGCCGAAGAATTATTTAAAAAACCTGTTATTGTCACTAACTATCCTAAAGACATAAAAGCTTTTTATATGCGCTTAAATGATGATCAAAAAACTGTTGCGGCTATGGATATTTTAGCACCTAATATCGGCGAAATTATCGGCGGTTCACAAAGGGAAGAAAGACTCGATATTTTAGAGTCAAGAATTGCTGAATTGAATATTAATGCTGAGAATATTTGGTGGTATTTAGACTTACGAAGATATGGTACTGTACCCCATGCCGGATTTGGCTTAGGATTTGAAAGATTAGTACAATTCATGACAGGGATGGAAAATATTAGGGATGTAATTCCTTTTCCTCGCACTCCTATGAATGTTGAATTTTAACAAACTTAATATTCATTTCATCTAAAATGGATCTAATATGTTAAATACAGTTAATTTGTCAGAATTTAAACCGCCCTTGGGAAGAGGAGAATTAGAGAATTAATTTTTTATTTCCCAGAACTGATATAAGAATGTAATAGCAGTAGAAGGAAAGAAATAAAAAAAGATTAGTAAATATTGTTATGAATCTCTGACAAAAACTGTTTTTATTGATACAGAAAAAACCTTAATTAAGAAGCTAAAAAATATGGGAAAAGCAACCGGATTTTTAGAATTTACTAGAGAATTGCCCGTTGATAAAGATCCTCTTGAAAGAATCAAAAACTGGGATGAATTTCATTTACATTTACCTGAAGAAAATCTCCGTAATCAGGGTGCCAGATGTATGGATTGTGGTACACCCTTTTGTCATACTGGTGAACTTATTAGTGGCATGGCTAGTGGTTGCCCAGTGAATAATCTTATTCCTGAGTGGAATGACTTGATTTATCGGGGTTTATGGAAAGAAGCACTCGATCGACTTCATAAAACTAACAACTTTCCTGAATTTACTGGTAGAGTTTGCCCTGCTCCCTGTGAGGGTTCTTGTGTACTAGGGATCAATAATCCTCCTGTCACCATCAAAAACATTGAATGTTCTATTATAGATCATGGTTGGGATCAAGGCTGGGTAACACCACAACCACCCGAAAAACGTACAGGGAAAAAAGTTGCCATAGTCGGTTCTGGCCCTGCAGGACTTTCAGCGGCAGCACAACTCAATAAAGCTGGGCATTCCGTCACGGTTTACGAAAAAGATGATCGCCCTGGTGGATTATTGATGTATGGTATTCCTAATATGAAACTGGATAAGGAAAAAGTTGTCTTACGTCGTGTTAAAGTCTTAGAAGAAGAAGGAATAAAATTCGTTTGTAACACTGCCATCGGTCAAGACATTCCAGCAGAAACTTTAGTTAACGATAATGATGCCGTAATTTTGGCTATCGGTGCAGGAAAACCCCGTGATTTACCCATAGAAGGGCGATCTCTCAAAGGGATCAATTTTGCTATGGACTTCCTGACAGCCAACACTAAAGCTGTTTTAAGTGGTAATCAGGAAGATATTATCTCCGCCGAAGGTAAAGATGTAGTGATTATTGGGGGAGGAGATACTGGTACGGATTGTGTTGGTACATCTATAAGACATGGTTGTAAAAGTGTCACTCAGTTAGAAATAATGCCTCAGCCCCCCGAAATCAGAGCTAAAAACAATCCTTGGCCCGAATATCCGAAAATTTATCGTTTAGATTACGGACAAGAAGAAGCTGCTGCTAAATTCGGTAATGATCCTCGTGTTTATACTACGACTGCCACTAAATTCGAGGGAGACTCAGATGGTAACGTCATCGCAGTTCACACCGTTGAGGTAGAATGGGCAAGGGATGAGCAAGGGCGTTTTATACCTAAGCCTATAGAAGGCACAGAAAAAAGACTCCCAGCCCAATTAGTGTTATTAGCAATGGGTTTTTTAGGTCCTGAACAGTTATTATTAGAACAGATGGGCTTAGAAACTGATAATCGTAGTAATATTAAAGCTGAATTTGAACAATATACCACAAGCATTCCTAAAGTATTCGCTGCTGGAGATTGTCGTCGTGGTCAAAGTTTGGTAGTGTGGGCATTTAATGAAGGGCGCGGAGTCGCTAAAGAGTGCGATCGCTTTCTTATGGGATATACTAATTTACCATAGAAAATTATCAACCATTTATGTAGTTTGTAGTAAGGGCTTTAGCCCTTTTTTAATGTTTTAATTAATGATAAATAATCATTGAAATTTGCACATTATTTCTAACAATATTGAGCAAAATTTAGTTAATTGGAAAGAAAAAATAGAAAATCTTTCTTTTATTTTATGTAACTTAATCAACTTCAATTATCGGTATGCCGATAGCTTTTCCTTCTAATATTTTGTCAAAAAACTCATTTAAAGACATATTAATTTTAACTTGTGTTGTGGTTATAGGATGATATTGTAACTGTTGACACAAATTTTTACTTTGATTATAAAGAGTAGAATTTTTGATAACAAAACTAACATCATACTGTCTAAAAGTAAGTAAATAAATAAGAGTTATTAAGGCATTTTGTAGATAACCATTATTCTTATTATCACTGGGATTAAGAGTTAAAGTATGGGTAATAATATCTTGAAAGTGTTGTTGATAATTTAATAATTGTTCAGAATTATTAAAGTCAAAATACCAAACTAAAATTCTAGCATAACCCCAAAGATAATTGTCTAATTTATAAAATTTTGTGCCTTCTTTCTGAGAATAAAGATTAAATAAATTAAAAAACTGTTTTTGTCTTAATAATGTACAAGACATTCTAGCTATATTTTGTAGATAAATTCCCAAATTTTTTATACTATTTTTAGTTTGTATTTTTATTCTTGAGTTTGTAAATTTAACTTTATCTATTAATTTATCACTATCAAAAAGATAATTTAAGGACATATTTTGAGTTAAACTATAGCTTTTTCCTAAGAATAATAACATACTATCATAACCTTCATAGATTATTTTTTTCAGATTATGATTAAGATTTGATGGAGGTTTTTTACTTAATTGTGATAAAGTATTCTCTAAAAAATTATCCAATGATTGATAAAAATTGACAATATATTGTTGTTCAAAATTATTATTATCAATATTTAAAATAATCGGTAAATATTTTTCTATATCTAATCTTAATTGATGAATTTTACGAGCTTTTTCCACAATATCAGAAATATTGAGTAGGTTTTGCCATAATTCTAATTTTTCCAATAAAATATCTGTAATTGCCGATAATTTTGCCCAACCTCTTTGAGAGATTTTTTGACGAAAATCACATATTTTATCGTAAGGAATATAACCTAAAGTAATTTCTTCTCTATCAGTTAAAGAAGATGTTAAAATGCGATCGAATTGATCAATAATTTCTAACTTGGGGTTTAATCCGGGTTGAAGACGAAAACGAATCTTGATTTTTAATTCGGGTGTTGTTTCAAAATATTGATTGTTAATTTGATAAATTTGCTCTTTTTCCGTAGCATCATTTATTAAAATTTGTTGGTTAATAGTAAAAGGTAAAGAAACTGTAGTAGTTGACATTGAAAATTCATTAGTGATAATTCCTTGATTATTAAGATATTCTCCATAGACAATAACTTCTTTTTCTCCTTCATAACAAATTTGGGAAGGGAGACTGATTTCCATGTCTTTATCTTCTCCTTTTCGGCGGACAAAAAAGCTGATATTATCTAAATGTTGCCCATAAAGGGGAAACTGTTTTTTTCTTGTTTCTTGCCAAATATTTTCAAAATTATTTTCCTCTGTTTTAAGAATAATAAACTCATTACTCAGGGCATTATAAATGCTGGATATTCTGCTATAGTTAGTTAAAATCACAAAATGATATTGATCTTCATTATTTTTAACAATATCTCTTAACTTTTCTAGGGGAAAATTTTGCGAAATAATAGCACCTAAATTATTAACATCAAAATTATACTGATAATAGTTATTATCTACTTTAATTAGTAAAGGTAAATGGACAGTATGATGATTAATATAAGAAAAAATATTGATAGCTTTTACATAATGGATAGTTTCTTGACGATGACGAATATCGATTTTACATTGACGAATAATTTTATTGGCAAATTGTTCACAAATATTGTTATAAATATCTTCATAATTAAGATTAAGATTTAAAGATTGATATTTTTCAAGATTGCGAGTATCAATGATAGGGATTAGGTAAGGTGAATTAGGATAGTTTTCAAAAGTTAGGGGAGTAATTTGTTGAGGAGTAAAACTATTAAAGTCATAAATGATAATAGGTTTACCTGATTTAGCATAATTTTCTAATTGATTAGCATAACTCCAATAACGATAGACGTTACTGTAAAGATAACGAGAATTTAAGACTCTTAAAACTAAAGAATTTGCTTCTCGAATAATAAAAATTTGCTCAGAATTATCATCATTGATCGAAAAGCCTAAAGTATGTTTTATGATATAGTTATCACGAGGTTTTAACTGCGAAGGAAAATTGGAATTTATCACAGGAATTGGTAAAAATTCTCTATGGCTATATTCATGATAAAAATTTTTATAAGGGAGGGGGAAAGAATGATTAGCGGGGATTAATGTTTCAGAAGATTTGTCAAAAAGGGAAGCATATTGGCAACATTCCAGATAAGATTCAAGGTTAAAAAATTTAGTCATGGTTTTAGACTGTAAATTAGTAAGTTAGTTAAAAATTTGTTTAAGTTGAGAGATAATTAGCTTAATTTCGTGAGGATTAGTAGTTTTATAAGTTAAGTCAAATAAAGGATGATGAGTAAAGGCGAAATCTTGACTACTTATATAGGCAATTTCACTACCAATTAAGACAATTTTGCTATGAAGATGATAGACTTTTTTAGCCTTTAAGTTACTACTATTGAAATTACTATAAAAAATTAGATGAGGAATTTTTCTAATGAGGTTTAGTTGTTGACTATTAGGGATAAAGTTACGAGTTAAAATGATAACTTTATCTTGGGGATTCTCTTTAAATTTTGCTAAAGAAATCATCAAATCTTTTTCATATTCATAGTAATTTAAAAAGCAGTTATTTTTAGGAGATGCAACCTTATAGGGAATTAAACTTTCCATGGAATAACCTTCTGGGGAAGGGGTAGCTTTAGCGATGGTTTCGTGTTGCCAAAGATGACGAAAATAATCGATTAAAAATTGATGTTGAGAGTTAATTTGCCAGATGATTCCGCCTTCGAGATTGCGGTTTAAACTTCCTCCCGTTAAATTACATGAGCCCAAATAAGCACTTTGTTCGCTAATATAAGTTTTAAGGTGAAAATTGCCACTGCGAAATGTGACTTTAGCTTTTAATAAAATTTGTAAACATTCTTGCTTAAGTTGATCGGAATTGGCATATTCAGAGTTATCATTTTGATCATCATCCATATTAAAATCAACTCGATCTTGTACTTGTTCACTCAAGTCAGTTAATATCCATACTCCGAAGGGTAACTGTTGAGTTTTTTTAGCGATTAAATTTACTATTTCCACATCTTCAAGGCGATAACTACTAATTAATAAAAATTGTTTAGCATTATCAATTAAGTGCTGTAAAAATTGACGGTGATTGCCTTTTGCGATGTAAATTTGAGGTAAATTGAGAGTTTGATTTTCAGTAGTAAAAGAAGGGATAATACCGTATTTTTTCTGATAGGCAATGACAAGGGGATTATGGTAACAAGTTTTGGGGTTGTTAGTTAAAATTTCTATGGCTTCTTTTTGTTGAGATAATAACTCTTGGCGAGAAAAAATAGCGACACAGTTATTAGGTAGATAAACTGATAATTCTTGAGTCTCTGGATTTTTAACAAAGGTTTCGATGACAGCGAAGGGATTATTTTCAAGACTTATTTGCAATCTCTTAACTGCTAAAGTTTTGATATTTTTTAAGATAGGATTATCTATATTATGGGATAAGTCGAGATGATAAAAGCCTTGAGTAAAGTCTCTTAAATTATGGGGAATTTGTGAATCATTGGGATTAAGAGAAAAAGGAGTAAGTTGAGATTCTGTATCGGGGATAAATTGATAAACAAATTTGAGAGGTTGTAAGTTTGCAGAGGAAGATGTTAACAAAGGGGGCAAGATATTGTTAGTCAGGAGAGAAAAGTTAGTGACTTTTTTTGCTAAGAGACGTTGAAAACTATTTGCCGATAAAATACTTAAACCAAAACCTTGATGAATTTTAGGGAGGGAGTAAATTTTTTCTTGGTTAGCAATACTATAAATATTCTCAACTAAATCATCTAAGTTGGTTACTGGTATGTGTTGATTATCAGAAATTAACTTGCGATATTTTCCTTTTATTTTCCAAACTATTTTCATGATGTTACCTCAATTGATTTAATGTGATGAAAAACTTTGTGCCCTTTTTTCTTTGCGTCTTTGCGCCTTTGCGTGAGAAAAAACCATTAAACTTTAAATCAAAGTTAAATCTCCAATGATGTAAAACGGGTTTTTCTTAAAAATCAGTAAAGACGAAGTTTTCTTCCGCAGATGTAAAAAAAGGAGGCAAGATATTCTTAGTCAGGAAAGAAGAGTTTGTTACTGGTATGTGTTGATTATCAGAAATTAACTTGCGATATTTTCCTTTTATTTTCCAAACTATTTTCATGATGTTACCCCAATTGATTTAATGTGATGAAAAACTTTGTGCCCTTTTTTCTTTGCGTCTTTGCGCCTTTGCGTGAGAAAAAACCATTTAACTTTAAATCAAAGTTAAATCTCCAATGACATAAAACACGTTGTTGTCGAATAAATTGGCAAAGACTGAATTTTTATAATAAGTCTTATCTCCTAAAATGATAATCTGATTTTTTGCCCTAGTTAAAACTAAATGTAAATCTTGGTGATTAATTTCATAAGAGTCGGTTTTATCGCAAATAATTAAGATATTTTCCCATTCTTCTCCATGACATTCTTGAGTTAATTTGATAGAGGTATCAATCCCTAAGTTAGTTAATTGTTGTTGAAGAATATGAAGAGTATTTTCGCTAAAAGTCAGTATTTGATAATTATGATTAAAGTTTGATAGATTATCTTGTAAAATTGGCAATAATTGAGCATTATTAGCTACATCATGCCATATTAAAGGACTTTTTTCTCCTTGAAAAGTGTTAAGATTCCACTGGTTAAATTGGTGATAACTGTTGTCGGGATAAAGAAAGGGTAAAACTTTTAAACCCAGTTGCGGATTAAGGCGATAATTTTGCTTCATTTCTATAGAACCCATTTGATATTTACATCTGTAACCGAAATAACAAAAGGTTTTGACGAGATTAAAGCATTTATTCTCAAATCATTACTATGTAATTCTTCTAAAAAAGATACCAAATGGGTTCTATACGATAGGCTGGAGATAAATTATTAAATAGCTGATCAAAGTCATTATTTGTATGGGGGAATAAGTTTCCTAACAAAATTAGCTTTTGACTATATTTAGTTAAAGTTTTGATGGTTTCTTTCTTTAAGTTATGACTATCATCGGCGATAACTAAATCAAAGGTTTGGTTTTCTAAAAACTGAAGATACTTTTCTTGACAAATTACGGGAATTTTTTGGGAGTTTATCGCCATAGTTGTTAATTCTTCTAAGGCAGTATCAGAAAGATATTGATAAGTCTGTTTTAAAGATTCTTTTCTTGTTAATAGTTGTCTCGACTGTTGAATTTTTTTAACTAATAATAGTTGACGAGTTTTACTTTCCTGCGGAAATTCTTGATTAACGGCTTCTGCTAATAAATTTATCTCGTTTTTGTCTAAAACATTAAGCCATTTCTCACTATTCTTTGTTACTTTTTCAAAAAGTCGATCGAACAGAAGATAGTTAGGCATAAAATTAAGGTTAGGATTAATCAAATTTTCTCTTAACCATGTCTTAAATAATTGTCTATATTCTGTCTTATTTTCTTGATTTATCTGTAACGGCATCAGGGAAAGATTTTGATAAGGGTTGAAACTGCTGTTAGAAACAATTAATACAGATTTTTGATTGGTAAGAGCAATATCTGTTATGATAGGCACGATCGAACTTTTACCACTACCTGATATTCCAGCTATTGTGACTAAAGGAGAGTTAGAAAGGCATAATTCGATGGCTTGTTTTTGCTGAGGGTGAAAAGGAAAATTGCCGTTATAGGTAGGTAAATTTAATGGCAGTCTTTCGGGAATAAAACTAAAGGGTTTTTCTTCGATTCTTTTCAGTATTTCTAAAGTTAAATTCATATTGCCTGTAATTTTTAATATCTAATAAGCTAGTTTGTATTTAAGTCGTCTGGTGAGGGTAGGGAAAAGGGAAAAGGCAAAAGGGAAGAGTTAAGAGTTTGAGTTATTTTCAAGAATTAATCAAAAATGTAAGTTAAATACGTATCTAATTCCTCATTCCTTATTTCTAATTCCTCATTATCTATTCATACCCATTCTTCCAACCAATAACAAATTTCTTGAGTTAACAATGTCACTGCCATTTCTAAATTTTGCTCAAGAGGATCGGGAATTTGAATTAAAGTAATATTAGATAAGTTATCCTCCTCATTGTTGTTAAAATCGGTGAGATAAATTACCACAGGAAAATCGCATATTCCTTTAATATCTTCTAAAATTTTTAATGAGGGTTTATGCCAAAAAATCCATAGAGGAATAATCACGACATCTGGATTTTCTTGAGTATTTCCTAAAAGATAACGGGTAACTGTTAAGGTTAAGTCTCCTTTTCTTCTGTCTTGATGACGTTGAATGTTAAAGGAAAAAACCAACCTTTGTAAAAAGCAAGATACTGTTAAGGGTTTCTTATCTAATTCTTTTAAATATTTACCATAACTAGGCACATCTAAAATATTTATGGTGTCTAAAGGTTGAATATAACTCCCTTTCAAATTTAATAAACTAGCTAATAATAAAATTGCTACCACATCAATTAAAAGATTGTTACGAAAACTCCAGATTTTTTCCTTCTCACTACGTCTTTTTAAATAGTCTTGATAGGCTTGATAAAAACTGCGATAAATAGGATTTTGTTGTAAAACATAGTTAGGTTTTCCGATAAAAGTTGCCGACATTGGAATTGATTTGACACTTTCTTCTTGCCGAAATTTATTAATAGCTGTTTCTAAAGATTTTGCTTCGGAATAACTATCTCGATAATCTCGACAATGTAAGTGTAATAAGTCACAAAAACTTTTTAAAAATCGATTCTCTGGGGTGTTGAAATTTTGATACCTTTTTATGCCCATTAATTCCTGTCTCGCCCCTGCTTTTTCTATGGCATCTTTCCCCGGTTTTTTTACATAATCTCGCAGACAATAAGCATCCATTTCTTGAATATTTCCTAATGGCATCATCTCCGCTTTTCGATTAAGTTGCGATCGTAATTTTGGTGCAATTAGCTGTAACTTGTGTCTTAATTCATAGCGTTTATTTAAGGCTAAAATAAGGGGCAAACGAGCATCTTCTTCGCTTAATTTTGCTAAAGAATCAGAAATGTCTAAGGGATATAAAGCCTGTCGATAATCGGCGGAAGAAATCCGGAACAAACTTATGAATAAACTAATGATTTCAGCAGTTTTTTTATCATATTTTACTCCTAATTCTTTTTGTAAATGAAGGGCTAAATTTTCATCATTAGTAATTTGAGTTTCATCAAAAATGTCATCTTCTAAAGTAAGATAAAATATCTCATCTTTATTTGTTTCAATAATGACAGATTTCGTCAGAGTTTTATTATTTTCCCAATCTGCCACTTCTACCAAAGGAAAGCCTATTTCATAGACTCCCTCTCCCCTTTCTATTAAAAAGTTATATTCTGATTTTAACGTTTCTTTTTCTAATACTAACACCCCTCGATCGCACCCTCGTAAGTGCAATAAATTATCTGCATTAAATTCACAAGGGCGATTAAATAAATAATCAGTTAAACTAGCATAAAAAAGCATAATTTTAGAAGATATTAATAAGAGGATTACTTCTCACAATTGCAAAGAATAATTGTTAATTAATAAACCATTCCTTTCCATTGAAATTGTCCATATTGCCCTTCACAAGCCTTGTCAAACGCACGATTTAAAGGCTCGTCTTGTAACTCATTAATCAAAGATTTTAGGCTATCTAAATAAGGTTTAACGTTGCTATCTTCTACCATTATGCCCCTCAATTTAGGTAATAATTTTTGTCCGAATTGATCGGCGATCGCCTGTTTCATGATAGAGTCATCATTATTAGCATGAGGATAATTAGCCACATATTTAGCGATACCTTGATAAACCCGATGCGCAAAAGGACGACCCAATTGCTCCATAATAGTATTGGCTTGATCGACATAATCTTTTACTATATCAGTATGCCCCTGTATCGGCTCATTTATCCAACCCTTAAAACTATCCCAAGGCAAGTATTCTGTGGGAATAGGAGGATTCGCTTTTTTGTCACCTCTTAACTTTAATTCTGTAGGTCGTCCAAAAGTTAGAACATTTGCTCTATCTAATACCTTATCCGAAAGAGATTGAGTGGTTTCATCCTCATTCATTGTGCCGACAAACAAAAATTCTTCAGGAATTATAACTTTTCTGTCATTTTCAAGAAGTTTGATACTACCGACTTCGATGTCTAAATAAGTCAATTTATTGCGTCTTGTCTCCAATTTCGAGAGAAAATCGCTGAAATAATACTCCACCCTCGCTAAATTCATCTCGTCTAACAAGACTAATACCATGCGCCCATTAAAATTTTTATCATGCTGATGTTGATAGAGATAGTGCATCAATTCCGTAGGTTTGTACTTCTTTTCGATATAGTTGTAAAAACCCTGCAAATCTTGGGGGGAATCCCAACGGGGTTGCACAGGTAACATAACCAACGGCGCACCAATAAATTCGCTATAGGCTTGAGGTAATTCGCTTTTTCCTGTGCCACTAATCCCTGCTAAAATTACTAAAGCCGAAATATCTTGCACTTTTAATGAGGTATGAAAAGCGTTAATAATCCTCTCAGGAAATGCTAAACCTTTAGCGTTTAAATAGTCATTAAATTGTTTTAAAAAGTCAGCTTCTGAAACAAAATTTTTAACTTTATTAGCATTAATTTCTATAGGAATTTGTAAGGCTTGAAGGGCTTGTTTTGCACTATTTTCTATTTCCTCAATTTCTTCTGTTAATTGACGAATTTTCTTGTCTAATTCTGTTATTTTTATTTCTCTCAACTCAATTTCTTGTCTAATATCTTCTTGAATTTGCCTTAATCGTGCCTCTTTTAATTCAATTTCTTGCTGTATTTCTTGTTTAATTTGCTCTAATTTTCTCTCTTGCCCTATAATTTCGTTTTGATTGCGAGCAATATCATCTTCTAAATTTGCCCTTTCAGAATCTAACCTTTCAATTTCACGTTTTAAACTTCTTTTTTGCCCGTGAAGAATCATAGTTTGTGCGGATAAATCTTCAATTTCAACCCTTAAACTTTCAGCAATTATAGCTTTCCCTTCTGACTCTTGAATCACTTGTAAAAGGCGATGTTTTTCTGCTTCTAAACGAGGAATTTCTAAAGCTAAATTATTTTTTCTTGTCTCTATTTCACTATATTCTTTAGTTAAAACATCATAGGTATTGCGGAATAACTCTAACTCTACCGCTTCTTGACGCAATATCTCTAAACGCTCATTGATAACCTTTAATTCTCCTTGTTTTTCTGATAACTCTCCTAAAGTTTCTTGCAAAATTTCTAGCTTATTTTGCTTAGCCGTAATTTCTTGTTTTAAACTGTTTAATTCAGGTTGTAAAATCTCAATTTGTTTCTTTAATCCGTCACTTTCTCTCTTTCTTGATTCTAATTCTGAGGCTTCTTGACGCAATATCTCTAAACGCTCATTGATAACCTTTAATTCGCCCTGTTTTTGAGATAACTCTCCCAAAGTTTCTTGCAAAATTTCTAGCTTATTTTCCTTAACAATAATTTCTTGTTTGAGACTGTCTAATTCAGGTTGTAAAATCTCAATTTGTGTTTTTAATCCTTCACTTTCTCTCCTTCTTGATTCTAATTCTTGTGATTCTTTAATTAGTGACTCTAATCGTTGATTTATAATCTTTAATTCACCCTGTTTTTGAGCAAAATCTGCTGATATTATCGCCAACTCATTCTTTTCTCTTTCTCTTTGTTGAATCTGCTGTTTAATGGTTTCTAATTGCCCCTGTAGCTCGTTTATTTCTGTTTTTAAAGCACTACTTTCAGCTTGTCTTTGAGCTAATATTTGTAAGTCTGGCTTCTCAATTTCAATTAATTTAATGGTTTCTTCTAAGTTATTTCTTTGACTTTTTAACTCATTTATAGTATTAATTAATGACTGTTCTCGTCCTTCTAAAACTATTAAATCCTTGCTAAATTTTAAGGCTTTTTCCTGTTCTTTAATAGTATTTTCGAGATTCTCTTTATATTTTTTACTTAATACTGTAGGAATAAATGTACCCGTACCAGTGGCGTTCGCACCAATAGTTGTTTGTAGTGAATTCGGACCACCAGCAAAGACAAAAAAACCACCAATGATACCTCCTGCTATACTTCCCGTAATGCTGGAAAAATAATTATTCGGATTACTATTTGTTTTTTTTTGATGCATATAAAAGTGACCAGTTACGATTTACTTTTTATAAGTAACTTTTAGTATATCTAACATCAGAGATTCTGTGCTACTAAATTTCACCTTAAAAGGGCTTTTTATCCCCAAACCGATAGAAGGCAAGAAAAAAAGATTACCTACACCTACACAATTAGTCTTATTAGCAATGGTTTTTTAAGTTCTGAACAGTTATTATTAGAACAAATGGGACTCGAAAAAGATAACCGTAGTAATATTAAAGCCTAATATGTTATTAGCTACTATTTCTGAAAAAATAAACAACGGTTTTGAAACTAGCAAAAATTTCGTTAAAAATGTTGGTGATAAAGTCATTAATACATCAAATAATCTTACCAATTCTGCGGTAGATACTTTTAATAATACCAAAACTGCTGGTAAAACTATTCTTACAGATAGTCTTAATCAAGCTAGTAATATTGCTGATTTAGTTTCTAATAATATTCAATCTAGCTTAGAATCTTTATGGAATAATTGGGTAACAAATCACTATGCTATTGCTTTTTTAGTTTCACATCCTCTGACTGCGATCGTGTTATTAATAACGGCGATTTTAACCATTTGGGGTTTAATTCAGATGATTCCGTCATTATTTGTTAACTTTTGGTTAATGATTTTTAAATCTCCTTTTATCATTGGTAAATCTCTATTGAAAAATAATTCTCAAGGAGTTATCTCAGCAAATAATAACCCTAATTTAACCTTAGTTAATAACCATGAAAAAGACGAGTTTTTAAAACAAATATTAGCCAAACTGGATGCTATTGAAAGTGAACAAAAAAATATCTTACAACAATTAGCCAAAATACAAAAAGATAATTAATTTCTCTTTAATGATTAACTATTTCCTCAAGAGCATTATTAATTACATTTCATAGTAATTCCGTTCTTGTTTGGTT
>NZ_VRZC01000047.1 GCF_016743215.1 Geminocystis sp. GBBB08
CCATCCATTTTGGGTAACATTAAGTCTAAAATAATTAAATCATAAGTCATGGTTTGAGCCAATTCCCACCCTATTTCTCCATCAAAAGCTGTTTCAACTAAATAATGATTATCTTTTAATATTTCACCCGTGGCCGCAGAAATTCTTTCGTCATCTTCTATTATTAAAATTTTCATAATAATTTGTTGATGTTATATTTTACTATATTTTAAGTCAGTATAGAATAACAATTCTTGATCAAAAAGAAGACAATTAAGACGACAAAAATGGCAATGATAATAATATTTCTTACTTCGGGTAAACTCAGTCTAATGGGGGGATATATAATTAATTTTTTAAGGGCAATTATTCTTCTTCCGTAGAAGAGTTATGAGTAATACTATTGATTAAATTAATCAAATTATCTCCTTTTTCTAAAGAAGAATCTTCTACAAAGCGAATTTCTGGGGTATGACGAAGACTAATTTTTTTACCTAAACTTTTTCTTACAAATGATGTACAGGCTTTTAAACCTTCCATAGTTTCATTTTTAGCACTATCTGTACCATAAATGCTAACAAAAACTTTTGCGTGTTGCAAATCACCTGAAATTTCTACGTCAGTAATACTAACCATACCGGCACCGACTCTATCATCTTTAATCTCACTAATCAACATTTGACTAATTTCTCTTTTAATTAAGGATGATACTTTTTCTACACGACGACTATTTGCCATTATTTTTTTCGTAATAAACGCCCTAATGTTCTTATTTTGGTTATCAATTAATCTTTAACCAAACAACAATTATACTGTATTAATCCCTAACATCGCTTTGAGAGTAAAGAAAAGAAAGAAAAAACTACCAATAAGTAATCCTAATATGGCAGTAGCGGTTACGGGATTAGTAAATAAGGGTTTAATTTGTTGCCATAGAAAGAAGAATATACCAAAAATTAAACTTACCATGTAGCGAGGATAACGTAACACATTTTCCCAAAAACCTTCAAATTCTACTGCTAAAATATTTTTATTAATCATCATTTAAGTGTTTTATTTTTACTTGAGAGATTATTTTGATTATATTATTCAAAACTTTTGCCTATTCCTGAGTTGCTTAATGATGCAAAAATTATCGTCATAATCTTTACTTTTTGATAAATTTGAAGGGAATAGGTAAATCAGGTACAGAAACTAAATCTATTAATCCTAGTTGAATATAGGGTAACATTAACCTTGTCATTTGCATAATATCTTGATTTAGTTGTAAGCTCAAATCTCGCAAAGTATTTTTACCATTAAACAACTTAATCATAATTTGAGAAGTTTTTTCGGAAGTTTTTTGTTTGAGTTGATCTGGTTGACGAATTAAAGGACAATCATTAGGAAAACGATCGGCTAATTTTCCGCCTTGCCATTTTTGCCACGCTTCCCACGCTTCCACAATAACTTGATCTGCGTCAATAAATAGTATTTGAGTTGACAAAGATTGAGAAGCATTTAATTGAAATACTATTTCCATACATTGAGTTACGTCAAATAAAATTTCGACAACCATACTGCGAATAATGAGACTCAGTTGTTGTCTAGTAACCTCTTCTGTTTGTAACCAATAGTTTAATAATTCATATTCCCAACATTTTTGAAAACTATCGTGTTGAAAAGTTTTGGTATCAATGGATGGTAAATAAGTAATTAATGCTGGTGCAAATCTAGTTACATTTCTTATCCATCTTCTGACAGGATGTTTTCCGCCAGTGGCATAGATTATTCTACCCAAATAAAGATAAAAAGTCCATTGTTCACCTTTGGCTGAACCAAGTATCAATTCTCCCGTAAACTGTGGTTGTTTTAGGGTTTGAAATAAATTAGATTGTCTTGTACCAATAAATTCTCTGATAGGAATTTTAGGAGATTTACTAGATTCTGTCATTACTACAATTTGGAGTCAGTGATTAGGTTACTTAAATTAATTTTAGATTAACCGTTATGATGAAATAAACTTTACTTAGATCTTTTCTAGTTTATCGTTATTCGAGCAAGGTATCATCACTATTAAAAAAATTATTATGAGTGACACAGTAAAAATTTTACGAGAGTTGATGACTCAAGCACAAATTCGAGATTACCTTCAACTTAGTCGTCAAAGTCAGGTATCTGAATTACAATTTTACCGTCTTGAGAATAATTTATTAGATCATATTCCTTTAGGAGTTGTCAAAAAAATAGCTAAGACTTTGAATATTCCTGTTACTACTTTAATTGATTATTTAAGCGGTAATTTAGATTTATTTAATGAGAATTATCAAAAAAATTTACAAATTGACAATCAAGAAGAAATTTCCCATTTAATAACTGAATATCAACAGGAAACAATTTCTATTTTAGAGTCTTTGTTATTACAATTACCCACACTTATTCATGTTATTAATAATAATCCTGAGTTACCAGCTTCTCGAATATTACCTTTACTTCAACCCTTAAATCAACTATTATCCTCTTGGGAAATTGAGCCAATTGGTCAAGTTGGTGATATTGTTAATTATAATCCTCAAGAACATGAGTTGATGGAAAATAATGATTTATCTCTAGAAGAAATTCAATTAGTAGAAATTCGTTATGTTGGTTATCGTCAAAAAGATAAGTTATTGTATCGTGCTAAAGTCAGCCTTAATAATGAGGAGAATTAGGAATTAGGAATTAGGAATTAGGAGAAGAAAAAATTACCTATTATCTATTCACTATCAACTATTAACTATTAATTAGAATGTCATTAACGGAGATTAATCATCAAGAAATTATTATCACTGGTTTTCATGCCCTGTCTGATAGTATTAGAATCCGAGTATTAGACTTATTGTGCACTAGAGAATTATGTGTTTGTGAGATTACGGAAATTCTTGATATACCCCAATCGAAGTTATCTTTTCACCTTAAAACTCTACGAGAGGCAAATTTACTTCATAGTCGTCAGCAAGGAAAATGGACATATTACAGTATCAATCTATCTCAATTAGTACTTTTAGAAAAATATTTAGCAGATTTTAGACGCTCAATAGTGCTACTTCCGACTCGTATATGTGAAGATTTGTAAAAGATTATGTCTATATATTTTTTGAAATTACGATCGCCACTGCTGTAATGTTATTTGGTTTAAATTCAGGGGAGGCATTAGCAACAGTAGTCGGAGTGTTAATGGAAATTCCTGTTATGTTAGTGTTAGTAGAAATATGTAAAAAAACTGCATTTTGGTTTAGAAGAGAGCCTGAAAAAGCTACTTTATTAGATCCTAGATTAATATAGCAATTTTATCTAAGTAATGAGATTTTATTTAAGTAAAATTTAGAATAAATGGATAATCAATATTAAAACTTATTATTATGAGTGATTATTAAACTGATTTTGAAAATCTTGAATTAATAAACTATACACAAAAGGATCTGTGACGCTATGATGTAACTTAACGGCTAAAGGTATATAAAGTTTCTCCTTTTTCCAGTATCTTTCACCAAAATAAAACATTGGTTGTCCTTCAATCAAATTTTTTTGCCAATGTAATGTTAAACTGGTAAATCTCAAATTTGGCAAATTACCGATAAAACAAGATAATAAATAAGTTACCGCTTCTACTCTTTTTCCTTCCCCTTTTCTAATATTCTCTAAATTCCATCGATATTGACGAATAAAATCATTATAAGATAATTGATTAACATCTTCTAAAACCATCTCAGAAAATCTTTCTTTTCCTCCAATAGCAATGGGTATAACAATAGGAGGATTATCTAAAATATACCAATTATTTTCAAATAATCTCAAATTAAAACAAAAGTGATTAGGTAATATTTTTACCAAATTCCAAATTAAAAAAGCAAAAAAAGTTGATTCTTTATTCTTTACTGATTCATATATTTTATAGGCTTTTGTTACTTCTAATTGTATGGTAAGATCAATAGAAGGATTTTGTAAAATATCGTTTTTAGTAAAAAAATCTAATGACCAATTTAAGTAACCTTCTTTATCAATTTCATTTAATAATCTTGGTTGGTATTTTTCAGGAATAATGATCATTTGATAGACTGAAGAAACTAATAGTAAACGTTCAGGGTGTTTTCATGATAGAGAATATCTTATTATTAAATATAGATGATAAATATTCATTAGTAAAATCTTTTTGATCATTTATAATTTTAGAGTTATAGAAGAAGAATTTAAGAAAATATCTAAATTTTTGATTAACTCAGAAATACCTTGAATAATTAATAAAATTGGACTAATAATAATCAAAGTTTTAATAGGATAACGGGGCAATCCACCATCATCAGGAGATATTTCCATTATTTGCCATGAATTAATTACATACTGCTATGAGCTATTTTTAAGGCTAAATTTATAAAGTAATAAAGGATCAAATATTAGATTTTTTGATGGGGTTGTCGCCAAGAATTTATCTTTTATCTCCTTTTTATCCCCCTTGAAAAAGGAAAAATTTAATGAGTATCTTCTTTTGACATTTAACTCAGATCTTGCACCAGTACAATAATACCAATGAAACAAAACGGGAAAAATCAATTTTAGGAGTTTTAAAATCAATTCTGATTACTTTTCCCTCTTCCCTCTTCCCTTTTCCCTATCCTCATCGAGAATTGATGATAGAGATGCAAGATCTAAGTTTAAGATAGATTTAATCATAGGGCTTTAGCTGTTACTAACAATAGTAATTATTGCTAAAGAAAAATTAGATGATTTGTTGTGTCAGAATAAATTCTTGCACTTTACTTCGATAAATTTGTAAATGTTCATCTACCCATTCTCTACTATCACTATTAGCATAAATATGAATTAAAGGCTCTCCCGCATCGGGTAAAATTAACACCCAGTTATCAGTATGCCGTTGAATTATTTTAACACCGTCAATTAATTCTAATTTTTCTTGTAATTCTGTTTCTACAAGATAACGCATCAATGAACCTTTGACTTTAGAAGGACAACGTAAAGAAATAGATTTATGACAAACAAGTGGTAATTCACTTCTAACCTGTGTAAGCGATCTCTCTTGTACTGTAAGCATTTCAATTAATTTAGCGATGGTAAACATAGCATCAAAACCAGGGTGAAGTTGAGGAAAAATAAATCCCATATCACCGCTACCGCCTAACACTACATTATGACTGTGTTGGGTTGCTTCCATAATCGCCGTGGGATTGGCTTTTGTGCGAATTACTTTACCATCATGACGACGGGCAATTTGTTCTACCGCCGAAGAAGTATTAACAGGGACAACTACCGTGCTTCTTGGATGAGCTGTTAAAATGGTATTTACCATCAAAGCTGTTAATTCTTCTCCCCGAATTTGAATGCCAGATTCATCAACTAAAATTAATAATTCTCCATTAGCTGACACTTGTACTCCGAAATTAGCTTTTAACGCTTCAACTACATGACCTAATTGAAATAAAAGATTTTCTCTTTCTGTATTAGAAATCGCTCGTTGACGCAAAGTAGCATTTAAGACTACCGCATCACATCCGAATCTCGCTAATAATTGCGGTAAAATTGCTCCTGAGACAGAATAAACATAATCAATTACAATTTTAGTGTTGCTATTGGTAATGGCATTAATATTCAGATGTTTCTCAAAAGTATCACGATAGGTTTCTAGTACTTGAGAAGGATAAGACATATTGCCAATATCCATTGCCTGTACTCTTCTTAAATCTTCTTTGAAATAAGCACCTTCAATTTTTTTCTCTTTTGCTTTCGAGATATTAATCCCGTTGGCATCAAAAATTTCAATCAAAATATAATCATGGCGATCAGGATGCAATCTTACATGAACACCACCTACTACGTCTAAATGAGGACTCATGGTACGAGAAATAGGAATAGCGGTAGATTCTAGGTTTTGAATATCAATGCCTACAGACATTAAACCTGCGATAAAAGAGCGACTTACCATGCGAGAGACACTACGCTGATCTCTTGATACTACGATACAACTACGAGGCTTAAGAGTTGAACCATAAGCAGCACCTAGTTTAACGGCAAATTCAGGGGTAATGTCAATATTGGCTAAACCAGTAACTCCCCTTTGCCCAAAAAGATTACGATGAGCAATGTTACCCCAAATCAAGTTAATGTTTAAAATTGCACCGGATTCAATTCGTTTACTGGGCCAAACCCTTACTCCTGTGTTGATTTGAGATTCTTCTCCAATATTACATAATTGACCGATTACTGCACCTTCTAAAATTTGCGATCGCCGATCAATTCTTGTCCCTCTAGCGATAACACAAGCAGAAACAGAGGCTTCTTCACCGACAATAACACCATTCCAAATAATAGGACGATTTAACTCAGCATCATCACCAACGGTGACATTATCACCAATAATTGTACCACCACGAATTTTAGCACGAGAACCGATACGACAATGACTACCAATCAGACAAGGACTTTCCACTAATGCGGTAGGATCAATATAAGTATTTTCCCCAATCCAGATACCTTGTGCTGTTTCTGCATAAGGAAATTTTAAATTAACTTTGCCATCTAAAGCATCATAATGAGCTTCTCGATAGGTTTCTAAATTGCCCACATCACACCAATAATCATCGGCAATATAACCATACATGGGTTCTTCTTGTTTTAAAAGTAAAGGAAATAAATCTTGAGAAAAATCAGCTTCTTCTTGTAAAGGTAAATATTCCAAAATTTCAGGTTCAAGAATATAAGTACCAGTGTTAACGGTATCGGAAAAAATTTCGCTAGTAGAAGGTTTTTCTAAAAATCGTTGTATTTTGCCTTCACTATCAGTAATAACTACGCCAAAATCGATAGGATTAGGTACTCTAGTTAAAATCAGAGTCGCTTTCGATTTTTTTTCTCGATGAAAAGCGATGGCTTCTTGTAAGTTAAAATCCGTGATGCTATCACCACTGATAACGACAAAGGTATCATCTAACATTTGTTCAATATTTTTGACACATCCTGCTGTACCAAGAGGTTGATCTTCCTCGACAGAATATTTCATGACAACGTCAAAATCTTTACCATCCTGAAAATAATCTCGAAAAACATCGGGTAAATAGTGTAGAGTAGCGATAACTTCATTAATACCGTGATGTTTAAGTAAATTAACAATATGTTCAGCAATGGGTCTGTTTAAGACTGGTACCATAGGCTTAGGTAAATCGCAAGTTAAAGGGCGTAATCTTGTACCAGAACCACCAGCCATTAAAACAGCGCGCATAATTTCTCCTTTTAACGATTAATTTAGGGAAAATAAATAATAAGTAACAAGTAATAAGTAAAAAAAGGTAATAGGCTAATAGTTAAAGATTCAGAAATTGAATAATATCCAGTTCGTTTAAATACTTATAATAAATATTTCTGTTATATGTGTTTTTATATATAAGTTTAATCGTTGCGCTTTTTAAGGCTTTTTGATAAATGACTTTATCCACTACTACCAACTTGATTTATCCTTAATCATCCAAACTTGATATAACCTTCTAAATTCTAAATTCTCCTTTACTGATTACTAATTAAATTCCTAGTCTTTGATAAATTGTGTCAAGATTCTTTAAGTGTTGTTGCGGATCAAAACAAGTATCAATCTCCGTATCTGATAATAATTGTTTAACTTCAGCGTTATTTTCAATTAAATTACGAAAATTACCTTCTTTGGTATTCCATGCTTGATGAGCACAACCTTGCACTAGTTTATAAGCATCTTCTCGACTCATTCCTTTTGATACTAACGCAAGTAAAACTTTTTGACTAAAAATAACACCTCCATAAACATTCATATTTCTAATCATGTTATTCGGATAAACTAACAAGTTTTGAATCAAATTAGTGGTTTCTCTCAACATAAAATGAATCAAAATGCAAGTATCAGGCAAAATTACTCTTTCAACAGAACTATGAGAAATATCTCTTTCATGCCATAAAGCTACATTCTCTAAAGCTGCTACTGCATTACCTCTGATAATTCTTGCCATGCCTGTTATTCGTTCGCTACGAATAGGGTTACGCTTATGGGGCATTGCTGATGAACCTTTTTGTCCTTTAGAAAAATACTCTTCAACTTCTAAAACATCACTACGTTGTAGATTACGAATTTCCACCGAAAATCTTTCTAAGGATGCTGCTACTAAGGCTATTTGTTGCACAAACTCTGCATGACGATCTCTTGATATGACTTGAGTTGAAGCCGTATCAGGTTCTAATCCTAATAAATTACAGGCGATCGCCTCTATACGAGGATCGATATTAGCATAAGTTCCCACAGCACCAGAAATTTTACCCACAGAAATATCTTGACGTAATTTCACTAAACGATCACGATTCCGACGCATTTCCGCTAACCAACCTGCTAGTTTGAAACCGAAGGTAATCGGTTCGGCATGGATACCGTGCGATCGCCCTACCATAAAAGTATAACGGTGTTGTTGTGCCTGATAACGTATAGCTTGGATAGTTTCTTCTACAGATTCGAGGATCAGATTTAAACTAGCTACCATTTGTAATGCAAGAGCAGTATCAAGCATATCAGAGCTAGTCATACCAAGATGAATATATCTACCGACATCTCCTACATATTCATTAACATTAGTTAAGAAAGCGATAACATCGTGACGAACTTCCGCTTCAATTTCTAATACTCTTTGAACATCAAAATTAGCCTTAGCCTTAATTTCTTCTACCGCTTCTTTCGGAATATTGCCTACTTCTGCTTGTGCTTCACAAACGGCAATTTCTACCTGTAACCAGGTTTTTAAACGATATTCGTCTGTCCAAATTCCGCCCATTTCGGGCAAGGTATAGCGTTCAATCACTGCAATTTTTAGCTTTTTGCAAATACAACTATCATATTTTACTATAAAAGTATCATCTAATAGGAATTTAGAATGAGGAATGAGGAATGAGAGAATAAAGAGTCACCGTATCAACTATTAACTATTAACTATCAACTATCAACTATTCACTATTACTTCTTTTTGATTAATAATTTTACGCCACCAACCAAGTAAAGTACTGGCAATAAAAATACTGGAATAGGCACCACAAACAAAGCCAATAATTAACGCAAGAGCAAAATATTTAAGAGTTTCACCACCGAATAAAAAAATTGCCACCACCGGTAAAAGAGTGGTTAAAGTGGTATTAATGGAACGAGTTAAGGTTTGTAATACAGCAGCGTCAACAATCTCATTTATATTTTCGGTATCGGCTTCTTTACCTATTTCTCGAATGCGATCGTAAATGACAACGGTATCGTTAACAGAAAATCCAGTAATAGTAAGTAAAGCTACCAAAAATAGAGTATCGACTTCGACACCACTGACTAAACCTAAGACGGCAAAAACCCCAGTAGTGACTAAAACGTCATGAAATAAAGCAATAACGGCAAAAATAGCGTAATCAGTTTTAAATCGAAAACTTAAATAAACGATAATCCCCACAAAAGAGACTATTAAGGCTAAAAGTCCAGAAATAAATAACTCCTTCCCTACCGTAGGACCTACAGTGTCGATTTGAATGGTTTTTTGATCAAATACGCCTATTTTTTCTGTTAATACTTTTTGTAAGTTAATTCTTTCATTAACGTCTAAAGTTTTAGTGCGGATAGAAATGCCTTGTTTATTTTCGCCGACAATTTGAATACTACTATTATTGCCTAAATTTTCACTGTCTAAAACTTCCCTAACTTCATTGACAGTTAAAGAGCGTGCACCTTGTGTGCCTTCGGCATCGCAATTATTAGGTATAGTGCAATCCAATTCTAGTTGTAATCGTGTACCACCAGCAAAATCGAGACTAGGACGTAAAATAGTGCCGATGGAAGTATAAGAGAGAATCATAGCCACTATGCTTCCAATACATAGAAATGCTGAGATACTCCACCATATTTTTTGCCATTTAACTACGCTAAATTTCATAATTCAATAAAAAAAGTAATTTTAATAAATACATTTATTCACAAACCTTAAAATTAAAAATACCGTGATATAAGCATCTTGCTTGTAATTAATTCACCCTGTCTTAAAATAAGAGTCTAATAATTCTAAATTCTAAATTCTAAATTCTAAATTAATTATTGACGGGTTTAATATTTGGACAAAATAATCCTGGGCGTTGACGAATAGACGGAAAACCTAACACTATAATTAGCATAAAAGTACGAGTACAAGTCAAAGCCGTAAACATACTAATTACAACACCAATACCTAAAGTTAAGGCAAAACCCTTGACTAAACCCGAACCTAGCCAAAATAAAGCGACACAAGCGATTAAGGTGGTAATGTTACCATCTAAAATACTGGAAAAGGCTCGATAAAATCCTGATTCTACCGAACGATATAAGGTTTTTCCATCTCTTAATTCTTCTCTAGTACGTTCAAAAATTAATACATTTGCATCAACTGCCATCCCGATACTGAGTAGAAAACCTGCGATACCGGGTAAAGTTAAAGTAACACCAGCTAAAGAAAAACAAGCTAAATTGAGTACAGCATAGATAATTAAAGCAAAATCGGCAATAACCCCGGGTAGGCGATAATAAACTGCCATAAATACTAAAACGAGAATTAAACCGACTAAACCGGCGATAATACTACGACGAATGCTATCTTGTCCTAAAGTTGCACCAACGGTACGATTTTCAACAATTTTTACAGGTAATGGTAACGCCCCACCTTCTAACTGTAAGGCTAATTCTTTAGCTTGTTCGAGGGTAAAACCACCACCACCAGAGATAGTTGCCCTACCGCCCATAATACCGGTAGTTGCATATTCAGCACTAACCCCAGGAGAACTAATTAGTTTATTATCAAGGAAAATTCCTAAAGTACGTCCTGTACCTGCTATGCTTTTGGTTAATTCAGCAAATAACTTCCCCCCTTCATCGTTAAATTCTAAGACAACTTCCCAATCTTTACCCTGTTGACTGGGTTGATAATTGGCTTTTTTGAGCTTTTCCCCAGTTAATTCGCTTTTAACATATATTTTTTGGGATAATTCAGCTATTTCCGTTTTTATTTTCTCTATTTTCTCCTCTTGTGCTTTTAATTCTTTTCCTTGTAATGATTGAGCTTGAAAAACTAATTCTCCGAATTCTTGTTGTTTAATTTGATATTGGGCTTGAATTTCAGGATTATCCGTTTCCGTACGGAAATCTAATTGTGCTGTGCCTCCTAACACTCTTTCTGCTTCTTGAGGATCATTAACACCGGGTAATTGTACTAAAATGCGATCGCTTCCCACACTTTGCACAACGGCCTCTGATACTCCTAAACCATTGACTCTATTATCAATAACTGTGCGTACACCTTCTAGTTTTTCAGGAGTAATCTCTGGGACTTCTGGAGTAGGTTGTAATTGAATTGTTAGTTGTGATCCACCCCTTAAATCTAACCCTAATTGTAAAGGTAAATTGACTAAAGTCAAAATAGAAGTAGCAACTAAAACAATAATTAAGATAATAAATACTCTTTGTTTTTCCATTAATTGGTAATTTTTAATAAAGATAAAATAAAATTTTAAATATTGTAATTGTTAATTGTTCATTTTACTAAATTTGGTTATTCATGATTTTACTCACAGCTTCAACAATTTGCTCTGGTTGTACGATGGTTAATCTCTCTAATGTTCCATTATAGGGAGTAGGAATATCTTGAGAAGAAAGACGCACTACAGGACCATCTAATTCATCAAATAATTGATACTTGATAGATGCCGTTAATTCAGCACCAATCCCACCAGTTTTCATACATTCCTCCACAATAATTACTCTATGGGTTTTGCGTATTGATTCGCCAATAGTCTCCATATCTAAGGGTTTGAGAGAAATTAAATCGATAATTTCAGGATCATAACCATCTTTTTCGATTTGCTTCAATGCTTGAGTGCAATGATGTCTCATACGAGAATAAGTCAAAATTGTTACGTCTTTACCTTGACGCACTATTTCTGCTTTATTTAAGGGTAAAGTGTATTCATAATCAGGCAAATTTTCTTTATGATTATATAACAAAACGTGTTCAAAAAATAATACAGGGTTATCGTCTCTAATGGCAGATTTTAGTAACCCTTTAGCATTATAAGCTGTTGAACAAGCGACAATTTTTAACCCTGGCACTGCCTGAAAATAAGCTTCTAATCTTTGAGAGTGTTCCGCCCCAAGCTGTCTGCCTACACCACCAGGTCCACGAATTACTGTAGGAATTTTATAGTTACCACCAGAAGTATAACGCATCATCCCGGCATTATTGGCGATTTGGTTAAAGGCAAGTAAGAGAAAACCCATATTCATGCCTTCAATAATCGGACGTAATCCTGACATTGCGGCACCTACTGCCATCCCTGTAAAGCTATTTTCGGCAATAGGGGTGTCTAATACTCTAAATTCACCGTATTTTTCGTATAAACCCTTAGTTACTTTATATGATCCACCATATTGTCCTACATCTTCTCCTAAGACAAACACTTTGTCATCTTTTGCCATTTCTTCATCAATAGCTTGACGCAAAGCATTAAACATCAATGTTTCTGCCATTATTTTCCTTTAATATTACTAGCTATAGCAAAACTCATTTTATCATTTTTTTGTCAGTATATTAGACCTTAATAAGGGGTTGCCGAAAAGTCTATCCGGTTCATGGGGTGTTAAGTTTTAGTTAGATCTTCCTTCCTATCTCGTCTTCATCATTTTTCCTTAGTTAAACGTCAGACAATTGGTGGATTAAGCTTTAATAGCACACAGAAAGACAATAAAATTAAAGACCAGATAAGAGATTAAAAAAATAGGGAAAAAGACTTTTCTATCTAACTTTATGGATTTTGCTTCTTTGCCTTTTTCGATTAACAAGTATGAATAAATAGCCGTAACTCCTCCCACACAGACATAAAATAAAGTGGTGATGTGAATTATGTCCACAAAAGTTAAATATGGTGTGTTGCCCAAAACTCCTTGAAGGGAAATCATATTAACTACAATAGCAAACAGAGAGCCAACCAAGAGTTGAGTTCGTTCTCCCAACTCTACGAAAAAACCAAGTAAAATAGCCACAAAAGAAGCGTAAACCCCTGCAATTAATTTAAAAAATCCCAGTAAATCGGTTCTTTCAAGTTCTATGTGTATTTCAAAACGAGTATATTCACTGCTTCCGGATGATAATTGTGGATCACCAAAGGTAGTTTCGTATTGGAACTTGTTAGCGTAGAGTTCCAGATCTTTGATCTTCCAACCTTCCAAAAGAATATTTTTATCGTAGTTACTATTTCTTCTATCTACAGTATAAACGAAATCATCAGTACTCTTAATAGTTTCCTCCAATGCGATAATAAGAGTATGACGATCAAACGGGTATTTTTTGATGTTCCATTCATATTTAATAACAGTACGAAATCTTCTTTGTGCCCAATAAACTTTATTGAAAGATTTAAAAGAACCATATAAATCTTTTGTTTCTATTACATTATCAAAATCGGTCTCAACATCAACAACATTAATTACTTCCATATCTTGTAAAGGCTTTAAGTCAGGGAAAGGGCAAACACTCCATGCCCAAAAGTCGGCTGTGAAAGTTTTTTCAGCAAAATTAAATTCAGGAAGTGATAATAGATAGATTCCTATTTCGCAGGTTTTTGGTTTATGTTCAGATTCTGCCAAAACAGATAAAGTTGTCTGAGGGGAAAAAACCCAAATTAGCAAACAAAACAAAATAATTTTGGCAATTTTGGACAATAATTTCATGTTATTTTGTAGTATATTGTCGGTACTTAGACAAAAAAGTCCCATTTTAGTCAATACTAATGATTATCATGAAATATAAACTATTTTTTCTGAGGTTTTAAGAGTTATAGTTAGTAAGGGAATAAAGAATACTGGTGATGGTAAGGAAAAGGCCATGGCGACTACCTTTGATCGATAACCAGGCCTAAAATATTTTTAATTGGTAAAACTTTAATTCGATTTATAATTTTTGATTGTGTAATAATATATGACGACTGTTATCAAAAGAAATAAACCCTTGTTTTTGTAAATCTCCTAATAATCTGGTTACAGTTACTCTTGTCGTACTAATAGCATTAGCTAGATTTTGATGGGTAAATTTTACTTTTATTCTGACACTTGATTCTTTTTTGTCGCCAATTTCTCTGCCCAACAATTTCAGTAATTTTATCAATCTATCTTCTACTCTTTTTAAACCGGCGATCGCCAATAATTCCTCACTTTGTTGAAGACGTTTTACTACCTGAAAAAGTATTTTTTGTGCCAAATAAGCATTTTTCTCTATTTCTGTCAAAGAATACCACTGTAAATAAACATCAGATAAAGCCTTAGCCTGAAAAGTATCAAGAGAAGTAAGTAAAATGCCAAAATAGTTATCAGATTGTACCCACCCTAACAAAGTTTCTTCTCCTTGAGTATTAAATTTCAGTAACTGTACTACCCCACGATTAACTTGCCAAATACCTTCACTAATAAGAGGTATCTCTTCACCTCTGTCATAAAAATGCAACCTTCTTTCACTTGATTGAATTGGTAGGGTTAAATTATGATTAGAAAGAGATGTGAGTAACATAAAAATTTAGTGTGATTAAGAATACATTGACTTAACCATCAGAATATCTCGTTAAAGTTAAGAAAAGGTAATGAAAAGTTTAAATTTTATTCTTGAATGGCATTATGGATAAAGACATTGAAAATCAAAGCGTCTCAAATCAAGAAATTGATCGACTACATCAATTAACGGTTTATGGTAGATGGTTATTAGTAGTTATGTCGTGGATTTTAATTCTACCTTGGGCATTATGGGAATTACGAGAAACTATTTCTCTCTGTCAAGAATATTGTACATGGTCAGCGATACGAGCTGGAATGGAATTTAATCCTTGGGGTGCATTGGGGTTAGTTTTTTGTTTTGCTTTTGCGACTTCTGTTTTAGTCTGGCAAAGTAGTTATATTTTAAGGGGAGGACTTTCTGATAAACAAAAATATTATCTGACGGAAAAGGTGAAAAAAATTCGTCTTCAAAATAAGAAAAATTGGCTTTATCGCTTAATGTATGATAATTAGAGAATTACGTCATTTTTTTTAATTATTTTTTGAACTGTTTTGCCATGAATACCGAAATATCTATCACACCAGAAATAGCCATTGCCAATTTAAACCAAAAAGAAGATTTAGGATTAAGATATTATGCCGCTTGGTGGTTAGGTAAATTTCGGATAAAAACAGCCATAGCAGTCGAAAGTTTAATCAATGCCCTTGAAGATAAGGAAGATAGAGCCCCTGATGGCGGTTTTCCGTTGCGTAGAAACGCCGCTAAAGCCTTGGGTAAATTGGATGATTTAAGGGCAGTTGAGCCTTTAATTAAGTGTTTTGAGTGCGATGATTATTATGTTAGAGAATCCGCCGCCCAAGCCTTAGAAATGCTAAAAGATTCACGAGCTATTCAACCCCTAATTAATCTTTTAGATAATGCTGTCAAGGATGATCAATTAACCAATTATGCCTTAGATCCAGTCATAGGTAAACCTTATCTGAATCAACCCTATGAAGCAATTATCGAGGCTTTAGGGACACTTCAGGTCAAAAATGCCCTAAATTTGATTAAGCCTTTTATTAAACATCCTACACCCAAAATAGCTTATGCCGCCGCAAGAGCAATGTATCAGTTAACCCATGAGGATGTTTATGGAGAAATATTAGTATCAGCATTGCAAGGAGAAGAGTTACAATTAAGACGATCGGCATTAATGGATTTAGGAGCGATTGGTTATGTAAAATCAGCAGAAGCGATAGGGGAGGCTTTGGCAGAAAATAGCTTAAAATTAATTGCTATGAAAGGTTTATTAGAATATCAAGTAAAACGGGATCAAGATAACGAATTATCAACAGATAGTATCAAGTTAATGAATATAATGGACAAACTCCTATAGTTAATAGTTGTTGGTAAGGCTTAAACAATCTTCAATCCCTATGTAGTAACTATTTATAGTAATTTACTACAATAATTGAGAAATAGGCATTTTGCCTGTTAATTCCTAATTCCTAATTCCTAATTCCTAATTCCTAATCATGATTGAAGTTGAAAATTTAAGTAAAATTTACGGTGCAACGGAGGCGATTAAAGATATATCTTTTTCTGTGGAAAAAGGGACAATTTTAGGGTTTTTAGGCCCAAATGGAGCAGGTAAAACTACAACTATGCGCATTCTGAGTGGTTATATTCCAGCAACCACTGGTAAAGTTAAAATCGCTGGTTTTGAAGTGCATGAAAATCCGATGGCAGTAAGGCAAAGAATCGGTTATTTACCAGAAACCCCTCCCCTTTATACTGATATGACTGTTAAGGATTATCTCGGTTTCGTAACAAAAATTAAAGGAATTTCTCACGGAGATCGAGAAGAAAAGATCAAAAAGGCGTTACAATGCTGTCAATTAGAAGATCGTGCTCATACGATTATCAGGAAATTATCGAAAGGTTATCGTCAAAGAGTAGGTATAGCACAAGCTATAGTTCATGAACCTCCTGTGATTATTTTAGATGAACCTACCGTAGGTTTAGATCCTCGTCAAATTATTGAAGTGAGAAATCTAATTAAAAGTTTAGCAGGAGAAAGAACCGTTATTTTATCAACTCATATATTACCTGAAGTAAGTATGACTTGCGATTTGGTGACAATTATCAATAAAGGTATAGTTGTAGCAACAGGAAAACCAGATGAACTTTTACAACAATTACAGAGTAATGCTGGTTATGAAATAGAGGTAGAAGGAGATACGACTAATTTATTACCAAAACTCAAACAAATTCCTGGGGTTAAAAGTGTTAATAGTGGAGAAATAATCAACACTGGCAATCGTTTATTACTGAAAATTACCCTTGATAATAATTATGATGTAGGAAAAGATATTGCTTATACTATTGTTAATGAAGGAGTGGGTATTTATGAGATGAAAAGAAGTCATCCTTCTTTAGAAGACGTATTTTTATTACTTACTACTAATGAGTCATTAACTTAATTATCTGTTAATTGTTAATAATAAATTATAAATGGTTAATTATTCTAAGCCGATTTCGCTACTGCGCTTATATTGACGATAGGCGGCAAAAAATAAACCAAGAAGGGTGACGGGAATTAAGCCTAAAACAATACCAAGTAACAAAGGTTCAATCATTAATTTGCTGTGTGAATTTGATTAAATTATCTTAAAATTTTCTGATCTTCTATGCTACCAAAAAAAGGTCAAGGGAATTAGAAATTAAGAGTTAAGAGTTAAGAGTTACAGGCAAGATGTCTGTTTTATTTTTATAGTCTAAGCAAAGTGAAGGATCAGTTATTCATTATAGACTATTCACTAATTATTCACTATAGACTATTGACTATAATTATTTTCATCCTGAGGGTATAATAGTGGCATTAATGAAAAAAAATGTTGCAAAATGTTAATTAAATAAACTAAAAATTAATTATGAATCAGTGAATAACCAGTTATTAGAAAAAGATCTAAATTATACCAATATTAAAAACACCACTATAAGCCTTTTAACAGTCATCATAATCCTTACCTTGGTGATAATAGCATGGTGGTTAATACCCACAAAAAATCCTTATATACAAAAAGTATTCTCTTTTCAAGGTAATATTGAACGGGGTAACGCTATTTTTCAAGTTAATTGCGCAGGTTGTCATGGTATCAATGGTAACGGAAATGTGGGACCTAGTTTAAAGGATGTGTCAAAACATAAATCTGAAGTACAAATTATTAATCAGGTTATAGGAGGTAAAACTCCACCCATGCCTAAATTTCAACCTTCCCCTGAAGATATGGCAGATTTACTCAGTTATTTACGTCAACTTTCTTAAGTTGATCTACTCCCATAATCTTCGTCTTCCACTACCATTAAATTTAGTATGACTATCCCTTAATAATTGAGGAATATTGAGAGTTTCTGGGCATCTTGGCAGACATTCACCACAATCAGTACATCTGTTTCCTTTTTTCCCCCAAAACCAATGCCCAGCATTTTCTAGCATCTGATAACGATAACTTGCGTATTCTGTCATGTCTAATCCAACCCCTAAGTTTCGCAACCGCAAAATTTCAGGAATGTTGATATTTTCAGGACAAGGTAAACATTTGTAGCATTGTAAACATTGATCAGTTGTTAAGGTATCTTTAAGAGTTTTTTGGATTTTTTCTAAGGTTTCTAATTCTAAACTCGTCAATTCTCCATCATCATCAGCTACAGATAACGGATTAATTAATTCATTCGGGTTACTCGCACCAACACTTAAGGTAGTAATTTGAGGATTACTCAAAAGAAAACGATAATTTAACAGTAAAGGAGTTAAAGGTTGACATATTTGGCTTAATTTCCCTGAAGGTTGATATAAACGTCCGCCTTTATCGGTTGGGGATATAATAAAAATGCCTAAATCTTGTTTTTTTGCTAACTCAATAATAGGTGCATGACGTTGAAAGAAATAATAATAATGAAGATTAACAAACTCGAAAAAACTCGTTAAAATTGTTGCCGAAATTAACTCTAAACTGCCGTGAGTTGAAAAACCAATATGCTTTATTTTTCCTTGTTTTTTTGCTTTTTGTAAAACTGTTAAACAACTATTTTCTTGAGTTAATAATTCTAAATGTTCCCAAGTATTAACCCCATGAATAGCAATATTATCAAGATAATCAACTCCTAAACGAGATAATGAATCATCTAACCATTGTTTCATGATTTTTGCATCATCAACAGGAGTTAATTTAGTAGTAATAAATATTTTTTCCCGAGGAATATTTAACTTTTTTAAAGCTAATCCTAAAAATACTTCACTTTCACCATAACCTCTAGCAGTTTCAATATGATTTATTCCTAATTCTAAAGCCTTTTTTACAGTTTCTAATAACTGAGATTGAGAATAACAACACCCCATTAAACCGAGGGAAAATACCGATAAATTTAATTCAGTTTTCCCAAAACGACGATATTTCATCTTAATTTTACCAGTGCAAAATAAATTGTATATCAGTAAGAGGTTTAAACCTTTGTTCTCTAAATTACCCAAAAATAAAATGCACGAATATTTATAATTGTAATCGTTAATTACTGATTTGTTGCGTATTATTCTTGGGAGATTGCTCGTTATTACCGTTAAAAGATTGAAATAAAGTAAATCCAGCGATCGCTGCTACAATTAAGCCGCCGACAATTCCAGCTATTTTGAGTTTATTATTCTGGATTTCTGGTTCAATAATATCATCGGTAGGATCTTCTGAATGAGCAAAACGATTAAATAAGAAATCTAAAGCATAGTTGCGTAATTCGTAGTAACGGGGATCTTCGGTAATTTGAGCACGATTACGAGGACGAGAAAAAGGAATATCAAGAACTTCTCCAATTTTAGCACTAGGGCCATTAGTCATCATGACGAGACGATCAGCTAAAAATAGAGCTTCGTCTATATCATGAGTGATCATCATGACTGTTAGTCTATGGTTACGCCAAATTTGTAATAATTCTTCCTGTAATTCCTCTTTGGTGATAGCATCCAATGCACCAAAAGGTTCATCTAAAATTAAGACTTCTGGACAAATGGCTAAAGCACGAGCAATGGCAACCCTTTGTTTCATACCTCCAGACAATTGGTTAGGTTTCTTTTTAGCGGCTTCTGTCAAACCTACCATCGCTAAATGTTCTTCCACAAGAGCAAGTTTTTCTTGTTTATTTTTGTGGGGATAGACGGCACTAACGGCAAGATAAACATTCTCAAAAGCAGTTTTCCATGGCAACAAACAGTAATTTTGAAATACCATCATCCGATCAGGACCCGGTTCGGCGATAATCTTATCTTTAAGTTTTACAGTGCCAGTGGTAGGTTGATTAAAACCAGAAATCATGTTTAAAAGAGTTGATTTACCACAACCTGAATGCCCAATAACGCAAACAAATTCACCCTCTTTGACAGTTAAATTAACGTCATCTAAAACAGTGTAATCACCGTTGGAGGTGGTATAAACTTTAGAGACTTGATCAATGGTTAAAAAGGCAGTTTTTTCAAGGGTAATAGTCTTATTTTCAGTATTCATTAAACTTTGCATAATTTTTAAAATAGTATTAGTAAACTTTAGGAATTAATTGATTTGATTTATTCTCGCAAAGACGCAAAGGGTTAATTCTCAATAAACTGTAGGGTGAGGCGTTTCAAATTTTCAGCCCCTAAGAATTTTTCTTCTTTTTCCCCCTAAAATTGAGGGTAAGGAGCAATTATTGTTTTGCTAAATCATCAATCAAAATCTCCGATACTTGATAATCTCGGCGGATAGTGAATCTTTCTAAGTAGCCTATAGGATCATCAGGATTAAACACCATTTTGTCAAATAGTTGAAAACTATGGCGATCGGGTTCAACATCCGAAAAACCTAACTGCCTACAAGCCTCACCAAATAAATCAGGACGACGTACTCTTTCTAAAATTTCAACCCAGTTACGAGGAAACGGTGTATAACCCCAACGGGCTAATTGAGTTAAAATCCATAATCCTTCAACTCTACCAGGGGAATTAGCTTGATCCACATAAAATTGATTAAACCTCAATAAAGACTCCGTTTTTGTACCATAATTATAAGGATCAACCAACCCCGGACGAATATATTTAGCCTCAACATTGAGATATTCTGGACGAGCTAGTAATTCGACAATTTCTTCACGATTACGGCGATCATCACAATATTCACAAGCCTCAATCAAAGCCTTAACTAATGCTAAATGAGTTTGAGGGTGTTTTTCTACCCATTCTTCTTTTACCCCTAAAACTTTTTCGGGATGTCCTGCCCAAATATCTAAATCTGTAGCAATAACGAAACCTAAATCATTCTGTACTGCACGAGAGTTCCAAGGTTCCCCCACACAGTAACCATCAATGTTCCCTGCCTTGAGATTTGCTACCATTTGCGGAGGTGGAATTACCGCTAAACTTACATCTTGATCGGGATCAATTCCCCCTGAAGCCAACCAGTAACGCAGTAGTAGGTTGTGCATGGAAGCTGGGTGTACAATCCCAAAAGTATGGACTTTATCAGGAGTTTTGGCGATCACTTCTTTTAATTCTTCAAGATTTGTCACCCCCATTTCTTGTAATTCTTTACTTAAAGTAATGGCATTGCCGTTCCGACTCAACACCATAGAAGTAATCATGGGAATAGAAGGCTTACCACCTGCTCCCAAAGTCATACTTAAAGGCATTCCTGCCACCATTTGTGCCGCATCCAATCGTTTTTCAGCGATACCCCTTGCCAATTCTTGCCATGATGGTTCACGGACTAAGTTCACTTGTTCTAGCCCATGTTGTGCAAAAAATCCTTTCTCTTTTGCAACAATTAAAGGAGCACAGTCACTTAAGGGAATGAAACCAATATCAAGGTTAATTTTTTCTAAACCGTTACTTGCCACTGCTTCTTTCTGGGTGATAACTGTACCAACTTTTTTCGATCGCTTCTGTTGATTGAGAAAGTAAACCATTTCGTTTCTCAGAGCGTAGTATCTGGGGTGATTTACCACTTCTAATCTTTGTCGTGGACGGGGGATAGGTACTTCTAATACTTGTCCAATATGAGCCTCCGGACCAGTGGTTAACATGACGATGCGATCAGATAACAATAAGGCTTCATCTACATCATGAGTTACCATGATACAAGTAACATTATTTTCTTGGACAATACGCATCAAACTTTCTTGTAAATTACCTCTTGTTAAAGCATCCAAAGCTCCAAAAGGTTCATCTAAAAGCAATACTTTCGGTTTTGTAGCTAAAGCCCTAGCGATCGCAACTCTTTGTTTCATTCCCCCAGAAAGTTGTCCGGGTTTCTTATTGGCAGCGTGTTTTAAACCAACAATAGAGATATTTTCATCTACAATGGCTTTTCTTTCCGCTTCAGGATAGTTATTCATCACACGATTAACCGCCAGGGCAATATTTTGACGCACTGTTAACCAAGGTAATAAAGAATAGTTTTGAAATACTACCATTCGATCAGGACCTGGTTCAGTTACTTCTCGTCCTTCAAGAATAACACCACCGTGAGTAGCATTAGATAAACCCGCCACCATATTTAAAAGTGTGGACTTACCGCAACCAGAATGACCAATTAAAGAAATAAATTCTCCTTTTTCGATTTTCAAATTAATGTTGCGTAAAGCGATATATTCTCCTCCATTAACAAGGGGGAATATTTTATCAACGTGATCAATTTCAATAAAATTTTGCATAGTTTAAAGATTAGAAATAAATGAGATTTGGCTATAAGAGATTAGGAAGTAAGGAATAAATGAGATTTGGCAATTAGGGATTAATCAATAACCCACCGTGAATAAATTTCACAGCTAAGCTAATAGCTATCGTTGACTAAAGCGACTCGAACAATTCACTATTCAGCCCATCCATTACTATTTTTGTTCTTCAGGAACAACTAAACTAGCAATAAAACTAACAAGTCTATCTAGCAATAAACCAACAATTCCTACATAAATTAAAGCAAGAATAATTTGACTCATTTGTGAGCTATTATAAGCATCCCAAATAAAGAAACCAATACCCACACCTCCCACTAACATTTCGGCAGCAATAATCGCTAACCATGATAAACCAATCCCAATTTTTAAACCAGTGAAAATATAAGGCACTGTAGAAGGAAATAAGATGTTAAAAAAGTACTCTATTTTTGATAGTTTAAGCACCCTAGAAACGTTATTATAATCTTGAGGAATTTGTTGCACTCCTACCGTTGTATTAATGATAATAGGCCAAATTGCTGTAATAAAAATAACGAAAATAGCAGAAGGATCAGATTGTCTTAAAGCCGCTAAGGATATCGGTAACCAAGCTAAAGGAGGAATAGTTCTTAATACTTGAAAAATGGGATCTAAGGCTGAATAAACAAGTCTATTTGCACCGATTAAAATACCTAAAGCAATACCAACTACTGAAGCTAAAGAAAAGCCGATGGCGACCCGTTTTAAACTAGCTAAAAGTTGCCAAAATAAACCAACATCTGTACCACCATTATTAAAAAATGGATTGATAATATAAGGATCCCATGTGTCTTTTATTACCGTAATAGGTGAGGGTAAATTAGGTTTTTCTCCTGAACATAAAATTTGCCAAATTGCTAATAAAATGAATAAAGCAACGAAGGGAGCAACAATTTTTCTCGTGTTTTGAGAATAAAGAATTGAGTTTAAAATATTAGCAGTTTGAGAAGTTTTTTCAAATCTTGCAGTCATAATTTTAGATTAATAAATAATTAAGAGTTTTTACAATAAAATAAATTCAAGAAGACTATATATTAGGTTAGATAAATATTGATAAAAAACGTTGCGTCTTGGCATCGAGTGCGAGAGTTTTACCATAATTATTTAACCTTTCAATAGTTGATAGTGCTAAATTTTCTTGATTTTTAATCCATCTAAATAGGCTTTAGGGTTTTCAGGATCAAATTTTGTACCATCAAAAAAAGTTTCTACCCCACGAGATGTACTGGTGGGAATTTCTGCATCAGCTACCTTTAAGGCTTTCGCCGCTTCTTTCCACAAATCTTCACGGTTAACTTGATCAACCAATGCTTTAGTATCAGTATCAGCAGGAATATAACCCCAGCGAATATCTTCTGTTAAAAACCATAAATCATGACTCTTGAAAGGATAGGAAGCGTTATCTTTCCAGAATTTCATGGCTTGAGGGAAGTTTTCTACTGTTCTACCGTTACCGAAATCAATAGTACCTTTAGAACGTCCGACAATATCATCAAAAGGCACTTTAAACCACTTATCTTGAGAAACAATTTTACACATTTCTTCAATATTTTCAGGTTTATCACACCATTGTTGAGCCTCTAAAACTGCCATTAATAATGCTTTTGCAGCTTTGGGGTTTGCATCAACCCAATCTTTTCTTAGAGTGAAGGCTTTTTCTGGGTGATCTTTCCATAATTCACCAGTAACTAAGGCGGTAAAACCTACTTTTTGATTGACTAATTGAGCATTCCAAGGTTCACCAACACAGAAAGATTCCATGTTACCAACTTTCATGTTAGCAACCATTTGGGGGGGAGGCACGGGAATAACAGAAACATCGGTATCAGGATTAATTCCTCCAGCCGCTAACCAATAACGCATCCATAAGTCATGAGTACCACCAGGGAAAGTCACAGCACATTTTAATTGATTACCACCGGCTTTGGCTTTTGCAAAAGTATCTTTTAAAACTGAACTATCCAGAGCTACTTTCAGATCTTTGTACTTATCGGCTACAGATATAGCTTGACCATTGACGTTTAACCTCGCCATGAGATACATAGGTACAGGTTGCTTCGTTTTAGTAATTGTACCTAATGTCATCAGGTAAGGCATAGGAGTAAGAATGTGCGCACCATCAATACCACCTCCCCCCGAACCTAATTCCAGATTATCTCTAGTAACAGGCCACGATGCTTGTTTTAATATTTCTACTCCAGTCATGCCGTATTTATCAAAAAAGCCTTTCTCTTTGGCAATAATTAAGGGTGCAGAATCTGTTAAGGCGATAAAACCTAATTTAGCGGTAGTAACTTCAGGCGCATCCCCAGTAGCTGGTGCGGTATTAGTGGGAGTTGTGGTAGTTGTTTCAGGTGTTGTATTACTAGCAGTGGTGCAACCATGTAAAATAGCACTACCTACGGCGGTCACTCCTGCAGCAAAAATAAACTTTCGTCGGGATTCTTGGGACGTTGCTTAATGAAATCTGTGCTTTATTGAAATTTTGGT
>NZ_VRZC01000048.1 GCF_016743215.1 Geminocystis sp. GBBB08
CTATAAGATTGATCAATTATGTTTTCATGATCAATATATTAAAAAACAGGAATGATAGATTTTTTAGTACATTATATTTGGTTAATACCTTTATATAGTTTATTGGGTGCGATTTTAAGTCTGCCTTGGGCTTTAGGTTTCATTCGTAAGACAGGACCACGCCCGGCAGCCTATATTAATATTTTCATGACATTTCTATCTTTTATCCATGATAGTTTTGTTGTTACTCATATTTGGCAAAAACCGGCTGAAAGTATTGTTTTTCCTTGGTTTAGCATTGCTGATTTAGATTTATCTTTCACTATCGAAATTTCTCCTGTCAGTGCGGTAGCATTACAATTAGTAACAAGTATTAGTCTTATTGCACAAGTATTTGCCCTAGGCTACATGGAAAAAGATTGGGCATTAGCTCGATTTTTTGGCTTAATGGGATTTTTTGAAGCAGCATTAGGTGGTATTGCTTTAAGTGATTCTCTATTACTTAGTTATGGTTTATTAGAATTACTTACTCTTTCTACTTATTTATTAGTCGGTTTTTGGTATGCACAACCTTTAGTTGTTACTGCCGCAAGGGATGCCTTTTTAACAAAAAGAGTAGGTGATATTCTTTTACTCATGGGTATTGTCGCACTTTCTAGCAACGGAGCTGGATTAAGTTTTTCACAACTCAAAAATTGGGCAGAAACTTCTCCTTTACCTGTTTTTACGGTAACTTTAATTGGTTTAGCCTTAATTGCGGGGCCTACCGGCAAATGTGCTCAATTTCCTTTAAATCTCTGGCTTGATGAGGGTATGGAAGGCCCCAATCCTGCTAGTATTATGCGTAATTCGATTGTTGTCTCTGCCGGTGCATATGTACTCATAAAATTAGAGCCAGTATTTACTCTTTCTCCTGTGGTGACAAATACTTTAATTGTAATCGGAGCGATTACCGCTATTGGTGGTTCATTAATTGCTTTAGCACAAATAGATCTCAAACGTACTTTGTGTCATTCTACCAGTGCTTATTTAGGCTTAGTATTTATCGCTGTGGGTATGGGGCACGTTGACATTGCTTTCCTGATATTATTTACTCATGGGGTGGCAAAGGCTTTATTATTTATGAGTGTTGGTTCTATCATTTTAACAACCAGTGGTCAAAATATCACAGAATTAGGTGGAATTTGGTCAAAAATGCCAGCAACGACTTTAGCTTATATGACGGGTAGTGCCGGAATTGTTGCTTTGTTACCGTTAGGAATGTTATTCACTTTTAGTCGTTGGTTTAATGGTAACTTAAACGTTACTTGGTGGTTATTGATAATTTTAATTATCGTTAATTTAGTCAATGCGGTAAATTTTACAAGAGTTTTCCGTTTAGTCTTTTTAGGTAAACCACAACCGAAAAGCAAACGAGCGCCTGAAGTGCCTTGGCAAATGGCTTTTCCTATGGTAACTTTAACTATCATCACCTTAGTTGCACCATTTGTACCTTTCAATTATTCTCTCTGGTTAAATTCAACTACTCCTATTCTCGATACTCAAGAGATGATCGCTAATTATGGTTTACCTTTAATTATGGCTTCGGGATTGATTGGTTGTCTTATTGGTGCTTTTATTCCTTTAAGAAGAGGTTGGAATCGCCCTGTTGAGAAGTCTATTCGTGTTATTCAAGATTTACTAGCTTACGATTTTTACCTTAATAAAATTTATCAGTTTACAGTGGTTGCTTTTGTCTCTAACTTAGCTAAATTTACCACATGGTGCGATCGCTATATAATAGATGGAGTCGTTAATCTTGTTAGTTTAGCGACTATTTTTAGTGGTAA
Source organism: Geminocystis sp. GBBB08 (assembly GCF_016743215.1). Classification (GTDB taxonomy): domain Bacteria; phylum Cyanobacteriota; class Cyanobacteriia; order Cyanobacteriales; family Cyanobacteriaceae; genus Geminocystis. Next base: position 1,809 of record NZ_VRZC01000048.1, read on the forward strand.
CTCTCTTAAATATAATACTTCTGGACAATCGCAATTTTATATTCTGACTATAGTCATCGGTATTAGTTTATTAATCTGGTTAATTTTAAGTGGACAATGGGAAAATCTTATCAACTATTGGTCATTTTAATCTTCATTCCTCATTCCTTATTACTGATTTTCAATTCTTAATTTTTGATTCTTCATTCCTCATTACTCATTAGTAAAAATGTTAAGTTTATTTATTTGGATACCTATAGTTGCTGCCATAATAATCTGTTTTTTACCTAGCTTTAAAAATACTTTAATTTATCGCAACATAGCTTTAACAATAGCAGGAATAACTTGTTTTATTACTATTATTTTAGGTTTAAATTTTCAAATCGACTTTTTAGGGTTACAATTTACTGAAAGTTTTGTTTGGTTAAGTTGGTTAGGCTTAAGCTATGACTTAGGAGTAGATGGCTTATCTTTTCCTCTTCTTTGTATTAATAGTTTATTAACCTTTATTTCTCTTTATATTACTCCAAAAGATATACAACGTCCTCGTTTTTATTACGGCATGATTTTGTTATTAAGTGGGGGGGTAGCAGGAGCATTTTTAGCACAAAATTTACTACTATTTTTCCTGTTTTATGAGATAGAAATTGTGCCTTTATATTTTCTTATTGCCGTCTGGGGGGGTGCAAAAAGAGGTTATGCTGCGATGAAATTTTTACTCTATACCGCCTTATCAGGATTTTTGGTCTTAATCTCCTTTTTAGGTTTAGTATGGTTAAGTGGCGAGGTAACTTTTGCATTTGAGCCCTTAAAATCCCATTCTTTGACAGTAAATAGCCAATTATTACTGTTAATCCCCCTTTTAATCGGTTTATTTATCAAAATTCCTATTTTTCCTTTCCATACTTGGCTACCTGATGCACACGTTGAAGCAAGTACTCCAGTATCAGTATTGTTAGCGGGAGTCTTACTGAAACTTGGCACTTACGGCTTATTACGCTTTGGTATCGGCTTTTTCCGAGATGCTTGGGTAATTTGTGCTCCTTATTTAGCTATTTTAGCAGGGATAAGTGCTTTATATGGTGCTACTTGTGCCATCGCCCAAAAAGATATGAAAAAAGTAGTAGCTTATTCATCTATTGCCCACATGGCTTATATTTTATTGGCGGCGGCGGCAACCACAAGACTAAGCATTAATGCTTCTATTTTGCAGATGATAAGTCACGGTTTAATCTCAGCAATGTTATTTATTCTTGTGGGAATCGTCTATAAAAAAACAGGCAGTCGAGACGTTAACTATTTAAGAGGTTTACTCAATCCAGAAAAAGGCTTACCTATTACGGGTAGTTTAATGATTGTAGCAGTAATGGCGAGTTCAGGGATTCCGGGCATGGTAGGTTTTATTTCTGAATTTCTTGTTTTTAGAGGCAGTTTTCCCATTTTTCCTATTCCTACTCTATTATGTTTAATTGGCACAGGATTAACAGCAGTTTACTTTTTATTAATGGTAAATAAAGTCTTTTTTGGGCGTTTAACTCCTGAATTAAGTGATTTACCTAAAGTTTTATGGAGTGAGAAAATACCAGCCTTATTCCTTGCTTTTTTAATAGTTATTTTTGGTTTACAGCCTCATTTAATTACTCGTTGGAGTGAAACTCAAGCCACTGTTATTTTATACGGTAATCAACAATTACTTAGTAATAAACAATAGTCTATAGGTAAATATATCATTAAACTATCACAAACGCCATATCTAACTGTCAGGTATCAGGTATCAAGTATCAGGTATCAGGTGTTAGGTAAAGATAAGGTAAAAAACTTATTCAAAAAGTTCTAAAATTTTTTAAAAACCGATATTAATTGATCTTTCTATTAGACACGAGTGCAAAATAAAAATTAAAATGTATTTGAGGTGAGAAATTATCAATTTTAATAACCATTGCAAGAGTGCAAAAGTGCATCGTTGCCTAACTTCTTCAAGAAGTCTATTCAATTTATGGTATTTTTTCTTGTTATCAGCCCCTATCACCCTATCTCCTTATCCCCCCTATCACCGTTATTTGATACTTTTCAAACATCCTCTGAGATATTTATTGTGAATAGTGAATAGTAAATAATTAATAGATTGTGAATAATCAATAGTTGATAGTGGTGAAATAGTTATCTTGCCAATAATTCCCGATTCCTGATTAGGCGGTTAGTGAAAAAGTTAACAAAAATTTTTATTTCTAATTCCTAATTCCTCATTTTTAATCAAAAAACTATAAAAATCGAGGGCTAAAGACATCATATACTGATAACAAAATGGGTAGTTTTAGCAATTTGTATTAAAAAATTTGATTTGTTTTTTCTCGCAAAGACGCAAAGACGCAAAGATAATTCAAGTATTTGTATTAATAATCAAATCTTCTTGTAAGAGGCTAAACCAGCATCAATACCTTGATTTTTGATTTCTGATAACTATTACCTCTTTGCTACCCTTATCACTCATACTTTTTCATCACACCCTAATTATACAATTTCGATCGCCATTTATTCAATGTTTGTTCGCCAATAGTTGATACCGTTTCTAACTCAGCAATACGAGATTCTAAGTGATTAATCGTAACTTTTTGTTGCTGATTAATAGCTATTAATTTACCTGTGATAGCTTGTTGACTATTTTCAATATGTGAGCGAATTTGGTTTTTTTCTAATTCTAATTTTTCAATAGTTTCTTGTTGACTATTTATTTGTTTTTCTAATTGATTAATAATATTTTTTTGTTGAGTTAATTCCTGATTAAGAGAATCAATAGCATGATTTTTAACTGTTAATTCCTGATTCAAAGAATCAATAGCATGATTTTTAACCGTTAATTCCTGATTCAAAGAATCAATAGCATGATTTTTAACCGTTAATTCCTGATTCAAAGAATCAATAGCATGATTTTTAACCGTTAATTCCTGATTCAAAGAATCAATAGCATGATTTTTAACCGTTAATTCCTGATTCAAAGAATCAATAGCATGATTTTTAACCGTTAATTCCTGATTAAGAGAATCAATAGTCTGATTTTTAACAATTAATTCTGATTGTAAATTATTATATTTAACTTGAACTTCTTCAGTCTGCTTATTAAGATCATTTAGTTGATTTTGTAATGATTCATTGTTATTATTATATTCTGATATTTGTTGTTCAAAATTAGTAAGTTTTTGACTCAATTCTTCAATTACTGTATTTTTATTACCTAACAATTGATTTAACTCATCTTCTTTAATTTTAAAAGTAGAATTTAGTTCATCTAATTGTTGTTTAAATTCCGTTAATTTTTCCTCTTTTTCTCTTAAATTTTCTTCCAGAGATATTAATTTGTTATTCTCTTTTTTTTCTATCTGTTTTAACTCAGATTCTAAAGACTTAAAGTTGGCTAATTGTGCTTCTAATTCTTGACTAAGAAATTCATTAGTTTGATGTTTTTCTCTTACTAATTTTTCTTGTTTAGCAACTTCTTTTTCTAAATTTTCAATATGCTGTTTTTGTCGCTCTAATTCTTCACTAATCGCATTATTGGCACTCTCATTTTTGGTGTTATTATCTTCTTGAGAAATACTATTATCGACATTATTGTCTCTTAATTCACTGGTATCTCCCGTAATTGTTACTACCTGATTTGCTTGATGACTAGAAATGGAAATACTACCACTTAAAATACTCTCAAATAAAGCTGATTTAGTTAAACCCGTTTGTTTGCTAATTGTCTCTAAGGTTTCCGTTGCTTTAGTGGTAAGAGATAAATTTACTTTTGATTTAGGATTACCTAAACCGATACCAGTGCCAGTTTTTTTTCTAGTCATACAAATATTAACCCTTTGAAAATATGATCTTATTTTATATATTCAGATTATGGTATTATAGATTACTTTTTTTTGACTGAAAATGCAATAAAACTTTATAGATTATTTGATATGACTCTTTTATTTCAAATTGTCTTTATCTAACGCTAATTGACAGTTTTTAATAGTTAGGGCGATCGCCATATCTAATTCAGCAAGATAATGAATTGGTAATCCGTTCAATTTTTCTTGATGTATAGTTACATTAGATGAGGTAATGCGTAAAATCCAATCAATTTTTCTTAGGGGTTGAGATGATTTTATTGTCAAGGATGATTGATTATTATATAATCTTACCCCAGTAGCTCTATCAGCCCTGTCATCACTACCAGAAGATGATATAGTTGCTTGTTTTTGAGAATATTGGGCTATTTTCTGAATAAATAAATCAACAATATCCCCTAAAACAGAAAGATTAATCATCACAACTTCAATGGTAGAATTATTAATAATATTAGTAAATAAATCATTAATATTCTCTTGTCCTTCATCATTATTTTCTGAGGATAAAATATAACAACTATGAATTTTTTGTCCTTGAGAAATAAGAGAATTAATAGTTAAAATACTTAAATCAATACTATCAGAAATAATTGCTAAATTACTCTCTGAATTTAATTCTAAAATAGATTTATTAACTTCTTTAACAGTTGAATAATTTTGTTGGTGCAATGTATTAATTATTGAAGAAATTTGAGGAGTTTCTCGAGTCAGAGACTTAAGTAAGTAAGGATGACGATTCAAAGCATAATCATTTACTCGAATTTTACCATCTAAAGCCATTACTTCACCATTGGCGTTAATAGCTAAAGGATTAATTTCAATAATATCAAGATCATGAGTGATAAATAAATCATACATTTTTTCAATGATTTTACTCACAGAAGCCATCGCTTTTCCCGTCAACCCCATTTGTTTAACTAAACGACGGGCATAAAAAGGCGAAAATTCTTCTTCAATAACACAAGTTTGTAAATTATCTAGCAGTATTTCAATATTAATACCGCCATAGGATGAACCTAATAAAACAGTTTTTTTTAAGGCATAATCAAGCATAATAGCCAAAAAGAATTCATTTTCCGCATCATAACGAGCCTCTGCTAAAATTACCTTGGGATATTCTCCTTCAATAGGCAAATTAAAGATAGATTGAGAAGCCGCAATAGCATCGATAGTATTTTCTACAAATTTAACGCCTCCAACTTTTGCCCTACCACTAGCCAAGACTTGAGATTTTAAAACAATAGGGTAAGGGATATGTAAATTTTTTAATTCACTGGCAGAAGAAATGGATTGAGAAGGTAAAATGGGGATACCAACTTGCTCAAATAATTGTTTTGCTTGATATTCTAATAAATCCATAATAGTGAATAGTTGATAGTGAATAGTAATTAAGTAATAAATAGTAAATAGTTGATAATTTTATTTCTCCTAATTCCTCATTATTTAACAGCCTAAATCAACGGCGATACGATGGGCGCAACTAAAACCAGAAAAAGCTACAGCATTTAAACCTTGTCCAGGAAATGTACTATCACCGACACAATATAAGTTCTTGATGGCAGTGCGATTAAAAGGCATTGATAATAAACCCTTAAGACGTTTAGCAGGAATAGGTCCATATGTACCATTAATTCGCCCTAAAAAGCGTCGGTGAGTGCGAGGAGTGCCTATTTCCATATAATCTAAACCAGTATCTAATCCCGGGAAAATTTTCTCTAAACGTTGGATTAAATATCCAGCGGCTTCTTCTTTTTTATATTCATATTGTTGAGTTGATAAATTTTCCCAATATTCCATTGAGCTAGGAGAAAAGGCGTGAATGATATGATAACCATTAGGTGCTAAACTTGGATCGAGTAGGGTGGGAATCGAGACAAAAATTGTACCCTGTTCGGCTTCTAAGTTATTCCATTTTTCTAAAATAATATGGTGACATTCAGGATTATTCGCTAAAACTTGGGCTTCTACTCCTAAATGTAGGCTTAAAAAACTAGGAGATTGACGATAATTTTTCTGCCATTTTATTTCTGCTTTTGGCTTTTTATTCTTCTCTATCAATTTATCAAAAGTATCCCATCGGGTAGCATTAGAGACGATTTTTTGAGCAAAATATTCATTGCCGTCAGCTAATTTGACTCCTATGGCTTGATTATTTTTGATGATAATTTCTTTCACTCTTGCTTGGTAGTGAATTTCACCACCTATTTTTTCCAATCCTTCTGCTAATTTTTCGGCTATTTTACCAACTCCTCCCTTAGGATAGTTGATTCCACCGTAATGGCGATCGGAAAATACCATTCCAGCGTTAATCATGGGGGTAAAATCTGCTGGTACAACTGACCAACAATAACACTCCATATCAATAAATTTGAGCAATTCAGGATTTTTAATATATTTACGGGCAACATCACCCACATTTAAAGGTAAATATTTGAGCAATCCAAGACAGGATAACGGATGTTGAAAAAATACACGGGTTAAATAACCAATTTCCTCAAGGGAAAGTAATTCCATCGAATTGAGACAGTTAAATACTTGCCAACACTCATCATAAAAACTTTTGATGCCTTTTTTTTCTTCAGGGAAACGGTTATATAATTCTTGTAAAAATTTATTATAATCTCGATGGACTTTGAGATCTAGCTTATTCGGTAAATGATAATGAATTTGTACAGGATCTGGTATAGTTTCCATAGTCATATTTACTGCCGATAAGGCACGGGTTAGTAAATTAGTTGTACCTTTTTCGCCGAATCCGAAAATCATGGAAGCACCAACATCGAAACGATAACCTTCCCTTTCAAAATAACCAGCACTACCACCCGGAATCAGATAGCTTTCTAAGACTAATACCTTGATTCCTTTGGCAGCTAATTGAGTTGCTGTGACTAAACCGCCAATACCAGAACCAATTACAATAACATCATACTGACTCATAATCTCGATCTTTGATTTACCTAAAATCTCGCTTATATAAGTTTAGCCTTTAGTTGCTCTAAAAAAAATTGGTTTATTTTTAACGGCATTAGAGAAACTATCCTTTATTCCCTAAAATCGTGACTAAGAACCTTTAAAATAGGCTTAATTGCCCTTCTCCTTTCAATTTCCAATGGTTTTCTCCTACTCTCTCCCCTATATCTTCTAAGACGGTTAAAATTGTCTGATTTTCCGGTGTTGTACCATTTTTTAATAAGGGTAAAATATATAACACAATTTCATCAAAAGTGGTAGTTTTATTCTCCCTTTCCATGCGTCTTAAATAGCTGATTAAATAGTATTTAATTCTCAATTTTACGTCTATATGTGACTTGAATTTAGTATCTTTTTTTAGAGTAAATAATTCCGTCTTTTCATCATAATCAAAGTTATCTAATAATATCGGTGTTAAGTCTGAATATTCTTTTTTCAATAAATCTAAAAACCCCAATTCTAAGCCTTTAATAATCAATTCATCGTTAATTTGCTCAAGGGTAGCACCATCATTTTTTGCAATTACACCCTCGATCGTCTGAATCACAATTTCTGCTATATCCATCCCTAAATTAGCTTTCATAATCGCTTTAGGAGTACGAACTTTACAAAAATTAATAATCAGTTGCCCTGATAACACAGTAAAAGGATTTTGACGTTTTTTGAAGCTAGTTTGTCCATTTTTTTGAGCTACTGCCCCCTTATACTCAAAACCGCAACTCTCCGCCGTATCGATGATTAAATGCCAAAATTCGGGATCTTTATGGGCGAATACAAACGACAACCACCTGTCAAATTTTAATACTCGATACATTTCCTTAATACTTTGGGCGATTAATTGATTATATTCATCTTTGGTTTTTTTATTTTCTCCTCCTTCAATTGCTTCTAAATTATAGTCATTTTCTGTTACTTCTAAATCAAGCCAAGCATTCCACATAATCGACAAATCGAGGTAAGGAATTTTTTTGCCGTAGGGTGGATCGGTGTAAATATAATCTATACTTTCATTAGGGATAAAACTTAAATTTGTTGCGGATGCTTTGAGAATTTGAGCCTTAGAAATGGTGTTTTCATTAATAAAATATTCCATCTCTTTTTTTGCATTCAACAACTTTTTATATTTAGTTTCAAAAGACTTAATTAAGTTTAAATCAATATCATTTTTAGCAACTCGATAACGATAGTATGCAAAAACGGCTGAATTTCCTGCATTTTCATCTCTTGAACTAGAATTATGATAGGTTTTATTAATTTTAGTAATTGTACTAGAAAAAGCTAACATTAAAGAATTTCTAATATTTTTATCTTTCTCCTTTTTAATGATAGATTTTAAGAAAGCTAATTGAGCTAATTGTTTATCACTAAATAAATTTTCTATGGTATCAACATCCGAACCTTTAGGCAACTTTAAACCCTTAGGATAAGGATATTTTTTAAGAGCTTTTTTGATGTCATCTTCGGTGGTAGGTTCATTTTTTTGATAAGCTAATTTTACCCGATTAAAAGCCTCATTTAACTCATCAAAATTAACAGGAGAAATGAGGGAATTAACCATAAAAATTGCCAGAGGATTAATGTCAATACTGATGGCTTTGCGATTATTCATTAAAGCCTCAATGGCGGTGACACCACTACCACCAAAAGGATCAAGAATAGTATCATGAGGTTGACTAAAATTTTTGATATATTCTGCCACCACATTCCACACTTGTTTAGTAAAATAACCATGCACCCCAAAATGTCTTTTAGCGGCTTGTTTTTTCGGGATAATTTCAGCTAATAAAGGGCGATTTAGATAATCAAATTGACTCACCAAAAAATCCTTTGCACCCTTCTTTGCGACTTTGCGACTTTGCGTGAGAAAATAACCCTCATCATAAGCAAAAGCCTTACCAACTTGAAAACTATTTAAAGACAAAAATTGAGCTAATTGTTCATAATAATAATTGATTTCAGCGAGGGAAAAATATAAAATAGGGGTATCATTACCAGAGGTTTTAAACAAACTAAATTCAATGCCGTTACAGAGAGCAAAATAATTACTTCTCACTTCGGGATGAGTAGCATAACAGTAAACTTGCTCAATGTGATCCCCTTCTTTAATATTCTCATTTGGTGCTTTGGCATCCAATACCCAAGGGTAATTATTTTCGATTTTTAAGAGATAATCAGGTATTAAATTAATTTTGCGTTTTTTACTACCAATTTTGAGGAAAGGGTGCTGTAAAGTTTTACTACGAACAATATTTGTTTCGGTATAACCAAGAATTTTTAAAAGGGGTAAAATAACCACTTCTCTAACACTATCTTCTTTAAAGTCGGGATTATGTTTAAGGGTATTAAAGTCAATTTCTGAGAAAATATTAACCATCTTTTTATCAATAAATTAGTGTTGTTTTATAAACTCACTATTAGATAAGCATCCTGAAATTTTGCACTTTTGACAGATTGCCCTTTTAACGGTGATGGTAAGAATATATTACGACGTTGATCACCTGCGGAAATAGTTATTTCAGGGCCAGATTGACTTAATTTTACCTGTTTTTTATCAAATCCCGGCAAAAAGATTCTCACTTCTCGGTTATTGGTATCAATAGTTAAAGGTTTTGGTGCTTTTAGGGCTTGTTTTTGAAAATCTGGTAAAGCAGAAGATAATTCTTCTAAATTATTTGATTCTATATTGGGAATAGAATTGATCGTTAAAAGATTAAAAGCCGTTTCTATTTCTGGGGTAATTTCCCGTTGATTAAGTAAAACACCGCCCACGGTTAAGCCAATTTGTTGAGCACTTCCCCACCAATATCTAGCAGTAGCGATGGCTTCTGGGGTAGAATTAGTCACCAAAAAAGCGGATAAACGACTCGGATCATTGACAGCATTTTTACCTTGATCTAAAATCTGATTAACTTCATTACTAGGTTGCTGTGCAAAATTATCAGCACTCCAAGAAACATTTAAGACGGCACTGGTAACAGGTTGCACAAAAGGCGACAAAGTTTTGACAATATCTGAGTTTTCCAGTAAATTGCGCATTCTTCGAATATACCAACTTAAAGTTTCTGGAATACCAAACATTCTTACAACATTAAGACTACTTTTGCCATCATAAACAATAACATCATATTTGCCACTTTGATCCTGTTCTCGGAGATAATTTAAAGTTAAAGCATCATCCATACCGGGTAATATTGCTAATTCTTGGGCAAAAATATTATTTAGTACAGGCGATCGCAAATATTTTGTTTCTAATTTTTTTAATTCTTCCCAACTATTTTCTAATAATTGACTACTTTGTAACTGAATTGCGTCTAAATTAGAACTAATTTGGGTAATAGTGGATTTTACATCAACTCCAATTTGTAAAAGAAAAGAAGGAGTAGAATCTTGCACTACCAATAAAACTTTTTTGCCTAAGATAGCGTATTTTTGAGCGGCGGCAATAGCTGTTGTGGTGCAACCAATACCACCTTTACCTAAGAATGTGAGTATAAAAGCCATATTATAAAAATTAGAATGAGTATTTTTTAAAATTCTATCTTGAATTAGGAACTAGAATAACTTTGAAAGAATATCTAATATCAAGTTCGGATAATAACTTATAATAAAACTTGGCGTCTTTCTTTGCGTCTTTGCGTCTTTGCGAGAAAATTTACTATGATTATTTAATCGAACCTGATATAATATATAAAATCCAAAAACATTGCTTTCCCACATTAATAGATTTGCGATCGCCAGTACTAAAAAAATAAATTATTGTTGCCAACCTAAACGAGTGGGTTGTTGATAGATTTTTTTGAGAGTATTTATATCTTGGGGGGAAATAGTCGGAATTTGTTTTGTATGAGAATAATACATTATATCAGTCTCATTTAAACTGTGTCCCCAAATACCTAGAGCATGACCTAATTCGTGGGTAATATTAGTTACTAAATAGTCAAAAGTTTGATGAGGATTAACTTCTATCGTCATTCGATGGCGTAATTGAGGAGGGTTAGTTTCTGTAACATAAAACTTAACCGTAGTGGTAGCGGCTTTTGCCCTTGGCAAGTTATATAATCCTGTTTTAGGGTTAATTTCGGCTTTAAATTCAGGATAACGACGATAAATGAGAATATCGGCTTTTTCGGGAGAATCCACTTCTATTAAAGGTAAGTAAGGATTCCAGACTGTGATAGCCATTGTCACTGCTTTTTGCCATTGTTCAAACTCAGTTAAACCTGCTGGAGATAAATTAGTATCAGGAGATTGTAAATAAACTTTAACAGGAAAATTTGACCAGATTAAATAACCGGCTAAATGAGGCTCAATTTGACTAAAATAATCTTCTTGATTATCAGAAATCCAATTTTGTAAAGAAAGGGGTAAAGGATGAATTTTTAAAGGTGGTAAATCACTATCTTTCCCATTAACAGAATGACTGAAAATCAATATGATTAAACTTGCTAAAAAGAAAAGCAAAAAAATATTAAATTTGATTTTAATTGACTTTTTAATAAGTATCCACTCCTATTTCTAATTTTTAATTCCTCATTCCTCATTCCTCATTCCTAATTATTTAACCAACCTGCACTTAAAACAACCGTTAAACTGATAAAAGTGAGACTTAAAATCCATGTAACTCGGTTAAGAGTTGCTTCTGCACTTTTAGTACTAGAAAAAAGTTGAGCTTGTCCGCCAATACCGCCTAATCCATCACCTTTAGGAGAGTGTAACAAGACTAGAACTATTAATAATGCACAAGAAGCCACCCAAATAATTTGTACTAATTGATAAACGGTCATAATTAACAAAATATAAAAATTTAACTAACCTATTATATCCATAATTAAACCGAGATACTGACAGGAGTCCGATTTTGTTTGACTTGATACTCTGATTTTTGAATTAAAGATTCTCCAGTCATTTCTTTAGGTTTAGGTAACTGTAAAATTTCGAGAATTGTAGGAGCAATATCTGCTAATTTACCATTTTCTCGCAATTGCACATTACCACCATGACCAACTATTTTACATCCTTCACCTTCAATTAAAATAAACGGTACTTTATTTGTGGTATGTGCAGTCCAAGGGTTGCCGTTTTCATCCTTCATATATTCTGCATTACCATGATCGGCAGTGATAATAGCTGTACCACCTACTTGATTAATCGCCGATAATAATTTACCTACACAAATATCTACTATTTCAATCGCTTCTTTTGCTTTATCTAATTTACCAGTATGCCCTACCATATCAGGATTGGCATAATTGATTACTATAAAAGAGTAAATACCTTTAGAAATAGCTTTAGAAGCTACCTTCGTTAATTCGTAAGCCGACATGGCGGGAGCTTTATCATAGGTTGTAACCATGGGGCTTTGTACTAATTCTCTATCTTCTCCTTCTAATGGTTGCTCTAAACCACCGTTAAAAAAATAAGTAACATGAGGATATTTTTCAGTTTCGGAAGTCCGAAATTGTTTTAATCCAGCATTGGCGATAACTTCTCCCAGAATGTTCGTGAGTTGTTGAGGTTCAAAAGCTACTTTTACCGGTAAATTGGGATCATATTGGGTAAAAGTAACAAAACTGAGGTTATCAATTTTCTCTCGCTTAAAGCTATTAAAATCATCCATAGTGAAAGCAGAACAGATTTGTCTAGCTCGATCTGGACGAAAATTATAAAAAATAATGGCATCTCCTGGGGTAACAGCACCTTCAGTTATACGAGTTGGTTCAATAAATTCATCCGTTAAATTTTGTTGATAAAAATCTTCCATAACTTCCACGGCACTTCTACCGTCTCCAGTGCCTTCTGTGGTATATAAATCATAGGCTTTTTTTATTCTATCCCAACGGCGATCTCGATCCATAGCGTAATAACGACCACAAACTGTAACAATTTTACCAATACCAATTTTTTTTATATGTTCTTCAATAGCTTTCACATAGTTTACCCCAGCATTAGTATTAGTGTCTCTACCGTCAGCGATAAAGTGTACACAAACTTCAGAAACACCCTGTAATTTAGCTAAATCAAGTAAACCAAGCAAATGATCTATATGAGAATGGACACCACCATCAGAACATAATCCCATTAAATGCAACTTACCTTTTGATTCAATGAGATTATGACATATTTCTTCTAATACTGGGTTGGTAAAAATTGAGCCATCTTCTACAGCATCAGAAATTCTGACTAATTCTTGAGGCACTACTCGTCCTGCACCTAAATTCAAATGCCCTACTTCTGAATTACCCATTTGTCCATTAGGTAATCCAACGGCTTTCCCAGATGCGTTGATAAGGGTATAAGGATAGACTTTTTGTAAACTATCCATTACAGGGGTATTTGCTAAGGCGATGGCATTATCTCTTGTCTCTTCCCTATAACCCCAACCATCAAGACTTACTAACACAACGGGGGCAACTTGTTTTTGATACATAATCTTTGACTGCTAATAATTTAGAGCTGAATATTAGTATTTTACCTATATTTAACGAAGATCTTGCACCTATTTACTCCCGTTAAAGCAAATAATTTTGTATTGACGTGAATATTAGACAGGTAGCAGGTTCTACCGTTTCGCGTCATATTCCAATAGAAATAGTGAGGATGAAATTGATATTTTTATTTATAGATAAAGATAAATGTGATGTTATACTAGGTTGTATAAAAGTTACAGCAACTAGAAAAGGCTAAATAATTCGATAAGAAGTTTCAACCCTTTCCAAAGCAATTGCTCATAGACAGTTAATTTTGCACTGGTACTTAATTGCTCATTCCTCATAAAATAGTAAAATAGTAAAAGATAAAGTTTAAGATTAAAAATCTAATTAAAATTTACCAAAAACAGTTATAATATAGTACACTTAGGGCAATTTGTGGATGAAAAACGGAAAAATAAGAATATACGATTTATCAAAAGAGCTTGGGTTGGATAACAAGGACGTATTAGATATATGTACCGAGTTATCCATTGATGTGAAAAATCATAGCAGTACTATAACTGAAACTCAAGCCGAAAATATCAAAGAAGCAGCCAAAAACCATCATATGACATCTGCCAATCACCAAGTCAAAAAAAATATCAATAAAGAAACAAAAAATTCTCCCACGCCAGACTTGAAACCAAAAAATAAAAAACCAGAAATACTTGCTATATACGCAAGTAATGTGAGTGAAGCGTCTAACTCCGAGGCATTAAAAGAAAGTCCTACTCTTTTAAGTCCTCCCCGTCCTCAGATGCCTACATCTTCCGAAGCTAATAGTTCTAGTCCTGTAAAAGTAACAGAAACAACAGCAGTTACTCCTCCTAAAGAACTCAAAGGGCCACCACCACGACCTCAAATTAATAAGGGAAATAAACCAGCAGCTAAATCGATTCCCATTACTCATATTGATAAATCCAAGGAAAATAATAGCAAAAAATTATCTTTACCTATTTCGGAAAAAAATTCTTCTTTAAACTCATCTTCTAGTAATGAAGATAAACGACCAAAACCGAAAATTAATAATAAAACGAAAATTAACACCTCTCGTCGCTTTAAAAATGGTCAACGTCGTCAAGAAGGGGAAGAAAATGTAGAAATTAGAGATCAAGAATCAACTTTAAAGCCCGTCAAAAAACCTCTAACCATTAGAGAAGAAAATATGGCGGCAATAGAAAATAAATCAACACCTAAACCAAAATTACATCGACCACCTCAACGACCAGTTGCCGTTATTGAACCAGATTTAGATCTCGATGATGATTTAGAAGATAAATCTCTCACTGTAGATGATGATTTTGAACCAGAACCCATTATACTACTGGAAAAACCCACAAGAACTAAACAAAAACCGAAAAAACTTTTAAATAAAAGTGAAGAGGCAACTTGGGAAGATGATGATGATTCTAAAGAAGGTAAAAAAGCAGTAAAAAAACGTCGCTCTTTACTTATTGATGACGATGATGATGATTTTAATGAGGATTTTGAAGAAGATGATTTTGACAGTGAAATGCTCAATTTAGCATTAGCTCGTCCTGACAAACCCCTCAGTGAACAACCTAAGCCCCCTGAAAAAAATCGTTTTCCTCGAAGACAAAAACCAAAATTTGATAAAACTGAACAGAGGCAAGATAAAAAAGTCAAATCCGATAAAGAACAACTACCGGAATTTATTGTTCTCAGGCAGAATCCTACTTTAAGAGATTTAGCCGAATTACTCAATACTCCTGACACAGAAATTATTAAACTACTCTTCTTTAAAGGTATTGCGGTTAATATTACTGAAACTCTCGATATTGAAATTGCCAAAATGGTAGCTTCTGATTTAGGGGTAGAAATAATCACGGAAGAAGAAAAAGCCAGTGCGGTTAAAACTGAAATGATTATGGAAACAGATCTTGATAAATTACAACATCGTCCTCCAGTTGTAACAATCATGGGACACGTTGATCACGGAAAAACAACTCTGTTAGACTCTATTAGGAATACAAAAGTAGTTCAAGGAGAAGCAGGAGGAATTACTCAACATATCGGTGCTTATCATGTGGATGTTGAGCATGAAGGTAAAACTCAACAAATCGTCTTCCTTGATACTCCGGGTCACGAAGCCTTTACAGCAATGCGCGCTCGAGGAGCAAAAGTCACTGATATAGCTGTATTAGTAGTAGCCGCCGATGATGGGGTTAGACCTCAAACGAAAGAGGCTATTAGTCATGCTAGAGCCGCAAAAGTACCTATTGTTGTCGCTATTAACAAAATTGATAAAGCTGACGCTAATCCTGATCGTGTTAAACAAGAATTAGTTGATTTACAGTTAGTGCCTGAAGATTGGGGCGGTGATACTGTGATGGTTCCAGTGAGTGCTTTAAACGGTCAAAATTTAGATAATCTTTTAGAAATGATTGTCTTAGTGTCGGAAATGGAAGAACTTTCGGCAAACCCCGATCGTCCCGCTAAAGGTACGGTTATTGAAGCACATCTAGATCGTGCTAGAGGCCCTGTGGCTACTTTATTAGTTCAAAATGGAACTTTAAGAGTTGGAGACATTATTGTAGCTGGTTCTGTATCTGGAAAAATTCGAGCTATGATTGATGATCGTGGAAATAAAGTAGAAGCTGCCACTCCTTCTTTTGCTGTCGAAATTTTAGGCTTAAATGAAGTTCCCGCAGCCGGTGATGAGTTTGATGTTTATAAAAATGAGAAAGAAGCTAAAGCGATCGCTGAAAATCGTGCCTCAGAGCAAAGAGATACCCGTTTACAACAAGCAATGTCTTCTCGTCGGGTAACATTAAGTACTTTATCAGCTCAAGCACAACAAGGAGAATTAAAAGAACTCAATCTCATTCTTAAAGCCGATGTACAAGGATCTGTAGAAGCAATACTCGGATCATTAAAACAACTACCACAAAAAGAAGTTCAAATTCGAGTTTTATTATCCACAGCCGGAGAAATAACGGAAACAGACGTTGACTTAGCCGCTGCTAGTGGTGCTATTATACTAGGATTCAATACAACTTTAGCACCGAATGCCCGTCAAGCTGCCGAACAAGAAGGGGTAGATATTCGGGAATATAATGTAATTTATAAATTGCTCGATGAAATTGAAGGAGCGATGGAGGGATTACTAGATCCTGAAGAAGTAGAAGAAAGTCTTGGTACGGCCCAAGTACGCGCGGTATTCTCTGTGGGTAAAGGGGCTGTAGCTGGTTGTTATGTGACATCAGGGAAAGTGCTTAGAAATCGCTTTATTCGAGTGTTACGCAATAATCAAATTATTTACAGTGGCAATTTGGACTCTCTCCGTCGTGTAAAAGATGACGTAAAAGAAGTCGCGGCTGGTTTTGAGTGCGGTATCGCCATCAATAAATGTAATGAATGGCAAGGGGGTGATAATATTGAAGCCTACGAAATGGTATTCAAACGTCGTACTTTAACTCAGTAATAATTAAGTAATAAGTAATAAGTAATAAGTAATAAGTAATAAGTACAAGACTTGAGGTTAAACTTATATACTTTGATTTTTTGTAATTATTTATTAAATTTAATTCCGTTGTCTCCCTCACTTTTTTCCTGCAAAATTATCAATTTTATTTATTTCTGATAAAGTCTAATAAACGTAGCATTGAAATTAGAATCCTTTACCTTTAAAGTTAAATAGCAGTTTAATTCTCCTCAGAATAATTGATGAAAAGACCGATCGCAATTGATTTATTTTCTGGATGTGGTGGAATGTCTTTAGGTTTAGAAGCATCAGGATTTGATGTTGCCGTAGCCCTAGAATTTGATGCCATTCATGCTTTAATTCATCATCTCAATTTTCCCTACACTACCACTATTTGTGAAGATATAAACAACTTAAAAACTGATTATTTTAAAAATATTCTTAAACAAAAAGGAGTTGATTATGATATTGATTTAATTGCAGGTGGTCCTCCCTGTCAAGGTTTTTCTTTAATGGGAAAAAGACAATTAGATGATCCTCGTAATTCTTTGGTTTTTGAATATTTTAGAGTAATAAAAGACTTAAAACCGAAATATTTTATCTTTGAAAATGTACCCGGTATTGCAGTAGGAAAACATCAACAATTTTTAGAAGAATTAATTACAGAATTTGAAAATTTTGGTTTTCCCATCGCTAAACCCGTTAAAATCCTTGATGCTAGTCTTTTTGGTGCACCCCAAAAACGAAAACGCTTAATTCTCATGGGTAGTCGTCATGATGTCAAACCTGTTAGTTATCCCCTCGAAACTCAAGAGTTGAATAATGTAGAAAGTGCGATCGCTGATTTAAGTTTAATTCCAGCATTTATGGGGGAAAATCAGGGTATAGACTTAAAAAAACTGGATTATTCAGGATTTAGGCGTAATTTTGCCTTAAATTCTCAAGGTATCTATAAATTATGTCATCATCGACAACGTGATTATTTTATTTACAATCATGTAGGCTCTAATCACACAGAAAAATCTATAGGGCGTTTTCAAGCAACTTCCCAAGGAGAAATAGAAAAAACCAGTCGTTTCTTGAAACTTTCACCTACAGGATTATGTAATACACTTAGAGCAGGAACGGCTAGAGATAAAGGTGCATATACCGCCGCCCGTCCAATTCACTACCAACAACCTAGATGTATTACAGTAAGAGAAGCTGCTCGATTGCACACATTTCCTGATTGGTTTTTATTTCATGAGACAATTTGGCATGGTTTTAGAGAAATTGGCAACGCAGTAATTCCCATATTAGCTAAAGCTATTGGAGATGAAATAATTAAAGTTTTAGAAGTGGATATTAACCAATTAGAAATTAGAAAATTAGAAAAAATTGATCTAAAATTTATGGAATTTAATATGGATAAAGCATCGAGTTATTGGAATATTAAAAATGATATAATTCCCAAAAGAAAAAGATTAGACATGAGCTTATTATGAGTAAATATGATGATATTATAGAGAAGGTTTTTTTCAATAATTATCGAGAAGGAGATCAAAAAGTATCCTTTGATAGAGATGAATTAGTTCAAGCCTTTGATGTCCTTAAAATTAACAGGATAAAAAACTTAGGTGATATTCCTTATACTTATCGATTTAGAAGGGATTTACCTGTTACTATCAAAAATAAAGCACCTGAAAATAGTGATTGGATTATCATTGGCACTGGTAGAGGCTCATATGAATTTCGACAAGCAACTCCGGGAAAAATTGAGCCTAGTCACAATAGACAATTAATCAAAATACTAGATGCTACACCTGAAATAGTAAAACGTTATGCACCGGGTATGGATGAACAAGCGTTATTAACAAAAGTTCGATACAATCGTTTAATCGACTTATTTACAGGCTTAACTTGTTATTCTATTCAAAATCACTTACGAACATCTATTGATACGATAGGGCAAATAAAAATAGATGAAATTTACTTAGGAATAAATAAAAGAGGAACTCATTTTGTTTTGCCTTGTCAAGCTAAATCACCGGGTGATAGTTTTGGTATTGTTCAAGTTATGCAAGATATTGAGTTTTGTAAGATTCGTTATCCCAATACAATTTATAAACCGATTGCTTTACAATTTTTAACAGAAAATAATGTTGCTATTTTAGAATTATCTGTAGAAGAAGATAAGGATAAATTTTCGTTATCTGTTGTAGAAGAAAAACACTATAAATTAGTAAGTAAAAATGATATTTCTGATCAAGAAATTAAAAATATTTGTGATCAAGAATAAAATTAATGAGTTTACATAAGGAGAAAGTACGGAAATTAACCTTAAAAGAATGTTATCGTTTAATGGGTTTTTCTGATGATTTTAAATTAATTGGAAGTAAAGGAAAACTTTATAATCGAGTGGGAAATTCCATCGTTATTCCCATGGTTGAAGAAATAGCTAAACAAGTCAAAGAACAATTATTTAATGCAAATTATGCTTTAAAATATCCATTAAAACCAAAACAAATGTCTTTATTAGATTTAGATTTATTATGTACTTAATAATGTATAAAAAAAGGTAGCTCAATTAAAAATAAAAAAAGAAATTCACCCAAATAATTTTAGAAATACTATATCAATAAAATATGTTAAAAATAATCAAAAAAATTGCCTCGATGGTGACTCGTGATGGGGTTAAGCTAATTGCCGATATTTATCGCCCTGTCACAACAGAAAAGTTACCCGTATTATTGATGCGTCAACCTTAAGGAAAAGCTATCGCTTCAACGGTAGTTTATGCACATGCAAAATGGTATGCCCGTCAAGGTTACATTGTTGTCATTCAAGATGTTAGAGGCAGAGGTGATTCTGAGGGAGAATTTAAGTTATTTGAGTCGGAAATTAATGACGGTTATGATACTCTCGATTGGGTGGCAAATTTAGAGGGATGTAACGGCAAAGTCGGAATGTACGGTTTTTCTTATCAAGGTATGACTCAATTATATTGTGCTATTAGTCAACATTCGGCATTAAAAACTATTTGCCCTGCCATGATTGCCTATGATTTATACTCAGATTGGGCTTATGAAAATGATGCTTTTTGCTATGAGTTAAATTTGGCATGGGCGATACAATTATCGGCAGAAACAGCACGATTAAAAGAAGATTTAACTGCTTATAAAATTCTCTATTTAGCTAGTCGTAATTTACCTTTATATGACATACCCATTATCTTAGAAGAAGTTTTAAGAAAATATTGTCCTAGTAATTTTTATTATCAGTGGTTAACTCATCCTAAAAATAGCGATTATTGGCAAAATTTATCTCCAAAAACTTACTTTCAAAATGTTGATTTACCTATGCTTCATATTGGCGGTTGGTTTGATACTTATTTACGAGGTACATTAAATTTATATCAAGAAATGAGAAAAAAAACTAAGTTTCAACAAAGTTTAATTATCGGGGCTTGGAGTCATCTTCCTTGGGGAAATACTTTAGGCGATCGCTCTTATACTAAAAAAGCGAATAATAATGTTAATGAACATCAAATTTTATGGTTTAATAAATATTTAAAAGGTATTAAAAATAGTAAATTATTTGAGCAAAATATTCAAGTTTTTCAAATGGGTAGTAACCAATGGATTAAGTTAGATAGTTTTAAGAGTAAAAAACCAATAGAATTTTATTTAAAGAGTACTGGATTAGCTAATATTCGAGATGATGATGGTAAATTAATAACTAAAAATAATAAAAATATTTCTCAACAAGAAGATATAATTATTCATGATTTTTGGCGATCGCCTCAGAGTTTAGGAGGCCATAACAGTATATCAGCAGGAAGTTTTGAAAGAGCAAAATTAGATAATCGAAGCGATATTATTACTTATACATCCGATTTTTTTACAGAAGATTTAGAGATAATTGGAGATATAGTATTAGAAATTTATGCGGAAGCTGATAGTGAAAGTTTTGATTTATGTGCTATTACTTCTCAAGTATTTCCTGATGGTAAAGTTTATAATTTTAGTCAGGGTTATATCAAAGTTAAGGAAAATAACTCCTCTCAAGCAATTAAATTTAAACTACAATCAACTTGTATAAAAATTGAAAAAAATACTGCCATAAGATTAAGTATTAGTTGTGCCAATTTTCCTGCTTATGGAGTTAATTTAGGGAAAAATGAACCACAATCATCCCATTTATCCTTAAATAATAACCCCATAACTATTAGTATTTTTTCAGGAAATAAAACTCTTTCTAAAATTATCTTTAATATACTTTAATATAATAAAATAGTATCTTTTTCATGTTTGTTACTTAATTTTTAATTACTTCTCAGTCTCTGTTTCTGTTTCACTTTTTTCTAAATAAAACTCGTTAAATTTTTCTTCTCCAATTACTATCTCTTGAAATTTTAATTGTCCTTCTACAGAAATGCGATCGCCAATTTTAGGAATATTACCTTGAGTAACAACCCAGATAGAACCTGTTTGATCTTTAATTTCAAAACCTTTGCGATCAAGTAACGGTATAATATTTTGACAAATACCCTCTATTTTAATGATTTCCGTTGTCTTATTCTGATTTTGAATTTTACTAATGTCGATAACTTCAGGAGAAGCCAAGCCTGATTTAATTAAAGATGTACAACCAGCTATTCCCCAAAAAAAAAAGATAAAGAGAATAAACTAAGAGATTTTAGTGGTAATTTCATAAAAATTCATTAAATAAACGATATTTTTTCACTACTTGCTTTTATAATCCTTTGAAGTATGTGTTAAATTTGATTTTTAATAACTAATAGTAACATGGTCGCTCAGATTTTAGACGGTAAAAATTTAGCCAAAAAAATTCAATCTCGTTTGCAAGTCGCAATTAAAGAAAAAATATCAGCCAAAAAACGCCCTCCAGGATTAGCGGTATTAATGGTGTGAGATAATCCAGCTAGTGCAGTTTATGTCCATAATAAAGAAAAATCTTGTCAAAAAATTGGCATGACATCTTTTGGTAAACATTTTCCTGCCAATACAACCCCAGAAGAATTAATTGCTGTCATTAAACAATTGAATAAAGATCCCCATGTTGATGGTATTTTAGTACAATTACCCTTACCTAATCATTTTGACTCCGTAGCATTATTACATACGATCGCACCCGAAAAAGATGCCGATGGACTTCACCCTACCAACTTAGGTAAATTAGTAAGAGGGGAAAAAGGCTTAAGAAGTTGCACTCCTGCAGGAATCATGGAAATTTTCAAAGAATATAATATCGAATTAGCAGGAAAAAAAGCCGTTGTGGTAGGTAGAAGTATTTTAGTGGGGAAACCAATTGCTTTAATGTTACTAGAAGAAAATGCCACTGTGACGATCGCCCATTCAAAAACCCCTAACTTACAAGAAGTAACCAGAGAAGCTGACATCTTAATCGCCGCCGTAGGTAAACCACAAATGATTACTGCCGATATGGTAAAACCCAACGCCGTAGTCATTGACGTAGGTATCAATCGCTTAGAAACTCCCGACGGAAAAGGGCGTTTAGTGGGGGATGTTGTTTATGATGAAGTAAAACAAATCGCTAGTTATATTACTCCTGTACCCGGAGGCGTAGGACCCATGACAGTAGCTATGTTGCTACAAAATACTTATGAAAGTTATTTGACACTCCCATGCCGTTGATGCGATGGGATTCTTGGTTCAATGAGGTTGCTTACTTAAAACAGGTATCGCTACCAATCAAAATAGAGGCATCCTCTCCCCAAGCGTTTATTGTCTTAAAGACAAAAGTTCCCGTATGCCCTACGGTACTTAGAGCCTTTTTCAAAATGTTGATAGCGGCATTTATA
>NZ_VRZC01000049.1 GCF_016743215.1 Geminocystis sp. GBBB08
TGAAATAAATCGAAACTTTAAATTAGTAAATTTGACTCTGTAGTATGCTTTAATCTTTAGTTATCAAGCTGTTTGAAAATATTTAATAATAGTTAAAATCGGAAACTGACAAAAGAGGGATAGTTAACCCAGATGCGTCTGAGCTTACTAACTTTGTGATATGTTGTTAATTGTTAATTATTCTTTATTTATTGTTATTGTGAGTTTATCCTATTTTGCCACCACTGCTAGAGGTTTAGAAGAAATTACAGCTCAAGAATTAGTTAATTTGGGTGCAACAGCTGTTAAACCTGAGTTTACTGGGGTATATTTTGAAGGCGATCAGACTTTATTATATAAGGTTAACTTATGGGCAAGAACAATTTTTCGAGTATTAAAACCAATTCACACCGTTAGAAGCTATAACCCACAAGAATTATATCGCAATGTAAGAGCCATGGATTGGTCAACATATCTACAACCTGATCATACTATAGCAGTCCGTTGCACTGGGAAAAATGAGGAACTTAATAATAGTCATGTCACTGCCATTCAAATCAAAAATGCCATCGTCGATCAGCAACAACAACAACACGGAGTACGATCAGATGTGGATACAGTTGAGCCAAATATAGTCATAAATGCTCATATTCATGAAAATAACTGCATTTTAAGCCTTGATAGTACAGGAGACAGTCTTCATCGCCGTGGTTATCGCTCTGCTATGGGATTAGCCCCTCTTAAGGAAACATTAGCTGCCGCTTTATTATATCTCACTGAATGGACACCAGAGCAACCTCTTGTCGATCCTTTGTGTGGTTCAGGTACTATTTTGTTAGAAGCAGCTTTGATGGGTTTAAATATCGCACCCGGATTATATCGGAATAAGTTTTGTTTTCAAAATTGGCCAGATTATGACGCTAAATTATGGGGAAGTTTATTAAAAGAAGCGGAAAGTAGCCAAAAAGAGCATTTACCCATTATGATTGGCACGGATGCTGATGCTGATGTAATTGTACAAGCTAAAAATAACGCTAAAGCCTGTGAAATTGGGGATCAAGTTCAGTTTTATCAACAGCATTTAGCAGATATTACTGCCCCAGCTGAGTCTGGTATTTTGATATGCAATCCGCCTTATGGTAAACGCATTTCTGACGTTGAGGCGTTATTTCCGTTATATAAATTGTTGGGAGATGTATTTAAGCAACGTTTTAAAGGTTGGACGGCTTATATTTTAACAGGTAATAAGGAGTTAAGTAAAAAAATCGGTTTACGCACCTCTCGCCGGATTCCTATCAATAATGGTGGTATTCCTTGCACATTATTAAAATATGAAATGTATTAATAAATTTTTATTATACAGCGCTTTTCAGATGAATAAGCCACATTGAATGGGCAATAGGTAATAGGCAATGGCTAAATTCTCAATTCTAATCAGCCCCATCGAACGGTAATGGGATCATACAGCTTATAATTAGGAATAAATCTAAACAAAAGTAAGGTTTATCAATGATACAGCAGGGGCAATTAGTTACGCTTGATATAGAAGATGTTAGTAGTGAAGGTAATGGCATTGGTAAAGTTAATCAACAAGTGGTTTTTGTGCCTAATACCGTTACTGGCGATCACATTTCCAGTCGTATTGTGAGAGTCAAAAAGAAACACGCAGAAGGCAAATTAGAGGAAATACAAGAAAATTCAAAATATCGTATTCGCCCCCGTTGTATAGTTGCCGATAAATGCGGTGGTTGTCAGTGGCAACATATAGATTACGAATATCAACTCAAAGTTAAAGAAAATCAAGTTAAAGAGACGTTAACTCGCATCGGTGGATTTAATAATTTTTCCGTAGAAACCATCTTATCTGACGATGATTTAGGTTATCGCAATAAAGTTAATTATCCATTGGGGGTATCAGAAACAGGCATAATTAAAGCAGGATATTATCAACATGGTACTCATCAAATTGTTAATATCAATCAATGTCCCATACAAGATCATCGACTAAATCCTTTATTAACAGAAATTAAACAAGATTTACAAAAATTAAACATTGCGATTTATGACGAAAAAACTCGAAAAGGTGCATTACGTCATCTTTGTTTTCGTATCGGCAAAAATACCGGAGAAATTTTATTAACTCTAGTTAGTGCCCAAGGGAGTAATCATGCCATAGAAAAACAAGCTCAAATATGGTTACAACGTTATCCTGACTTAGTCGGTGTTTCTTTAAATCATAATCCTAGTGCTACTAACGTTATTTTTGGCAAAAATACGGATTTATTAGCTGGAAGACTCTATCTCAATGAAATTTTTGCTGGTTTAACCTTTCATTTACGCCCCGAAACTTTTTTTCAAGTTAATACTACTGTTGCTGAAACCTTATTTAATCAAGTTTTAAACCAACTCAATTTACAAGGGGAAGAAACTGTAGTCGATCTTTATTGTGGAATTGGTACATTTACATTACCGATAGCTCAAAAAGTAAAACAAATCATCGGGATAGAATCTTATCACCTTTCTATCGAACAAGCCAACCGTAATGCAGAGATTAATGAGATTAACAATGTTAAATTTATCTTAGGAGAAGTAGAAGTTATTTTTCCTGAAATTAATGAAAAACCTGATTTAGTCATTCTTGATCCTCCCAGGAAAGGTTGTCAACCCCAAGTTATCGAAACCTTATTAACCATAAAACCCCAAAAAATAGTTTATCTCAGTTGTCATCCTGCCACCCTTGCTAGAGATTTACAAAAACTATGTGAAAATGGTGATTATAAATTAATTTTTGTGCAACCTGCTGATTTATTCCCCCAAACTCCCCATGTAGAAACTGCTGTAATTCTTGAACTTCAGTAATTTAATTATGACTCATTTAAACATAAAATCAGGCGATCGAGTGAAAGTAATAGAACTACCACCATATATAAAAACGGCTGATCCCATGCCTATGTTAAAATCAGCTAGTGTAATTTCTATAGGGGAAGAAGGAATTATTTTGAATCCACGCCCGGCTGGTTATTGGGCGATTCGTTTTACTCAAGGTTGTTTTTTGTTAGAAAGTAAATACTTTAAAATAATTAGGAATTAGGAATTAGGAATTAGGAATTAGGAATAACAGACAAGATGCCTATTCTACAGCTATAAATTATCAACTATAAATTATCAACTATAAATTATCAACTATTAACTATTCACTATAATTCTTTATGGCAAAAACAACTCCTAAAGAGATTTTTAAGAAAAGTTTTATTATTATTTCAGGCTTGGCTTTTGTATTGTTTTCGGCTTCTAGTGTTATTAAAATGATGACAAAACCTATTACTCCTCCTGTTAATCAAAGTCAGGGTGAAGATTCTTCCCCTAATGCAATTTTGCAAAAAGAAGCCAAAGGTTATGAGTTAGTATTAGAAAAAGAGCCTAATAACCGTTTTGCCTTAGAAAAATTGGTAGAAATTCATCTTCAATCCCGTAATTTAGCTGCGGCTTTGCCTTTAATGGAAAAATTGGTCAAAATTGATCCTGAAAATCAACGTTATCAAGAAGTTTTCAAAATTATTAAACAAGGTTTACAAGCACAAAAGTCTCAACCTCAATCTCCTCTTAATTCTCCTAACAATAATGAAGAAAATCAAAAAAAATAGTGTAAACTCTAAGGTTAATCTTTATTACTTCTTGATCTCACTATAGCATTTACATGAAAATTCCTGTTCTTGATTTAAAGCCTCAATATCAACAACTTAAAGCAGAAATTGATCAGGCGATCGCCAATGTGTTAGAATCGACACAGTTTGTATTAGGACCGGAAGTTAAACTCTTAGAAAGTGAAATTGCTAATTATTTAGGAGTTAAACACGCTATAGGAGTTAATTCGGGCACAGATGCTTTGATTATCGCTTTACGCGCTTTAAAAATTGAGCCAGGAGATGAAGTTATTACCACTTCTTTTTCATTTTATGCCACGGCGGAATCCATTAGTTTAGTAGGTGCAAAACCAATTTTTGCTGATATTCAAGCCGATAGTTTCAACATCGATCCTACCACCATTAAAGAGAAAATTACCAGTAAAACTAAGGCTATCATTCCAGTGCATCTCTATGGGCAACCTGCCGCTATGGCACAAATAAACACCATTGCCCAAGAATTTGGCTTAAAAGTGATAGAAGATTGCGCTCAGGCTTTTGGTGCTGTTTATCATGGAGATTGTAACCACTCTTATCAAAGTTGTGACGATAACCAACAACAAAAAATAACAGGAAAATATGTAGGCAGTATTGGAGATGTGGGGGCATATTCATTTTATCCCACAAAAAATTTAGGTGCTTATGGTGACGGTGGAATGATTGTTACCAATAGTGATAACATTGGCGAATTAGCACAAATGTTAAGAGTTCATGGAGCCAAGAAAAATTATCATAATGAATTATTAGGTTATAACTCTCGTCTTGACAGTTTACAAGCTTGTATTTTAAGGGTGAAATTAAAGTATATAAATCAATGGAATAAAGCTAGAAGAAATATTGCTGAAAATTATAATCAACTATTAGCTAATCACCCTAATATTATTACACCAACTATTACTAAAGGTCACGTTTTTCATCAATATACCATTCGAGTTACTAACGGAAAAAGAGACGCATTAAAAGATTATTTAGCCAATTTAGGTATAGGCAGTATGATTTATTATCCCATTCCTCAAGATCAATTACCAGTATATAAGGGACAATATCAACCTAATCCTATCACGATGAAATTAGCCCAAGAAGTTTTAAGTTTACCAATTTTTCCTGAATTATCTTTAGAAAAAGTAACAGAAGTTGCCCAAGCAATCAACAATTTTCAATAAATATAGCAATCCTATGGGAGATTTTTAGAGGTGTTAGCAATTAGCTTTCAGTGGTTAGCTTTGAGGTATAGTAAGATTTACAGATTTATTTTTTAATCTTTAAATTCTTCACCAATGATTTAGGATTGCTATATAACTTCAGGTGATCTAAATTTTCGATAAAAATAGGATATTGTAGTAACAATTGATGGAAAATTATCATAAATTAATTTTTTCAAGTTATTGACTAAATTTACTAGATCATTCCTCATTATCAATTATATAAAAGCGTTTTTTATGCTCATCAAAAAAGATACCGTATTCGATAAGTTGATCACCTTTTGCCTTCAAAAAACTATCATAACCAAAATATTTAATATAATCAGTTTTTTTCAACTTTTGCCATATTTGTTGACGAGGTAAATAAACTCTTTTACTAATATCCTCTTGAGGCAAATTTGATAATAATGGTTGAGCATTAGATTTATTTTGATGTGTATAATTATTTTTAATTTCCCATTGTGACTCTAATTTTTCAATTCTAGCCATTAGATGTTGTAGAGATTCACTGATGATAAAATTAACTTTTTCTTCAAGATTAACGTTATCTTTTTTATTGATAATGGTGTCAATAATTATTGGATTATTTTCTAAGCAAGAATCCATCAATTTTTCAATGACAACTAAATAGTTAATCTCATTTTTACCACACCATTCTTGAAATTTTATTAACTTTTTCCGATTAATTTTTACGGATACTAACTTATCACTATCACTATCACTATCACTATCATACATATCTAACTAACCTTTATTTATTTGATCAATTAAATGAGTTAATTCTGGTATAATGAGCTTTTCTAAACCTAGTTTAACAGCATTTTGTGATCCGGGTAAAGAAAATACTATTTTACCATTATATAATCCAGCCGTTGCTCTTGAAGCCATAGCTCGTGAGCCAATTTCTTGATAACTTAAAAAACGGAAAATTTCTCCAAAACCTGATAAAGTTTTTTCTAACATTTGATTAAGTATATCATAAGTATTATCTCTTGGTGAAATACCCGTACCTCCTGAAAAAATAATGCAGTTTAACTCTTGATTAGAAGTTAAATTTATTAATAAAGATTTTAGATCATCAGGGTTATCTTTTATAACTTGATAATGAATAATTTTATGACCGAAATTGATTAATATTTGTTGCATAATTTTACCGCTAATATCTGTTTCTTCATTGCGAGTATCGCTAACGGTAATAATTGCACAATTAACACTTTTTATCTGAGAATCTTGATGAGGAATAGCCATAAAATTTAGAATTTAGACATAAAAGTTTTTTAATAATTACTAGGATATTGACTATAATTAAAAATTTTGCCAAATAAATCTATTACTAAAAGTTTTTTTTTAAGATTATTCTTATGTTTATGGAATAAAATATTTGTAATTTTTAATTCCTAATTCCTAATTCTTTAAGACTTAGTAAAGCCTAACCCTTTGTCTTCTGCATAACGCTCCATGAAACGCATAAATCTATCCCATTCTTGAGGAGATTTGATCACATAAATTGCTTCTATCGCTTTAGGTTCACCGTTAATAAATTTACATTTTACTTCACGAGTTACCAATTCTCCCTCCTCATCAATCAAATACATTCCTGTAATTTCTTGAGTATTGCCACTTTCTAGTACTTTTGAACCTTCAAAACGAAATGTTGCAGTACCATTACTACCGTCCCGGGAACGAGTTAATTTAACATCAGGGATAGATTCTTCTACTATGCCTCTAGCAAATTCAATTTGAGCCATTAATGATATTTCCTATGATTTTTGATTAAACTATAACTTTACTAATCTTCTCATATGTTAGATTGTTATGAGTAAAGATAGAAAATAATCAGTTATTCCTTGATTTTGCAATGTCTCAAATTTTTGGTAAAATTAAGATGCTAACTTTCAATTCTGAAAAAATGGAATTATCCTTAGATTTTAATAATTATACTATATGGTCAATCTATACAACGATCGCTTTTTTTGTTTTGGCAATTCTCGGTTTCATCTTTAAATGGGGTTTTCGTTTTCGTTTAGTCGGTGCTACGGGATTTATGGGAGTATTAACTGTAGGTTTATTTGCCCTCAGTTTAGGTTTATTTAGTCGCCCAGAAGTACCTAATGCCGTAAAATTTAATTTAGTCTATGATACCGGTGCAAATCAAGCTGTAATTGCTGTACCGCCTACAATTACCCCTACTCAGTTAGAAGCTACCTTACAACAAGCCGCTATTAATTTATTCTCCTATGGTAGAACTTCCTCTAATGGAGATAGTAAACTAACTATTAGGGCTAGAACTCAAATACACCAAAAAAATGTTACTTATCCTTTATATCTTGGTCAAATTCGACGCTCTTTGATTCAAAAAGACGATCATGAAGCTACTGTAACCATTTTTGAAGATAGTTTTGCCAAGATGGAAACTCTTGTTAATTCTTAAGGAATACTTTCCCACCTCACTTATTTGATGTTATGTGATCTTAGTTACAATAGTATGGGTTATAAATAAGGTATCTTAGTTATATCACCTATTAAGTCACTCTCACTAAACGATAATATTTATGGCCATATCAACTATTTCGAGTAATCTAGGACAAGATCAAGAAATCTGGAACAGTCTGAAACAGGCGATCGCCAAAAGCTCTGGTTTTCAACGTTGGCAGAAAGAGAATAAATTAGAAATTAATATAGAAGATCAAGTTAAACAATATTTACGCTCAACCCTTGAAGCGATGGCTTATTAAAGATTTTTTTGTCAACCAAAATTCAGGACACGGAAAATTAGTCTGTGTCTTTTTTTTGTCAACATTGTAAAACATTACTCTTTGATAATTTAAAATAAACTATTCAGAGCCCAAAAATCGATCTCCACTATTCTAATGAAAACTTATCTTGTCGAATAACTTAAATATAGGTTATCATAAGTAAAGATAACAACGGGATGTAGCGCAGCTTGGTAGCGCGCCTGCTTTGGGAGCAGGATGTCGTAGGTTCAAATCCTGTCATCCCGATTTTTAAAATTCTTGTACAGTGCCAAATTAATTGTCATCGGTGACAAATTACTGTCATTGTGCCAAATTAAGTGTCGTGATGACAAATTCTGGTCGTTGAAGTAGCAGTGACAAATTAATGTCGTCAGTAAAATTATCCCATGATTAAATAATTGGCATCATCTGTGATATTTGCCGTTGATATTCTGCTAACAAAAAAGCTGTAGCGATGGCAACATTTAAAGATTCAACATTATTAGCTAAAGGAATTTTGACATTTTCAGTGGCTAAACTTGCCAATTCAGGCGATAAACCTTGAGCTTCGTTACCTAATAATAAAATAGTCGGTTTTGTAAAATCAATTTGCCAATGGGTTTTTTTCCCTTCTAAAGAAGTAGCTACAATTTGATAACCTTTAGCTTTATATTTGGCGATCAAAAAAATTAAATCGTTTTCTACTTTTGCCTGAATTTTAAACCATTCTCCCACAGACGATCGCATTACCTTTGGATTATCTAAGTCAACACTATTATTACTTAACCACAGAAAATCGACATTAGTGGCAACCGAAGTACGAATAATTGTACCTAAGTTACCTGGATCTTGAATGCCTTCGCCAATTAAGCCTAAACGGAGATTTTCAGGGGGTTGAGGAGGGGAAAAATGACGATAAGCAGTAGCGATAACACCATCAGGATTAACAGTAGTAGCAACATTTTTTATCACATCAGGGGTAACAGTTTCTACCCTTTGTGCTTGATTTTGTAATGCTTCCCAAAGAAGATAATTTTTTTTCTGCCATAATTCCGTTGCTAAAACTGTTACCAAAGGATAATTAACTTTACGAGCGACTTCTAATAAATTTGTGCCTTCTAATAAAAGTAAATTTTCTCGGTGTCTTTCCTTAGCTTTATGTAACTTACGAATTTGTTTAATTAGAGGATTTTGCAGACTGGTTAACATAATCAGTGAGAAATCATTGAATTGACATTTTAGATGCTTTCCTAGTTAATACAATTAATTTTGTCTAGGTATTTATTACTTATTACTCATTAGTGATTACCTATTGTCGATAATTAAACTCCTGCTTTAAATGCAATGCCTTCTTCGGTAAAATTAGAGTAATTTTGATTAATATTAGATCTTTCTCCGGCACCAACAAATAAATATGTACCTGGAAGGTTATTATTTTGGAAACGATAAAAACTTTGACCTTGATTTGATTCTGCACCTAAAACATAAAAAGCTAAACCTTCTTCCACAAAATTAGGATTATTTTGCTTAATACTTTGTCTTTCACTTTCCCCAGTGTATAAATATGTACCGGCAACGGCAGTATTTTGAAAACGATAAATCGGGATTAAATTATCACCAGGTTGTACTGCTACACTAAATGCAAAGCCTTCTTCCACGAAATTAGGATTATTTTGTTTAATGCTTTGTCTCTCACTTTCTCCTACAAATAAATAAGTGCCGGGTAAAGAAGTATTTTGAAAGCGATAAATAGAGGTATTTAATGAAGGGTTATTTTGATAAAATTCAGTACTACCAATATCTACAATATTATCAACTATACGATCGAAACCTCTTTGATCTGCGGTTAAAGGCGGTAAATTTAATCCTACACCATTGGCGATAGCATTACTACCTCGATTAATAGCAGGGCTACCTTCTAGTAAAGCATAGGTAGGAGTTAAACCACCGTTGTATTGAAGAGGACCAATTTGGGGATTTAAAGGATTAGTAATCGTACCAACTTGATTATTTTCAATGCCGTCAAATAAAATACCGTTCCCATTACCGATAAGATTATAAGAACTATTTAACTCGAAAAAACCTTCAATATCACCACTAAAAGTATTCCCTGAAGTTACACTTTGATTTAAAGCCACAATACTATTTTGTAGGACAGCAGGTATAACTTCCCCGCCAGTGGGTTGACTAATTAAAATACCAGCACCTACAGGGGCAACATTATTAACGATGGTAGAATTAACAATAACGACACTAGCACCGTCTGATAAAATACCACCACCACCAGCACCATTGGGAAAAGTTTCGTTCTCATTTCCTGAAAGAGTCGCTCTATTACCAGAAATTGTACTATTTCTAACAATTAATGTTCCAGTTTCACTATTAAGAATTCCCCCACCACCTTCTATTTTATCTACATAGTAAATAAATACATTAGCAGCGTTATTAATAATACTACTGTTGAGAATCTGTAAATTACCTGAATTATAAATACCTCCAGCATTAACATCAGAAATATTATCAATAATAGTTGTATTGTTAATTTCTAGCTCTCCTCGATTAGAAATACCACCACCATTGACATTGGCTACGTCAGTGACACGATCCCAACGAGTTTCATTACCAGTAATAATGCTATTGTTGATTTTTGCACCACCATTAGCATCAATTCTGATACCGCCACCGGCAAAGGATTCTGGATCTAGTGGTTCAGTACTACTTTTTGCAAAAGTACCTAAAGTTATGCCATTTTGAATAGTTATATTTTCTAGAGTTAAAAATCCATTTTCCTTAACATCAAAAATGCGATCGCCTAATGTACTAGCATCAATAATAGTATTATTTGGATTAGCACCGACAATACTTACTCTAGTTTGAATATCTATATCACCAGTGCGGGTAACAAAATCATCAAATAAACCTAAATTTGTTTCTGATTGTTCTTGAAAACGGAAATCTTCGTTACCCTGAATAGTTAAAGTATAAAACCCTTCAGGTATATTAATAACGTACTCTTTACCCGGATCTCTTTGTGCTATTAATACGGCATCTCTTATTGATAAACCATTAGAAGCGTTACCATCATTTTGATCAGCAAAAGTAGTAACAGTTAAGAAAACCTTAGGTAAACCACTACCATTACCACTACCACCATTAAGATCCTGTAAGATGATAGAATTTTCATTAATAAAGTCTGTGGGAATAAAATTATCTGATGATGTACCAAATTCTCGAACAATTCTGTCAAATTCTGCTTGTTTTGCTTCTATATCAATAGTATTCATATTTTTAATAAATTATATGGTGAGATGAAAAATTAATAAAAAGTAATAATTCTAAGTAATTATAGCAATAGACATTGGCAATGGGTAATAAGCAATAGGTAATGGGTAATAATGGGCAACGGAGCATCGGGGCAATGGTAAATTCTAAATTCTAAATTCTAAATTCTAAATTCTAAATTCTAATAAGTACTTGAATAACATAAATTGTCTATAAGCAAAGAGTTTAAGCCTTGTTTTTATATGCTCAAAAATAAACTTCTTGCAGAAGTCGGGCAATGGGCAATGGGCAATGGGCAATGGTTATTAAAATTGATGATTCCTCACCTTAAATGGATTTTAATTTTTATTTTGCACTCGTGTCTAATAAAATGCAGTATTAATTTTGTCCATCTACTTAATCATTCATTGAGGATGATCCCTAAAACTAACTCTTATGTGCTAAATAATTAAATTATAGATATAGTAGCAAAAGAGAGACCTTAACAATAATCTATGTCAACTTTAGTCATCGTTGAATCACCTACCAAAGCCAAAACCATCCGGAATTATCTACCGAAAGACTATCAGGTAGAGGCATCTATGGGGCATATCCGAGATTTACCCTCCTCCGCCGATGAAATCCCCGCTGAATATAAACAGTTTGAATGGGCAAGATTAGGGGTAAATATTGACAACAATTTTGAGCCTATTTATGTTATCCCTAAAGGTAAAAATAAAACTGTCCAACAATTGAAACAAGCCTTAAAATCTGCGGATGAGTTAATTCTGGCAACGGATGAAGATAGAGAAGGGGAAAGCATTAGTTGGCATTTATTACAGCTACTAAAACCCAAAGTGCCGATTAAACGGATGGTATTTCACGAAATTACTAAAGATGCTATTCAAAAGGCTTTATCCAATTGTCGTGACATTGATGAAAATTTAGTTCATGCCCAAGAAACACGGCGTATTCTCGATCGCCTTGTGGGTTACACTCTTTCACCACTACTATGGAAAAAAATCGCTGCCGGATTGTCAGCAGGTAGAGTGCAATCTGTTGCCGTGCGCTTATTAGTACAAAGAGAAAGAGAAAGACAGGCTTTTAAAGAAGCTCAGTATTGGGATTTAAAGGCATTGTTAAATCATGAAAAAACAAACTTCGAGGCTAAATTAACCATCTTGAAAGGGCAAAAAATAGCCAATGGTAGCGATTTCGATTCCAAGACAGGAAAGTTACTGAAAAACAAAAAAGTAATTGTCCTCAATGAAGAAGAAGCTACAGCATTAAAAGAGCGTTTAAAGGGCAAAATATGGCAAGTTGCTGATACAGAGGAAAAAGCGACTATCCGTAAACCTTCACCTCCTTTTACTACTTCAACGTTACAACAAGAATCTAACCGTAAACTAGGATTAGGGGCAAAAGATACCATGAGAATTGCTCAAAGTCTCTATGAAAATGGTTATATTACTTACATGAGGACTGACTCAGTACATTTGTCTGATCAGGCCATTGCCGCCGCTCGTAGTTGTGTAGAAGAAATGTATGGTAAAGAATATTTAAGTCCACAACCAAGACAGTATAAGACTAAAGCCAAAGGGGCTCAAGAAGCTCATGAAGCCATACGCCCAGCAGGTAGTACTTTTCGGATCCCTAAAGAGACAGGTTTGAAAGATAAAGAATTAAGGTTATATGACTTAATTTGGAAACGCACGGTAGCCTCTCAGATGGCAGACGCTAAATTAACCCAAATTGCGGTAAATATCGCCGTCGAAGACACTATTTTTCGTTCTTCAGGAAAAAGAATTGATTTTGCTGGGTTTTTCAGAGCCTACGTTGAAGGTACAGATGATCCTGAAGCCGCTTTAGAAAATCAAGAGGTTATTTTACCTAACTTGCAAGTAGGCGACAAGCCTCAATGTAAACAACTAGATGTTATTCACCACGAAACTCAACCTCCTGCTCGTTATACTGAAGCCTCTTTAGTGAAAACCCTTGAAAGTGAAGGCGTTGGCAGACCGAGTACTTATGCTAGTATTATTGGTACGATTGTTGAACGAGGTTATGCCCAATTACGAAATAAAGCACTAATTCCTACCTTTACTGCCTTTGCCGTTATTGCCTTATTAGAGAAAAATTTTGCTGAGTTAGTGGATACCAAATTTACTTCAAAAATGGAGCAAAGTCTTGATAATATTGCTTCAGGTAATGAAAAATGGTTGCCTTACCTTGACAAATTTTATCGAGGTGAATCGGGTTTACAAAATCAAGTTAAAATCAGAGAGACACAAATTGATCCTCAAACTGCCAAAGCGATAGAATTAGAGAATATAGACGTAACGGTAAAAATCGGTAAGTTTGGTGCTTATCTTGAGGCAAATTACGGAGAAGAACTCGTAAAATCCTCAATTCCAGCCGATTTAACTCCTTCTGATCTTGATCCTCAACAAATTGAAACATTATTGAAGCAAAAAGTTGAAGGCCCTCCCATTTTAGGAATACATCCTGAAACCCAAGAGCCGATTTATTTGTTAATTGGTACTTATGGTCCTTATGTACAATTAGGAGATAAACCTCAAGGTAAAGCCAAAAAACCAAAAACAGCTTCTTTTCCTAAAGGTATTCAAGCAGAAGATATTACATTAGAAATGGCGATCGGTTACTTAACTTTACCTCGTACCTTAGGCGAACATCCAGACACAGGAAAACCCATTAAAACCAGTTTAGGACGTTTTGGGGCTTATGTAGTTCATGATCAAGGCACGGAGGGTAAAGATTATCGCTCTTTGAAAAAAGAAGACAATGTGTTGACTATAAGTCTCGATCGTGCCTTAGAATTATTAGCACAACCCAAGGCAACCAGAGGAAGACGAGGAACGGCTACTCAAACACCATTGAAAGAGCTAGGACTTCATCCTGAAGATAACGAAGCAATTAACGTTTATCAAGGTCCTTATGGGGTATATTTTAAACATGGTAAAACTAACGTAAAATTACCAGACGGAGAGACAGTAGAAAGTATGAATTTAGATAAGGCGTTATTACTTTTAAAAGATAAAACTCCTGCTACAAAAAAAACTACTACTGCAAAAAAAACCACCACTAAAAAAGCTACCACTACTAAAAAAGCTACCACTACTAAAAAAATAACCACTAAAAAAATAACTTAAAAATCATTGTTATTGATTTGAAAATCCTGTGATTGTTCACTAAATTATCGATGAAAAAGTCTTTAGTGAAGACACGAAAAAGTCATTTTTAAAATCAATAAAAAATGTAAGTAAAATGCGTCGAGTGCTTATTAAACCCTTATTTTAAAAGATTTTTTACAGCTTACTGAGGTATCTTAAGAACATGATTACTACTCTGAAAACTTCGTTAACTTTAGAAGAGTTTTTACAACAACCAGAAACAAAACCTCCACAAGAATTTATTAACGGAGAAATTTTACAAAAACCCATGCCACAAGGAGAACATAGTACCATTCAATCCGAGTTTATTTCAACTCTTAATCGAATTGTTAAACCTAAAAAAATCGCTTATGCTTTCCCTGAATTGCGTTGTAATTTTGGAGGAAGATCCATCATTCCCGATGTGGTAGTATTTTCATGGGCTAGAATTCCTCGCACAGAAAAAGGAAGAATTGTTAATCGTTTTAATACTTATCCTGATTGGAGTATCGAAATTTTATCTCCTGATCAAAGTTATGTTAAAGTTTTAGATAATTTGTTATTTTGTTCGGAATATGGCACTCAATTAGGATGGTTAATTAATCCTGAAGAAGAAATTATTTTAGTCATTTTTCCTGAGCAAAAAGTTAAATTATTTCGAGGAGATGATTCTTTACCAGTTTTAGAAAATATTGATTTAAAATTAACTGTAAATGATGTTTTTAATTGGCTTAATATTGAATAACTAATATCTGCTGTTGGGAATCAGAAGACTATTAAAATCAATGGTTTAGAGATACTACATAACCAAAAAAGTGCGCAGTTTTAGCAAGGGGTTTAAACCCATTGTTTACTCAAAAACTTAACACTTTTGATATAATGTGTTTCTTTGACAAGAAGGACGATTTAGAGATGCGATCGCCTTTTGGATCGTATTTTCTTCTAAACAAGTGCCTCCTTTTGCCCCAGCCATAGTAGTAATATGTTCTTCCATTAATGTACCACCAAGATCATTACAACCCCACTGTAAAGCCTGTAAAGCACCATCTAATCCTAATTTTACCCAACTTGGTTGATGGTTAGGAATAATATCTCCTAAAAATAAACGGGCAACGGCAGTTAACTTTAAACTTGATTGTAAGTCAGGTTGATCTCTACCGACACGATTTCTTAAGGGTTTTGGTGCTTGTTCTCCCACAAAAGGCAGTAAAATAAATTCAGTTATCTTTGCTGGATAATTTTTTTCAAGGGCAATTTCTTGTACCGATCGCAATTTACTTAAATGTAATATTTGTTGTTCAGGAGTTTCGATATGCCCACATAACATAGTGCTAGTGGTAGGCATACCTAAAGCATGGGCTGTAGAAACAATTTCTAGCCATGTATCAGTGTTGAGTTTTTCGGGGCAAATAATTTTTCTCACCGTATCATCTAAAATTTCTGCCGCAGTACCTGGCATTGATCCTACTCCAACATCTTTTAAAGCCAAAATAACATCACCGTAGGTTAAACCATCTTGACGGGCGATAAATTCGACTTCTTGAGGAGAAAAAGCGTGTAAATGTAATTGAGGAAAATTATCTTTAATACCTTTTACCAATTGTCGATAATATTGCAGACTACTACCGTTTATTTTTGCTTCAGGATTCAATCCTCCTTGCATACAAATTTCTGTGGCTTTTTTTTCTACTGCTAAAACACATTTTGCCAAAATATCCTCTAAATTAAGCCAAAATGCCCCTTCTTGATGTGCATCTCGTCTAAAGGCACAAAAGCTACAATGCTGTTCACAAATATTAGTAAAATTAATATTTCTATTAATAACATAAGTTACTATATTCCCTACTTGTTCTTGTCTAAGGCCATCGGCAAAACATTTTAACCACGAAATCTCGTCATTTTTGGTAGATTTAAGTAAATCACGAGCCTCTTTAGGAGAGATAACCGTAGAATTTAACATAATTTTAGCAATATTTATATAATTTTATCTTATATTTTAATGAATAAGTAAACTCAGTTTCCACAACTTAAAAATAACTAAAAAAGAAATCCTGTTCATCTTTTCACCGTCAGCCCAAAAATAGTAATTCTCGACACCATAAACGTTGATCTGGTAGGATTAAAGGTTGTTCAAAAATATATATTGATAATGACTAATAAATATTCTATTACTTTATTGCCAGGGGATGGTATCGGTCCAGAAATTATGGCTGTCACCGTTGATGTATTAAAGGTAATTGCTCAACAGTGTGATTTAGAATTTCAGTTTCAAGAGGCTTTAATTGGTGGGGCAGCTATTGATGCGACTGGTAATCCTTTACCCCAAGAAACAGTTGATCAATGTCGTCAAAGTGATTCTGTATTATTGGCAGCCATCGGTGGTTATAAGTGGGATAATTTACCTCGAGAACAACGCCCAGAAACAGGATTATTAGGCATTCGCTCGGCTTTAAAATTATTCGCTAATTTACGTCCGGCTACTATTTTACCTCAGTTAATCGATGCTTCTAGCTTAAAACCGGAAGTGGTGGAAGGGGTTGATATTATGGTAGTACGAGAATTAACAGGAGGCATTTATTTCGGTAAACCAAAAGGTATTTTTACTTCCGAAACAGGTGAAAAAAGGGGCGTAAATACCATGGTTTATAGTGAATCAGAAATCGATCGCATTGCTAAAGTTGCCTTTGAAACCGCCCAAAAACGTCAAAAGCGATTATGCTCTGTGGATAAAGCTAATGTATTGGATGTTTCTCAATTATGGCGCGATCGTGTCATCAAAATGTCTGAACAATATCCTGATGTAGAGTTAACTCATCTATATGTGGATAATGCGGCCATGCAATTAGTACGCAATCCTAAACAATTTGATACCATAGTCACGGGTAATTTATTCGGTGATATTCTTTCTGATGCCGCTGCAATGTTAACAGGTAGTATTGGTATGTTACCTTCAGCTAGTTTAGGTAGTCAAAGTCCAGGTTTATTTGAGCCTGTACATGGTTCAGCACCTGACATAGCAGGACAAAATAAAGCCAATCCTCTCGCTCAAGTTTTAAGTGCAGCAATGATGTTACGTTACGGTTTAAACGAGCCTGCTGCCGCTACTAAAATTGAATCAGCAGTCTTAAAAGTCCTTGATTTAGGTTATCGCACGGGAGATATTATGTCTGAAGGATGTAAACCTGTAGGATGTCAAGAAATAGGTAAAGTTTTATTAGATGTTTTGCAATCTTAATTGGTGTTGAACAACACAACCAATTCTTCATTGTTAAGTTATAATAGACGATAAATTTACAAAGAGTCAGTCAGCCTAGTTCCCAAAATTAAATTTAATCAACAGGAAACGGGGAACCCAATTTAGGGGCTTATTTCTACATTTTTTGTAAAGAAGAACATCTCTCAGTTCTAGCCCGTCAGCTAACCTCGTAGGCATTGAGAGGAGACTAAAAGAATGAGCATTTTTAATGTTACCAACTCATTTAGGTATTCCTAATTTTGACATACTCTTCATTGATCATCCTTTTTGAATTTTGGGTTTAATTATCTGATGAATTATCACTAAAAATATTTTTTCACCAATTTAATAATTTAGGTTTTTTTCTAAATATTTACTAACTTGATAAGTGTATTTTTATCCGTTGATAAACTATTTTTATATACCTAAATATATAGAACTAAAAAACATTATCGTTTCAGTTTTTTATAATTTTTAAGAAAAATATTTATATCATGGAAAATATTTCTAGTATCATCTCCGCATCAGTATTTATTACAGTTATAGCACTGATTACAGCAGATAAAATACATTTAACAGTGGCAGCTTTATTAGGCGCACTGATACTTATTTTTACCCATACCCTTACACTCACAGAAGCCATTGGATACATAAGTAAAAGTCATGCAACTTTGGTCTTATTTTTTGGTGTTATGGT
This sequence comes from Geminocystis sp. GBBB08, assembly GCF_016743215.1. Classification (GTDB taxonomy): domain Bacteria; phylum Cyanobacteriota; class Cyanobacteriia; order Cyanobacteriales; family Cyanobacteriaceae; genus Geminocystis. Next base: position 17,963 of record NZ_VRZC01000049.1, read on the forward strand.
TTTAGTTAGAGCATTTGAACCTACTAAAATCTTTGAATATTTAGCTACTAAAATGGTACTAATTGCCAAAGGTAGAGGTAACGTATTGTTATTAGGTATTATTGGAGTTACTACCCCCATTTGTGCATTTTTGCCAAACGCTACCACCGTAATGCTATTAGCTCCGTTAATTCCCCCCCTTGCCGAGGAAATAGGAGTTAATTTCGTCCCTTTGCTTATTTTGATGGTTTTTGTGGCGAATAGTGCTGGATTGATTACTTTAGTGGGTGATCCTGCTACTTTTATAGTCGGAGATGCTATTAATATTAGTTTTCTTGAGTATCTTCAACGGTTAAGTATTGGTGGGTTGATTGCTGTTATCACCGTTGCTGTTATAACACCGATCTTATTTCGTGATATTTGGAATACAAAATTTACTCATTTAGAAGATTTACCCCATCCTAAAGTTAATCACCCCAGAATGTTAGCTTTAGGGGCTTTAATCATGAGTTTTGTACTGTCATTCTTTGTCTTTGGGGATTCTTTAGAAGTGCCCGTTTCTCCCGCTGCCGTAGCTCTATTGGGTGCCGCTTTAGCTTTATTATTAGCTCATCATAGTAAAATTGATACGGTTCATAATATCTTAAAAGATGTAGATTGGAGTACTCTCATTTTCTTCATGTCTATTTTTGTTTTAATTGGTAGTTTAGAAAAAACAGGAGTAATAACAAGTTTATCCGCAGTTTTAGCTTTCGTTTTAGGTAAAAATATTTTTCTTGGCTCAATAGTTTTAATGTTTGTCGTTGGATTACTTTCTAGCGTTGTACCTAATATTCCTCTTGTCGTTGCAATGGTACCTCTATTAAAAGAATATTTAGTCAATGTAGGATTAGTGGGTGCTGAAGTATTAGATTCTAATTTTGCAGGGCAATTTCCCTTAGAAGTTTTACCCTTATTTTATGCCATGATGTTTGGTGCAACCTTGGGAGGTAATGGCACTTTAGTTGGTGCATCTTCCAACATTGTAGCGGCGGGGATAGCAGAGCAACATGGAAAAGAAATTTCTTTTAAGACTTTCCTTAAATATGGATTGCCCATGATGGGAGTACAATTAATTGTTTCTGCCGTTTATCTAGGATTATTTTTCCTTTTTTAATACAAAGTTAATAATTTGTTGGATTAATATTTTTCTTTTCTTAGATAATGGATGTTTGATTAATATAATAGTTAATCAGTAATTATCAACCTATTAAATTTTAGAGGGGGAAAAACAATGATTCCTACCATTAATAATGGTAATCAAACTACAGTAACTAAAGGAGTTCCAGATTTATTCGATCCTAATATACTCAAATCTGCTAGGGCAATCTATCAAACCTACTGTTATTTTCATGTTAAATTAGCCAAACCCCCCATTGGGGTAGCTATCGATCGCAAAACTCATCGAGGTCAATTATTATTTACTAAACGTCCTATTTTATTACCTTGGGAAAATTTTATCCCCATTAATCAAATAGAATCTGAGACATATTAAATCAATTTTGTCAAGATGATTAATTTTTGTCTGATAGTCTTGTGGAGTAATTCAGTAATTTTAATAATTGTAGATTCTTTTTAATTTCCTACTGATAAAATTTTAAATTCTCTGAATCTACATATAAATTATTCTAATAACTGAGTTAAATATTATATGTATGGTAACTTACAAGAAATTGATGTTAACTCTCTTTTTTCTTTTATTAGTACACAGCAAAAATCAGGAATTCTTTTTCTGGAAAACGAATCTTATTTTACGGAGAAAAAGTTATTTTATTTTATCTTTTTTGATAGGGGCGATATTATTTTTGCCGGAGATGAATCCTCTTTCAATTTACAACGTCTTCAAGAATATCTAATTTATTATCAAAAAGATGATCAAATTCAAAATATTGAAGAAAAATTAATTGATTCTATCGGTATTACTGAATATGAAGCTATTTTAATATTAAGTCAACAAAAAATTATTACCATAAATCAAGAAAAAATTCTTTTACAAAAAATTATTGAAGAGGTTTTATTTACTATAATTACTTTAACTAAAGGTAATTTTACTTGGCAAGAAAATTTTAATTTACAACCGTTAATTAGCAGATTTAAAGTTGATTCTATTGTCCCTAAAATTACTAATTATACCCAAAATTGGCAACAACTAAAGCCCTATATACAATTTCCACAACAATTTCCTTTGATTGCTGATAATCTTCGATTAAAATTATTTGTTAGTCATAATCTTTATCGTACTCTATGCACAAAAATAGATGGAAAAACTACATTTTTACAATTATCTCGTTATTTACATGAAAATTTAGCTACTATTGGGCAAATTATTTATCCTTACATAGAAATGGGATGGATTAAAATTAAAACTCCTTTTTTATTATCCACTATTCATCAATATTCATCCACAAAAACTTTTAATATAGTTTGTATAACTCAAGATAAGAATTGGGCATTTAAAATAAAAAGTTTGTTAAGTTTAGAAAAATATAAGTTTTTTATTTCTGATAATTTTGTAGATGGATTAAACTATCTTTTCACATCCTCAATCGATTTAATTATTTTAGACTCAGAAATTGATAATCAAGAAGAATATAAATTATGTAAAATAGTTCGTACCCTTGAAAACAATAAACATGTTCCAATTATTTTAGTAGTTAGTAAATATAACTTTAAACATAACTTAACCGCCAAAATTAACGGCGTAACGGATTCTATAACTAAAAAGATATTTAATCAAAATTTATGGAAAATTTTGGATAAGTATTTATAAATTTAGCTTTGATAGACCAATAATTCTGTTATAACAAAACAATTGTCACATAAATGACTTACGAGCAAGAGCTGTCATCCCGTTGTTAGCAAGATTTATAGAGAGAGACCTCACCATAATGAAAAACGCTATAATTTATATTAGTAGAGTTAATCAAAGTGAAAACCATGAGTTTAAAAGAACAAATTGGAGAAGATATAAAATCGGCAATGAAAGCCAAAGATAAAATTCGCTTAGAAACTGTCAGAAGCATTAAAAAGGTTTTATTAGAAAAAGAAGTAGAATTGCGAGGAAAAGGTAAAAACAGTTTAACCCCAGAGGATGAAATTGAAATTTTAGTACAACAAGCAAAACAAAGACGAGATTCTATCCAACAATATCTTCAAGCTAATAGGGCAGATTTAGCAGATAAAGAAAAGTTAGAATTAGAGATTATTGAAACCTATCTTCCTGCCCAAATTTCTGATACAGAATTAGAAGAAATTATTAGTAATATTATCACCCAAGTGGGAGCAACAACCCCTAAAGATTTAGGAAAAGTTATGGGAGTTGCCATGAAGGAATTAAAAGGCAAAGCAGACGGTAAAAAAATTCAAGAATTAGTAAAATCTCAATTGACTTAACTTAACTTTATTTTATTCAGTGATTTTTTTGCTCTTTAACAATTCCTTTTCAAAAAGTTTGACATTGATAGAATATTTTTAAGAGGCTTGTAGTAAGGGATAAATCCCTTATTATGTTAATTTTTAGCAATGCCTGTCATTTAATTAATCTATAAAATTTTCACCTTTTGATTTAGGATTGCTCTATTTTGCAAAATTTAATTTTAGGAATAAGTATATCTTCAACGATACCTATTCCAGAAAAACCCCATCGTGATAATAATAATTTTAGCTGAGAAAAAGAAAGAGATTCAACAATAAATAAATCTTTATATTCTGGACTATGATGATTAATATAACCTAAAGCATCAAAATTTTCTTGAAAAACAAATAGAAAAGATTCTTTTTCATGAATTTTATTCTCAATATTTGCCACCAAATATTTGCCATCTTGCTTTGATCTTAACAAATAAAAAACTTCACTAAACATATATAATAACTAATAATTAATAACGAACTTTACCAAAATTTTTTTGTTACTATTGTGACATAAAATTAATCAACCTCAACCATAATGACAAAAATTAGGGAGAAATACCTGACTAGAAGCCACCTAAAATACCTAGATAAAAAACTCTTGCCCTTTTATCTAAGTAGGTAACTAAAATAATAGTATATTTTACTTTTCTCAAATCCCTAATAACAATGGGTAACAAAGGGTTTAAACCTCTTGCCTTGCTTTTTTTTCTATATACAATTAATTTTGACAAGGTAGTTATCCTCACCCAAAAAAATTTCCTGCTACTGATTTATTCTCATAATCCTTAGAAATGCAGATTAATTATTAAATGATAAAAATACAAAACATTATGAAAAAAATCTTACTTATTACTCTTGACTCATTATTGCCAAAAAAATTATTATAAATAACTAAAAATTAAAATGATACAAGCCTTATTAAAAGATAACTATTTAGACTTTGAAGAATTTATTGACTGGTATCCTGCATCAAGTGAATATCAATATGAATTACATAATGGAACTATTATTAAAATGCCAAAGCCAAAAGGGAAACATTCAGAAATAGCTAGTTTTTTAATTACCGAATTAACTCTCGAAATAAGAAGATTAAAATTACCTTATTTTGCTCCTAAAGAATGTTTAATTAAGGGCGATCGCTTTTCAGGATATGAGCCAGATGGGATTATTTTAGATAAAAAAATGGTAGAAAATGAGCCATTATGGGAAACACAATCAACATTATTAGCAGGAAAAGCCGTTAAATTAATTATTGAAGTTGTCAGTAGTAATTGGAGCGATGATTATGCTTTAAAGTTAGATGCTTACGAAAATTTAGGCATAAAAGAATATTGGATTGTGGATTATTTAGGCATAGGAGGACGTAAATTTATTGGTTATCCCAAAAAACCCACATTAACTATTTATACCTTAGACAATGGAGAGTATCAAGGTGAAAAATTTAGAGAAAATGAATTTATTAAATCAACGATTTTCCCTGAATTAAACCTTAACACTGAACAGATTTTTAGTGCTGATTTATAAATAATAGAAGAACATTTAGACTAACCCTCTTTACAATTCAGATGGTGATAGAGGAAACTAGATACTTTAAGATAATCAAAATTTAAAATATAAGTAGGGCTAGTGAAAAAGTCTTGATTGTAAGGTAAGGAAAAAGGAAGTTTCTAAGAATTTTTGACTATTAATTTAATAATATACTTCACTGTGATAAATAGATTAACCATTAATAATAGCTCACCAACAGGTGTAATTCATTCAGTCGAAACTTGTGGTACAGTAGATGGACCTGGTATTCGTTTCGTTATCTTTACCCAAGGATGCCCCCTCAGATGCTTATATTGTCATAATCCTGACTGTCGTCATTTGGAAGATGGGAAAACCGTCACTGTCGATGAATTAATCACCGAAATTGAGAAATATAAATCTTATTTTAAGTATTCTGGTGGTGGTGTTACCATAACAGGTGGTGAACCATTAATGCAACCAGAATTTGTAAAAGCCATTTTTCAAACTTGTAAAAAAATTGGCATTCATACAGTTTTAGATACTTCTGGTTATGTTAATTTAAACTCAGCAAAACCTGTTTTAGAATATACAGATTTAGTATTATTAGATATTAAATCATTTGAGCCTAATATTTATCATAAATTAACCAGTGTTTCTCTTGAGCCAACTTTAATTTTTGCCCGTTATTTAGCACAAATAAATAAACCAACATGGATAAGATTTGTTTTAGTTCCTAATTTAACAGATTTTGACCATAATATTCATGGATTAGCCCAGTTTATTGCACCGTTTAAAAACGTTGAAAAAGTAGAAATTTTGCCCTTTCATAAAATGGGTGAATATAAATGGGAATCATTAGGTTATGATTATCAACTTAAAGATACTCAACCACCTT
>NZ_VRZC01000004.1 GCF_016743215.1 Geminocystis sp. GBBB08
TTTTTTTGTGGCAAAAGCGTCTTAATTAAATCCCATTCTTCATCTGTGAGACTACTAGAGTAAACCATGATAAAAGTTCTTCCCATTTTCTTCTATTATTGTAATAGATACCAAATGGGTTCTATAAAGACTATTTGAATGAAGAAGCTATTGACGAAAACATTAAAGATGATAACTATCGCCATTTAGCTGAAAATACGAAGAAAAGAATGGGGCCTGCTACCCATGTTGGTTTAAACAGAGCCTTACTTGATTTTTCTAACCGTCTTGTACCTTATCTTACTCAACAGCGTTTTTGTGGCAAGGTGGTTTATAGCGGTGGTGATGATGTTATGGCGGTTTTGCCTTTACCCGATTTACCAGAATATCTCTTATCGGTGCGATCGGCTTGGTGTGGTACGGATGATCCTTTTGGCGAATTTGAAGGTAGAGATAGCGGTTATTGGCATCCTGTTAAAGACTTAGAAGGATTACAACAACGTCCTTATTTTACGATGGGCAAAGATGCAACCATGAGTTTAGGGGTAGTGATTGCCCATAAAAGCGTACCCTTACCAACGGTTTTAGAAAATCTTTGGGTAGCAGAAAAAGAAAGGGCGAAAAAGTTGCCGGGTAAAGACGGGTTATGTTTTCGAGTGATTTATGGCGGTGGCAATGTCTTAGAAGCGGTGATGAAAGGTTGTTTACTTTCCCAGTGGTATAATTGGGTAAAATCCTATGCTGATATTGATTTAAGCCCGTTACTGTACCGTTTAGCGGAAGAATTACCCCTCCATAGTTGTGTCACCCCAGATTCTCGTTTAATACGCAAAGCCACCGAAGTCATTATCAATAAAAGGGAGGAGAAAATTCCCGATGAAGTGAAACAATCTTTTTTCAATTGGTTAGATGAATGGGAAAAATGGGCATATGATCCTGTAAAATACTCATCGAAATCAAAAGAGTGTAATAATTCTACCACTTCAAAAACAAATAACTCTAAAAAAGATCATCTCGGTACAGATATTAATGATTTAGCCAATATACTGCGATTTAGTGCCTTTTGGTTAGATAAAATGCAACAACATCAACAATGGACAAAAGGAGTTTAGTAAAAATGTATTGGTATGCTTTAGATCCCTTAGATGTGCTGTTATTCAGGGAAGCAAAACCTTTTAGTCCGGAGGATGGTTCATGGGCAAAAGGACAGTTTCCGCCCTCTCCTAGTACCGTATTTCAGGCTTTACGCTCTACCTTACCAACGGTTAAACAAAATAAACAAAGGAACTTACAATTTTTAGGTTGTTTTCTTGTTGACAGTAACGATAATCTTTATTTACCAACTCCTAAAGATTTGATTGCGGTGGGTATCAAGTCCAATAATTGCGATGATGAAGATACTCCAGAGGATGATTATGATAACAAAGATGGTACTTGGCATCATACCGATAGATTGATACAAGCGGATACTGAAAATGATCCATCATGGCAATATCTTTGTTTTGATCATACCGTGTTACCGCCGATGGTTGCCCCGAAATTGCATCAAGGAGAGTTTATTTGTCGTCCTCAATCATGGATTAAATGGTCAGCATTACAAACTTATTTACAAGGGAATAATCCCACTAATCCTGATGATTTTACAGCAGATCCTTGGGATGTGCAAATTTTACCTCATACTCACATGGAAACAGGTAGTCGTCAGGTGCGTGATGCTGATGGTTATTTTACAGAAGTAGCCATCCGATTAAAACCTTCATGGCGTTTAGTGGCGGGTTTAAGCGTTTCTATTGAATCTACAGTAGTGCGCCTAGGGGGTGAAAGTCATCGGGTGTTAGTTACCCCTTTAACTAACTTTCCTCAAGGAAATCAATTAATCAATTATCAAGGCTCAAAACATGATTTTGCTTATTTATTAACACCGGGGTTAGCAGAAATTGAACCTTCTTTATATGGAGTTTATCCTAATTCTTGGCACAATTCCTTAAAAGGTTGTGTGTGCGATCGCCCGTTACTTTATGGGGGAGTTTCTCAGATTAAACGCAAATTAACGATGACAGGGCAAAAAGGAGAGTCAGAATTTGCGTTACTGCCCCAAAGAGCTTATGTACCTGCTGGTACGGTGTATTTATTTAAGGAAAAACCCCCCAATTCAGAGCATTTATTACCAGTTTCTGGTGGTGATTGGTTAACAACCTTACAACAATTAAATTACGGTAAATTATTATGGAGTTAAATTGATGAAAAAAGTCGCTTATTTGTATTTATTGTCACCTTTACACACTGGTGGAGCGAGTCAAGAAGGTAATGTTGTGGCCATTGCTAGAGAAGTTCATACAGAACTACCTTACGCTCCTTCTAGTACAATGAGAGGAAGATTAAGAGCCACTACGCCTGATGATCAAAAAAATATACTCTGGGGTAATACCCTTGAAGATGTCACCGCAGGTAATGACGGTAATTTAACTCAGGGGTTATTATGGGTTGGGGACGCTTCAATTTTATGGTTTCCCGTTCCCTCTTTAAGTCATGGCATCGTTTGGATAACATCACCTTTTTTGTTAAGACGTTGGTTAAGATTAATTGACACAGATTTAAACTTACCCTCAGTTGGTAGTTTTAGTCATCAAGAAAACAATCAAAATCTTTACCTTAAAGATGCTGTTTTTCAATCTTCTGAATTAACGGGTTGGCATAATTGGCAACAATATATCCCCAATGGTAATGATGAAGTCGAGACTATTTCTAAAGTTTTAGTACTTTCCGATCAAGATTGCCAAATTTTAATTCAATCTAGTTTGTGGCGACAGGTAAAAATAAAACTGGATAACGATAAACAAGTTGATGGTGGTTTCCGTTATGAAGAAGCTATACCCCCAGAAACTTTAATGTTTTTTCCTTGGGGTCTAACGACTGTAGCTAATGGCAATGCTACTAATGCTATTTCATCTTGTCAAACAATTATTCAAAACAATGATTGGCAATTTGGCGGACAAGAAAGTTTAGGTCGTGGATTTGTTGAACTATGGAGTAATTAATTAGGAGTAAAAATTATGTTTTATGATCCTCGCAGTATTTCTAGCAAAGTATATCACAATCTACAGAATTTAAAAGATCAAACACCAACAGCAACAGATCAACAAGAACAAAAAAGCCAAAGTGTAGAACTATATAATTACGTTGCAACTTGGGGATTATTTCGTCTTAAAGCAGAACAAAAAGCCCTTAATCAAGAACAAAAGAAAAAAGTAGTTAAATGCTTCTTTGAAACTTTAGAGCAAATAGCTTTCCCTGATAATAATAATCAACAATTATCGAGCAATTCAGGTTTAAATTATCTTTCCAGTCCGACAATGAATACTTCCAAATATTTAGGATTAACTGGATTAGCTTTACAAGTAGCTCGTGAATTTGCATTTTGGGCAGAAGCTATTTATCCTAAAGAAAAAAAGAAAAAAAAATAAATGCAGTTATTTTGTGATTATTAGTTTTTTATTAGTTTTGAGGAATATTGATTATGCTAAATAAACCTTCTCCGTGGCGAACAGGCGTTGATATAGAACCTAGTAAAGATGCTAGTTTTATTGAATATTTACGCTGGATGCGAGTTAAATCAAATAATGGAACAGAAGACAGTGGTACAATTTTGCAATTGTTTGAAAAAATAGAATCTAGCGATTATTCTGAGACTTTAAAAAGATTAACAAAAAGAACTCAAAAACTAGCTCATTTGTCTTTAAAAGTGGGATGCCCTTGGCGAATTCGTGTAGGGGGTACAAAAGGAGTTGAATCCATGCTTTTACCCGCTTTTGACGCTTTGGGAATCCCTTATATTCCTAGTACTACCCTCAAAGGAATTGCACGGGAAATGGCGAAACAAGACAAAAATTTAACCGATAGCGATATTATCAGGATTTTTGGAGATATTGAGACCGAGTCTTGTATGGGAAACGTTACTTTTTTAGATGCCTACCCTCTGCCTGGAAGTAATAAAAAAGGTGGGTTGTCAGTTGATATGGCTAATTCTATATGGAAGTGGAATGATAATAGTCCACCACAATATAATACTAATTCAAATACTTTTCTTTCTCTTTTAAAAACAATTTTTGTTATTGGTTTAAGAAAAAACTCTGACTGTACAGATCAAGATTTTGAGACGGTAAGAGATTTATTGATTAAAGGATTAACTCAAGGAATCGGCTCAAGGGTTAATAGTGGTTATGGAACATTGAAAGCTATTGACGAAAAACTGAAATCTAAAATTGTTCCCAAAAAAACTATTATCAAAGTGGGATTTGATTTAGAAGGACAATTAATTCATGGTGGACAAAAATTTATTGGTTGGAATCTCACTCAAAATGGTAATAATTGGAAACCACCGGGCAAACCTGAGTCAGAAGTTCGTCCTATTGCTTTTCGATCAATGTTACGTTATTGGTTTCGTTGTTTAGCTTTAGGAGTTTTAAATCCATCACAGGTAAAAGATTTAGAAATAGAAATTTTTGGGGATATTGAACCAAAATCTAATGATAACCAAGCAAGAGCCACCACTGGTTTATTTCGTTTAGAAACAACTGGAAAAGTAGGACAAAAAGAATCAACTAAAAAAGAATCAGGTTTTGTTTATGGGAAATTAAGTATTCGTCATAATACCTATTCATATCGTTTAGAAAGAAATAAAAAAGAAGCATTAGAAAATATTTTGCAAAGTCTCACTTGGTTAATGTTTCATTTAGGCGGAATTGGACAAGGTGCGAGAAGACCATGCTATAAAAGGACAGATGGTAATCCTCCTTGGCGTGGTTCAAATCTAATGCCTCCAAATTCAGAAATAAAAGAAGGTGATAATTTTTGGAGTTTACCTGCAAACTTATCAGATTTTCAAACACAATTTCGACAGCAATTAAAAACTTTTTATCAGTCTTTAGCTAGTTTTGGCAATTTACCAATTAATTATAGTCATTCTCAGTTAAAAACTGTCAATTCATCACAAGATTGGATGGAAGCAATCGATAAAAATTGTTCTATCATTATTTGTAAAGGTAATTCTAGGAATCATAAACCTTTTGCTTTATCTATTTTGCATAGTGAAGATTTTAAAATTGAGAAAACTAGAAAAAGAAATGGCAAAGAAGAAAAATATTTAGATTATGATCCTCAATTATGTGGTTCAACCCGTCAACCTTCACCTATTTGGATTCGTCAATTAAATTATGTTGAAGGAATTGACTATCAAGTTGTTACTGTTTTTGGTGCTACAAGTGGAAAAAGACAAGAATTTCTGACTAAATTAAGGGAACAAAGCATTCAATACCATCCAATTTTTCCATTAAATTAACTATGCCTGTTAGAGATATTTACCATAATCCAGTTAAAAATGCTTTAATTAAAGATGGTTGGACAATTACCGATGATCCTTTAATATTATCCATTGGCAAAAAAGATGTATTCGTTGATTTAGGGGCAGAAAAATTAATTGCTGCTGAAAAAGAAAATCAAAAAATTGCCGTAGAAATCAAAAGTTTTATCGGTAAATCCCAAGTTAATGACTTAGAAAATGCGTTAGGGCAATATATTCTATATCACGAAATTTTATTAGAAAATCAAGAGGATAGACTTTTATTTTTAGCACTAAAAAAATCAGCCTATGAAGAAATTTTTGAAGAACCGATCGGTAAAATTTTAATAAAAAGAAAGTTACTAAAATTAATTGTTTTTGATGAAAATAAGGAGGTGATTTTACAATGGATAAATTAACAGAATTTTATAATATTATTTATCCCATTATTAAAGAATATGCAGATTTACCTTATTATGACAAAAATCTTCAGCATAAATTAGTTATTAGTGATGATCATAAAGATTATTTATTGATGACTATTGGCTGGAAAAATGACGTAAAAATTCATGGTTGTGTTGTTCATTTAGAAATTATTAACGATAAAATTTGGATTCATCGAGACGGTTTAGAAGATGGCATTGCTGATGATTTACTAAGGGCAGGTATTCCTAAACATGAAATTGTTTTAGCTTTTCATCCCCCAGAAATTAGACATTTAACTGAATTTGCTGTTAATTAATTTTGGGAGTTTTTAATTTTTGATATTAATTCAGAGGAAATCGTGCAATGGATACCAGAAATAACTATAGCCAAATAATTAAAAAAATTCTTATTTCTTATACCGAAATACCCTACAATGACCTTAATATTAAATTTGAAACAGTTTTTGATACAGAGCAAGATCGTTATTTATTAATGCTTGTAGGTAGCGAACAAGTTAATTATCCATTTCCGACTACTAAAAGAGTGCATGGTTGTTTAATTCATGTAGATATTATTGATGATAAAATCTGGATTCAAAGGGATGGTACAGAAAGAGGTATCGCTACAGATTTATTAGAAGCAGGTATCCCCAAAAATAAGATTGTTCTAGCGTTTTATGCCCCTGAAATTAGGGAAGAAACTGGCTTTGCGTTGCTTAATTTCCTCATTCGCATCAAAATTTATCTATTTTAGAATAAATCTTTTATATTAATTAATATCACTAAGGAGAAATAAATTATGACAGACTTACAAAAAGATAAAGCAGTTTTAGTAGCTAATATTGGTACTTCAGACCTAGAAATTTATTTAAAAGATGAAAAACAAGATTATGGTTATATTCCATTATGGGATCGCAACCAACCGAATAACGCCGAAGATCAACATGAATTAACAGAACAAGAAATTAAAAATTGGAATCAACGAGCCAGTCTAATAAAAGATATATTGTGTCGAGAATTGGATGTTTCTACCAGAGAAGGGAAAGGATTACCTTTTGAATTTGTAGAATTAACTCAAAAAATAAAAGAAGTATATAATCAAAATAAAGAAACATGGGAAAAGCGGATTTTTGCTAGTCGTTTATTAGGTATTGTACAAGAAGTTCAAAATAGTTTTGCACTGGAAAAAATTCTTATTTTTGTTTCTAAACAAAACCCCATTTTTGAATCTGATACTTTACATCTTTTTGATATTCTACAAAAATGGTTTCAGGATAAATATCAAATACAGTTAATTCCTAAATATATTGATCAGGATATTAATTTGAGTCGAGATCAAGATGCTTTATTTGAATACTATTACAAAGTTTTTAAATCCTTCAGTTTAGACTATACAATTCTTCTCAGTCTTAAAGGTGGTACTCCAGCTATGCAAACCGCTTTAAGAACACAATCAATCACAATTTCTGTAGAAAGACCTATTATTTTAGTTGATACAGAATTATATATTAAACGTGTTTTTTCTGGTCAACCTTCCCCTGCTTATTTTACTTCTTACTGTAATTATATCAAAACCCAAAAATACGAATCTGTCCGCCAATTATTAGCAAGATGGGATTTTGATGGTGCGATGACAATTCTTGAAGATTGGAAAAAATATATTAATAATTTAATCAGACAAAATATTGTTGATCAAGATATTAAAAATAATAAGAGTTTCCTAGAATCAATAATTAAAGTTTTAGATATAACTGTTGGCTATTTTAATTTAGATAGCTCTGGACAATCACGATTTAAAATTAAACCTCAAGATGATTTAGGAGTTTTAAATAACATTAAACATGATTATGATTGTATTCTTAATCTTTATACCCAATGTCGAATTTATTGGGAAATAAATCAAGTAGCTAATTTTTTAGCTCGTATGACATCTTTTTGTGAAGAAATTTTACATTTTCTAATCAAAAAGTTAGATGGAGAAAAGTTTTTTGACAAGCAACAATATCCTGATGACTGGTATTTAGATAAGAGAAAATTTACTAATAATTCATCTCAGCTATGGCAATATTTTTCTCAATTAGAAAGAGAAACAAGTAGGACATTTAACAATTGGAACTTCGATTTAAAGCCTAAATATAAATTATCAGGACGTTTTAGTAAATGGAATTTTGTTAGTGCCTTAATTCGATACAGAAATTATGATGAAGAAAAAACTTCATGGGGTAAAATTACTGATTCGCTAAATAAATTAGACTATTGGATTGATCAACGTAATAAGTTAATTCACAGTGCTGAGGGAGTTTCTAAAGCTAATATGTCAAAATTATTAGAAAATGATCGAGAACAACAAGATGAAAATGCTCTAAATGCTTGTAAAAGAGATGAAATTTTATCTAAAATGACTACCATTACCATTGAAATGAGAAAGATATTAAAACTTCCTGAAACTAATTATATTGCTTTAGATCAGTCTTATTATATTTATTCTGATGTCAAAGAATGGATAATAAATAAGCTCAGAAATGATAGTTGATATTAATTCTAAATATACTTTCAAAAGTGATGACGTAAAAATAGAAAAACTATGCTTAATATCGAATATTTAACAGATCAAAATGGTAAAACTAAAGCAGTAGTTATTCCTATTGAATTATGGCAAAAATTATTCTCTAATAATGCTATAAATTTCGATAATTTAGCTGAATTGATCGAAGATTATTGTTTAAATAAAGCAATGGATGAGGCTAAATTAACTCCTTTATTAGACAGAGAAAAGGCTTTAAAATTTTTAGAGGAGAACATTAAAAATTGAATATTGTCAAGTACTGAATTTTATCGTTATTTTTCTTAAAGAATTAATTATGTTATGTCACTTTTTAATCGGTATTCCGGGAGCTGGTAAATCAACTTTTGCCCAACTTTTAGCCCAACTTTATCACTGTCAAATTATCTCCACTGATGATATTAGAAAGGTGCTTTATGGAGATGAAATTATACAGGGTAATTGGTTAGAAATTGAAGCTGAAGTCATTAACCAAATTCAAAAAGCGATCGCCCTTAATACTCCAGTTATATATGATGCTACCAACGCTCAACGATCATGGCGGATGGATTTATCACAGAAATTAGAAAGAAATATCGGTAAAATTGACTGGTTAGCATGGTATCTTAATATAAATCTAGAGACTTGTAAACAATGGAATAGCCAAAGAAAAAGACGAGTGCCAGAGGAGATTCTTGATAAAATGAGAAAAACCCTCAAACAGTTTCCTCCCCATGTAGCTGAGGGATTTATTGATGTTAAGGTAATTAAAAACCCTCAAGAGTATCAAAAAGAATTTATTGAGCAAAAAATTAATTGTTTAAATCGTAGTTTAATTAATCGACAAAACCGTACTAACAACAATAATTTAGTTTTACATTCTTATTCAAGGTTATTAGATTTCGATCGATTAATGCACCTCATTTCTTTACTGATTAACTATCCAGATTTAGGTAATTTACAGTTTACCAATCCTGATATTTTAGAGCAAATCTTTGGTAAATCCATTAGTTTTGATAACTCTTTATCAGAAATTACGGCGATAATGGCAAAACTTAAAGGTACTATTTATGCTGATAAAATATTGATTCAACAAGATTTACAATTTTTAATTAATTATGGTTTTATTCGAGATCATAATGCTCCCTTAAAAAATAGTAATTTCTTAGTTAATATAGAAGAAATAACCCCTAATATTCACAAAAATTTGATTACTCATTACGCTTCCGACAAATATACCTTTGAGCGAATTTTAAACACGATTAAAACCATTACTTATTACCCTTTTTCTCCTAAAATTGAGCCTGAACAATTACAAGAAATTCAACCTATTAAAACCAGAAATAAAGATAAACTAAATAATATTCCTAGTGGTACTTTGACTAATTTAGCTTTTGAATTAATTATCCTAGAAAATAGCAATGAACGTTATCTAAATACTAGGCGTGATTTACTCAGAAAAGATATTGAATTTATCCTTAATCCTTATCAACTTTTCCCCCATAATATTATGCGTAACGGTTACTTTTTTGGTACTGGTATTCTCACAGAAAATGAATTAATTCAAACTTTTCGGTTATTACAAACTCAAGCAAAAAATCTTGATGATCCCCTTGCTTTAGATTTATATAATAAACTTGAAACTAAAATGAAATGGGCTTATTTTGATGAACATTATAGCTATCCTGTGAGATCGATCGCTCATTATTCCATGATTGATACTGATTCTTTAGATCAAAAAACTTTAGTTAATCAAACTCATAGAATTGAGGAAATAATCGAACAAAGAAAATTAGTAAAACTCAATAAATTTGCTAATCGTCCTAATCATGAAGGAGAAAAAATCGGCTCTTTTTCAGCATGGTTATTACAGATAGTTTTTTATAATTTTGCATGGTATTTAGCCTTTGAATATCATGGAAGAGAACAGGATGGTTTACTGCGTTTAGAAAGACTCGATCGACTTTATTTAGAGAGTGAATTACCAGAAACTAGAGAGAAAAAAGAACAAGAAAAAGCCTTAAAAAAATTAACTCAATTATTGTCAGCTAGTGCCGGAATATTTTTAGGGAACGATGCTAGTAAACAAAAAGCCTTTTTAAGTAGCAATAAAGAAGAACAAAAAACGGCAGAAATAACTATTGAATTATGGTTTAGTGAAAATATTTTTAACTTTATTGCTGAAGGGACAAAAAGATTTCCTCCACAACGAATGAAGATGACAAAACCATCTAAATCAATATCGAATTTCAGTCATCATCAATCATTATTTACTCTTAACAAAAGTAAGGATATAGAAAAACCCTATCGTTTTCAAGTAACATTACCACAATGGTCATTGCAAGATTATGATTTACTGCGATGGATTCTCGGTTTTGGAGGACAAGTTAAAGTTCATAAGCCACAAGAACTACAAGATAAAATTATCCAATTATCTACTAATACCCTCAAAGTATATGAAAAAGTTGTGTAAATAGTTAATGAGGTTCGCAATCCACAAAACCCCTAAAAATTACTATTTTATCCTTATATATATAAATAATTGAGGACATAAACTCACTGTTATATCGAACTCAGGTTTGGTTAGGGCGATCGCCTCTTAAAACTAACGCAGTTTTTCCAGAAAATTGTATATCGAACTTATGGTAAGTAATTTTAAAACATTATTTTAAATAAAATTTATATCTTTCTTCTAGTTGATTAAAAGTTAGATTTTTTGTCCAAAATTCTACTAAAGCATAACCTAAAGCATAAGCATCATCTTCAGGATTACCATTAGTTTCAATTAATAAAGTCCATAAAGTCAATAAATCAAATTGCATTTTATCTTCATTGTTTGTGCTTAATAAAGAGAATAAATCATAGGCTAATTGGAGTTTTCCAATAACTACTGGTAATTGCTCAATGGGTATTTTTTCTGCTAATAATAAAGCTAAACGAGGGGATCCTGTAGTAAGTGTAGAAATAAACTGTAAAACGGGACTTTTTAATAATGTTGTTAATCCCTGAGAAGTTGCCATTTGAAAGGAATATTTATCGATAATTTTAGTGGCGGCAAGACTTTTTGCTTCTAAGTTACGGAAAAAACGAGCTAGTCTTATTTGTTTGGCAGGGGCGATCGCCTCTAAGATATTGATAGCTAAAATATCATCATGCCATGATTGTCTAGAAGTGGGATAATCGGCAGTAACCAGAGGTAAAATGTGAGTGCAAAATTCTCCTAAACTTTCTTGACGATATTTGACGGCTTCTCGGATAGAAATTTCTTTAGGTAAATTCCCTGTTAACCAATTATAAGGCGGTTGCCATTCACGAATGGGACGAAGGCGATCGACTTGAGTGATAATAGTGAAAAGAGGAATTTTAGGTAAATTTGTAGATAACTTAAGCAAAAAATCCTTATCCATTTGTAAAGCAGGATCGAGAGCGGGATTTAAAAGTAAGATAATATCAGCATTATAGGCATAATCTAGCACCATTTCTTGATATTGAGGGCGATTAATTTGCTCATATCCGGGAGTGTCTAAGAGGTTTAAAATTTCTCCGGTGGTGGCTTTCCATTGATAACTTTTTATATCCGTTGTGCTTGGTAAAACGTCAACTTCTGCTGTTTGTGCATTGAAAAGGGTATTAATTAAACTGCTTTTTCCGGCACCTGTTCTACCTACTAATAAAATATTAATGGGTTTTTGCTCAATTTTTTCAGGGTTTTGAGCTTGGGTGAGAATTTCCTTTAAAGTCTGAGTTTTTGCCGTTGGTAAAATATTATTATCAGGTTTAAATTTATCCACAGGTAAGGTATCACCGCCGTAGAGTAAAGCAGTTTGACGGGCAAGATTACGCAAAGCCACTTCTCTTAAAACTTGACTGAGATTGATTAATAATTCTTGATTGGCTTGTTTATTACTTCCTTGACTAGCTAATTTTGCGGCGGCAACGGTAGGATTAATAATCCATTGTGCCCAATTCCACACTTGCCATAATTTACGGGCAGATGGTTCAAGTTTGCGATATAGTTGATAACCTTGATAACCTTGGGCAATGGTAACTTGATTTAAGGCAGGGGATAGATTTTTCATCCATTTATCCATATCATCTACTGTGCCTCGAATTAATCCATAGGCTTGAGGGATATAAATATTTAATAATGGATATTCGACTTCAGGATGGTATATTTTGGCAATGGCAGTTACTAAATCTTGGCAACGTTGAAAGAATAACTGTAAATCTTCCCAAATAGGTGCATCATCTCTGGTTTGAATAATAATAGTTTGTAAGACTTCTTCTAGTTTGACTATTGTCTCAGGATTATTATTAAAAGATGAAGGTGTATTTTTTAAATCCTGTTGTGCCTCTAATATAATATTCTCAACATTAGGAAATAGAGGTTTTGTCCATTTTACCAATAACCACCGCCAACCAACAAACAAAGCGATGAAAACTGCCCATATCCAATTAATATCCCAACTATGGATTTGTAACCCTGTGGCGATCGAAAAAAAAGATATTATTGTGATAATAGGTAGAGATAAAATAAGCCACTGCCAAGATTTTAAACGAATCATAAAAATATTAATTTACACAAGAGGTTAATGCTGAATTAATTAGATAAAAGTTGCCGAAAAATATTCTGATGAGAGTAAGTAATAGGTTTTAATCATTAGAAATTAGCAATTACGCCACAAGATGCCTATTCCACAACTATCAATTAATCATCCCCCATTCTTTAATTCTGAACAAGAGGTTTAAACCCCTTGTTAATTCCTTATTCCTCATTCTTAATTCCTCATTCCTCATTCCTCATTCTTAATTCCTCATTCCTCATTCCTCATTCTTCATTCCTCATTCTTCATTCCTCATTCTTAATTCCTCATTCTTCATTCCTCATTACCTATTTAAGTGATAACGGTAGGTATTTCCCTGTTAGTAAATTTCTTAATTTGGGCAATTTCTTCGGCTATATTGATTAATTCCTTTAAGGCTTTTTGAGTGTCTAAATCTTGTTTGGTTACATCGGGTTCATAGCTTTCGAGATATACTCTTAAAGTAGCACCTTTTGTGCCTGTACCTGAAAGACGGAAAATAATTCGGGATTTGTCGGTGAAAATAATGCGAATACCCTGATTTGTGGTTACACTACCATCAATAGGATCAGTATAACTAAAATCATCGACATAATTAACGGTATAGTTACCAAATTGTTTGCCTTTTAAGGTGTCAAATTGGCTTCTGATATGATTAACTAACTCGTTAGCGCCTTCGGTGGCTACTTCTTCGTAGTCGTGACGAGAATAAAAGTTACGCCCGTATTCTTGCCAATGAGATTTGACTATTTGTTCAACAGATTCCCCTCTTACTGCCACTATATTTAACCAGAAAAGCACTGCCCAAAGTCCATCTTTTTCTCGGATATGATTTGAACTTGTGCCGAAACTTTCTTCACCACAAATAGTAGCTTGATCTGCGTCTAATAAGTTACCAAAAAATTTCCATCCTGTGGGAGTTTCAAAAAAATTGATACCGAGTTTTTCGGCGACTCTATCTACCGCACCACTGGTAGGCATCGATCGAGCTACACCTGTTAAACCGTTTTTATAGCCTTTGACTAAATGAGCATTGGCGGTTATTACTGCTAAACTATCGCTAGGATTGACGAAAAAATTACGTCCTAAAATCATATTGCGATCGCCATCTCCATCGGAAGCGGCACCAAAATCAGGGGCATTGTCGGCAAATAAAATATCGACTAAACTTTTAGCATAAACCAAATTAGGATCTGGATGACCTCCACCAAAATCTTCTAAAGGTACTTCATTAATCACAGTACCAGTTTTTGCCCCTAATTTACCTTCAAAAATTGCCTTAGCATAGGGACCTGTAACAGCGTGTAAAGAGTCAATACAGATAGAAAAATCGCCCTTAGAGAGAAGATTTCGGATTAAGTTAAAGTCGAATAAAGATTCCATCAATTCAAGGTAAGGGATAACAGAATCAATGACTTCTATATCCATGGTACCTAATTTAAACGAACCTACATGATCTAAATTGATGTCAGCTGATTCTAAAATTTGATATTGAGTAATAGTTTTTGTGTGGGCAAAAATCGCTTCGGTAACTTTTTCTGGTGCTGGTCCACCATTGCTAATATTATATTTAATGCCAAAATCGCCGTTAATTCCGCCGGGGTTGTGAGAGGCGGAAAGAATAATACCACCGTAGGCTTGATTTTTGCGAATGATAGCTGAAGCTGCTGGGGTGGATAAAATTCCCTTTAAACCGACTAAAATTCTGCCGACACTATTAGCTGCTGCCATTTTGAGGATGGTTTGAATAGCTTGACGATTATAGTAACGTCCATCACCTCCCAAAACAAGGGTTTTTCCTTGTAAATCTTCGAGGCTATTAAAAATAGATTGAGTAAAATTCTCTAAATAATGGGGTTGTTGAAAGACTGTAACGGCTTTGCGTAGTCCAGATGTACCCGGTTTTTGATCGTTAAAAGGTTGAGTGTTAACTGTTCGAATACTCATTTTAGACTGTTAAGTTAATTAATTTTTTTTCTGACCTTAATTTATCAGTAAAGAGTGATAAAACATTACTTAAGGTTGATATTAAGAGTTGGTAATTAATTTTATAGACAAATGTTCATTTTTTGACTCATTACTTATTACTTATTACTCATTACTCGACTTGGTGCAAGAAGTCTAATGATTTAGGATTGCTATATAAACTTACTTTTTTAGGTGTGATTCTAAAAATGTCTATATTTTTATTGAAATTAAACAATACAAATTAAATATATTTGATGATGTTCAAAAATCTCCTATTATAATTAAATTATTTGAATCTATTAATTTAACTGTTATTAAATAATGAAAAAATTATCTTTATCAGTAATATCTGCCTTACTTTTATTAACAGGATGTAGTGGTGGTGGTGAAGACACTGCTAATAATACTTCTATTCCTCCACAAAATCCCACTCCTGTTACTCCTGTTACTCCCGAAACTCCTAACAACAATAATATTAATAATAATATCAGTAGTTCTAGCGGGTTAATTCCTTCTACTAATCCCCAAGATAGATTACAACAAATTAATCAAGGTAGAAATGATCCTTTTAATTCTATCAATCCTCCTCCTGTTATTACCATTAAAACAGATCAATTCATTACGGAATCTCTTACCCGTAATAATGCAATAATCAAGAAGCCACCGGTAACTAAAGAGGAAACAAGTAATCTGAATAGGGTAACTGCTAATCACGATGTAGCGATGATAAACGGTAAAACTGTCAATGGCAATAATCAAATTGGTAAAAATAATTCCCCTAGGGAAAAAAATCAGGCTTCTAATCAAGTTACTGGGGAGGGAAATAAATTATCTCCTTTTCAACCTCCAACCTCTCCTCAACCTGAAGATGCTCGGAATATTACTTTGTCAGGTATATTGAGTTTAAATGGTGAAAATGTGGCATTGATTCAAACTCCTTGGGATAATGCGACTCGCTCTGTGCGTATTGGTGATGTAATTTCTGATAACAGTTCGGGAATTAGTGTCAGAGTCAAAGATATTAATTTTGGTTATTCTAATACTATTGCTTTATTCGACAATAATCAGATAGTTTTGCGTAATCTCAACGATAATAATGCTGTAATTATTTTAGAACAGTTTGGGCAAAGGGTTACTCGTCAAATAGGTGATAATATTGGTGATAATAATGCTCAAGAAAATTTAGGTAAATCATAAGTAGAAAAATTCTAGTAACAATTAATTTATTTTTGAGGAGGTTAAGAAAAATTGTCGAATACTGTTATTAATCAATCAATAAAAAAAATACAACTAACCTGTGAACGATTACCTTTAGCTGTGTATCGTGAAATAGTATCTCATTTAAGACAAATAGAAGGTGTAAATGCTGATTTATTGCCTCAAACCTCTAAAGAATTTGATTATTTACAAAGCCAAGTAGGTGGTTTATGGTTAGAATATTCTGCTAATCATGACACGGAAATAAAAGTCAAAGGGATACTAGCCTATTATGAAAATAAATACAATTCTTGGGTAGTAATTAATAATGATTAAAAAGTATGATTATTCTTTCCTTAACCTATAGATAATATTATAAAATTTTTGATGAATTCGACTTTAATTGAAAATGAACAAATTTCTGTTTCTAATAGTTTAATTTTCCTAGAAAATATCTATAAAATTTATGGTAGTGGTGAGACTGAAGTTCATGCTTTATCAGGGGTAAATCTTACCATTAATTCCGGTGAATATTGTGCCATTATGGGCTCTTCCGGTTCGGGAAAATCTACTATGATGAATATTTTAGGTTGTCTCGATCGCCCTACTTCTGGTAGTTATTATCTTAATGGGAAAAATGTTGCTGATTTATCCAGTAAAAAATTAGCTTCTGTGCGCAATCTACAAATAGGTTTTGTTTTTCAACAATTTCACCTTTTACCCCAATTAACAGCTTTAGAAAATGTCATGCTTCCTATGATTTATGCTGGTGTTTCTGATGCACAACAAAAAAAACGAGCAATTTCTGCTTTAACTAAAGTTGGCTTATCTCATCGTCTTAATAATAAACCAAATCAGCTTTCGGGAGGTCAACAACAACGAGTGGCGATCGCCCGTGCTATAGTTAATAATCCCTTAATTTTACTAGCAGATGAACCAACAGGAGCTTTAGATTCTGAAACTACAAAAGAAGTTTTACAAATATTTCGTGATTTAAATGATGAAAAAATGACTATTATTTTAGTAACCCATGAGCATGATGTCGCCCAAGAAACTAAAAGAATAATTCGTTTTGGTGATGGTAAAATTATTGATAATTGATCATGCAAAATTAATTGTATAGAAGTAATGCAAGGCAAGGAGTTTAAACCTCTTGTTACCCATTGTTAATAATTAATAAAAATGGTAAGTTAAATACCTCTTAGCTTATAAGCTCAAAAAACTACTTTTCTTTATTACTAATTATTAAAAAAAGGAGATATTTTACTGATGAATATTATTGATTTGGTTAAGGAAAAAATGGAAGAGTTACCCCCTGAAAAACAACAAGAAATTTTAAATTTTGTGGAGTTTTTAATGATAAAATATCAACGAGAAAATACTAAGAAAAAATATGCAGAACAATTAGCGATCGAACGTATAAAAGATATAGATGATCCTACAAAATGGGAAATAGTAATTGATGTTGATGATGAAATTGATGAAAATGCTTTAGAGGAGTGGTTAGAAAAACGTGGGTATAAAACATTATCAAATCAAATTGCATAATTTAGTAACTCAAGATGATTTACCAGATTTACCTTTAGAATTGAGAAAAGATCTGATAAAATATCAACAAGTTTTATCTCTTGATCCTCATCACACTAAAGGTATTTTTAGTCATAATTTAATTGGTGAATTAAAAGGTTATCGAGCCTTAGAAATTGAGTGGAATAATGTTGGTTATCGGCTAGTTTATCGCATTTATGAAAAACCAGCACCAAAAAGAGTTGTCATTATTAGTTTTGCAGAACATGATCCAGCTTATCAAAAAGCAAAACAGCGAAAATAAATGTAACTTATTCTCTTCAAAAAGTCAACTATTTTGAGCTTAAATTTAACAAGAAAAATCATAACATCTACTAAAAATAACAGTGAATTATTCTACCTTTAATCCTCATCAAATAAGCATAAAAAATAATTGCTTTTTTGGTTTACCTACCACTATTGAAGATAGCAAAATCGTTTTTTTTTCTGTTCCTTGGGACGCTACTGTTTCTTACGGAGAAGGTACAGCTAACGGCCCTCAAGCCATTCTCGATGCTTCCTATCAATTAGACTGGTATGATTTCGACTTACCTCAAGCATGGGAAAAAGGATACGCCACTATCCCCATTAATACCTACATTCAAAGCAAAAGTGACACCACACGGGCGATCGCCAAGAAAGTGATAGACTATTTAGAATTAGGAAATGATCTTGATGATCAAACTATCGTTTCAGAATTAGCAATGGTTAATCAAGAAAGTATAGAGTTAAATGAATGGGTATATGATCAATGCCAAAATTATTTATCCCAAGGAAAATTCATCGCTTTAATTGGCGGTGATCATAGTGTGCCTTTCGGTTACATTAAAGCTCTTACGGAACATCATCAACAATTGAGCATTTTACATATTGATGCCCATGCAGATTTACGCAACGCTTACGAAGGGTTTACTTATTCTCATGCTTCGATAATGTACAACGTTTTACAACTACCAAATATCAGCAAATTAGTGCAAGTTGGTATTAGAGATTTATGTCAGGAAGAAATGGATAAAATTAACACCGATGATCGTCTTATTTTATTCGATGATTGGCAATTAAAAAATAATCTTTATCAAGGAATATCATGGCAAAAACAATGTCAAAATATTATCAATAATTTATCCCCTAAAGTTTATATTAGTTTTGATATTGACGGCTTAAATCAAGGATATTGCCCTAATACTGGCACTCCTGTTGCTGGTGGTTTAGATTTTAATCAAGCTATTTATTTAATCCAAACTTTGGTTAAATCAGGGAAAAAAATCATTGGGTTTGATCTTTGTGAAGTTTCTCCTAGTAAAGACATTGAAAATCAATGGGATGGAAATATTGGTGCTAGATTACTTTATAAACTGACAAATTTAATGTACCTTTCTCATTACCAATAATTAATCTAAAAAAGAACAGATAAACTATTGACAGTTTTAAAAGTTTTTGTTATTATAAAGATATAAAATAAAAGCCACCTTTTCTTGAGCCGTAGCGCTCGGGGGGAGGTGGCTTGTCTTTTTTTTCTATTACCTAGTAAAGATTTTGTTTTCTCTCGCAAAGGCGCAAAGACGCAAAGGTTTATTGGTTATCCTCATGATTGGTATTAAGTGAAGTTTTTTCATCACCTGTTAAAATGGTTTACATTACTTAACAAAAAGTTATTCTTGAGAAAG
Source organism: Geminocystis sp. GBBB08 (assembly GCF_016743215.1). Taxonomy (GTDB): domain Bacteria; phylum Cyanobacteriota; class Cyanobacteriia; order Cyanobacteriales; family Cyanobacteriaceae; genus Geminocystis. Next base: position 19,266 of record NZ_VRZC01000004.1, read on the forward strand.
CAAAGCCGATGAAACGTATCGTATTAATTACAGGATTTGAGACTTTTAATAGTGCTTTATATCGTCAATCAGCTACTCTCGCTACATCTCGCTGTGAAGGTTTAGAAGTTACCGTTTTTACCGATGCGGATATTAATACTCAAAGGGAAAATGTCGAATCTGCCTTAAAAACTGCTGATGTTTTTTTTGCCAGTCTGCTTTTCGATTATGATCAAGTAATGTGGTTAAGGGAAAAAGTTGCCCATATTCCCATTCGTCTTGTTTTCGAGTCGGCTTTAGAATTAATGAGTTTGACTCAGATAGGCAAATTTTCGATTGGCGATAAGCCTCAAGGGATGCCTAAACCTGTACAATTCATCTTGAGTAAGTTTACCAATAGTAAAGAAGAAGATAAACTTGCAGGATATATTAGCTTTTTAAAAACAGGACCTAAATTATTAAAATACATTCCTGTCAAAAAAGTTCAAGATTTACGCAATTGGTTGATTATTTACGGTTATTGGAATGCAGGAGGGGTAGAAAATGTTGCCTCTATGAATTGGTTTATTGCAGAAAATTATCTCGGCTTAAAGGTATCAGAAATTCCTCCTCTTATCGAAACTCCTAATATGGGGTTACTCCATCCTGACTATAAGGGTTATTTTACCTCTCCTAGGGAATATATTAATTGGTATTTGAGGAATGATCCCCCCCAACCCCCCTTAATAAGGCAGGAGAAAAATTCGGATAAATTACCTTTAATCAAAGAGAAAGTTGTTGACAACGAAAATAGTATTTCCCCTCTTGCTAACGAAAATTATACTTCCCCCTTTGCTAAGGAGGGGCGATCTCAATTAACTCCTGTTGTTGGTATATTGTTATATCGTAAGCACGTTATTAGCAAACAACCTTATATCCCTCAACTGATTCGTTACTTTGAAGAAGCAGGATTGATTCCCTTACCTATTTTTATTAATGGAGTAGAAGGTCATGTTGCTGTAAGGGATTGGATTACAACAGATTATGAGCAAGAAAATATTAACAATCGGTTTAAACCCATTGCCTCTTTATCTAAACCTATTGCCTCTTTATCAAAAGATGCGGTTAAAGTAGATGCGGTTATCTCTACCATCGGATTTCCGTTAGTGGGCGGACCTGCTGGTAGTATGGAAGCAGGAAGACAGGTAGAAGTGGCAAAACGTATCTTAACGGCGAAAAACATTCCTTACATTGTGGCTGCGCCTCTGTTAATCGAAGATATTCATTCATGGATAAGAAAGGGTATCGGTGGTTTGCAAAGTGTGGTATTATACGCTTTACCTGAGTTAGATGGTGCGATCGATACTATACCATTGGGTGGTTTAGTGGGTGAAGATATATACCTTATTCCTGAAAGGGTTAAGCGTCTTACTGGTAGAGTCAATAATTGGATTAAGTTAAGAAGAAAACAGAAGTTCGATCGAAAAGTTGCTATTATCTTATATGGTTTTCCCCCTGGATACGGGGCAACTGGCACAGCCGCCTTATTAAATGTGCCTAAATCCCTCCATAAACTCTTACACGCCTTAAAAGAAGAAGGCTATAACGTTGATAATATTCCCGAAGACGGCGAAGAAATTCTTAAACAAGTCAAAACCGCCGATGATTTCATCTCCTATTCAGGAAAGGCAGAAGGCAGAAGGCAGAAGGCAGAAGGTGATTCAATAACTATTGACAAGTCACTATTAACTATTAACTCTAATACCGTTGATGTAAAAATCCTCGATCGATGGTTAGGGTATATACTGATTAATAAAATCCAAAAACAATGGGGAAATCTCACTCAAACAGGCATTAAAACCATCGGTGATAAATTCCAAATCGGCGGTATTCAACTCGGTAACGTCTGGATTGGAGTACAACCACCTCTTGGTATAGCGGGAGATCCGATGCGACTCATGTTTGAAAAGGATTTAACACCCCATCCCCAATATACAGCCTTTTATAAATGGTTGCAAAACGACTTTCAAGCCGATGCGATTATCCACTTCGGAATGCACGGCACAGTAGAATGGTTGCCCGGTAATCCTTTAGGTAATACTGGTTACTCGTGGCCAGATGTACTATTAGGCAATATTCCTAACCTCTACATTTACGCCGCCAACAACCCCAGTGAATCCATGTTAGCAAAAAGAAGGGGTTATGGTGTGATTATCTCTCATAATGTGCCTCCTTACGGTAGGGCAGGGTTATATAAAGAGTTAATGGCATTAAAAGAGTTAATTAACGAGTATCGAGAAGATACAGAGAAAAATCAGCTATTAAAAGGGGATATTATCCAAAAAATAGTCGATAGTGGCTTATATAAAGACTGCAAATTTACCGAAGGGGAAAAACTAGGTATCGAATTTACCGATGAAAATGCTAAATTATTTAGTAACCAAGCCCTTAATGATTATTTTGTCCAAATTTATGACTATTTGCAAATTGTCGAGCAAAGATTATTTTCCTCTGGTTTACACATCTTAGGAGAAAAACCCACCCCAGAGCAACTACAATCTTACCTTGAGGCTTATTTTAATGATACTTATAGTCAACAAAACTTCGCCCAAGAGTTAAGCAATAGTGATTTATTTGCCAGAGTGGAGAAGAAAGCGGAAAAAGAGGAAGAATTAAAGCAACGTTTTGCACAACAACAGCTAATCACTGACTTGTTAATGCAGACAGAAGACGAATTGACTAACTTATTAAGAGGCTTAAACGGTGAATATATCCCCCCTGCGCCGGGAGGTGACTTACTCAGAGATGGTGCTGGAGTTCTTCCTACAGGTCGTAACATTCACGCATTAGATCCCTATCGGATGCCTTCTCAGGGTGCGTATCTAAGAGGTAGAGAGATTGGTAAGAAGATTATTGAGCAGAATTTGGCGGAAAATGGTTGTTATCCTGAGACTGTCGCCGTTATGTTATGGGGATTGGATGCTATTAAGACTAAGGGTGAGTCTATTGGTATTTTACTAGAGTTAGTGGGTGCTCAACCTGTGAAAGAAGGCACAGGGCGCATAGTAAGATATGAGTTAATGCCATTGGAAAAAGTAGGGCATCCCCGCATTGATGTTTTAGGCAATTTATCAGGGATTTTCCGAGATACTTTTTTGAATATTATCGAATTGTTAGATGATTTATTTTACCGTGCTTCGATCGTCGATGAATCTCCCGAAAATAACTTTATTCGGAAACATTATCTTGAATTAAAGGAAAAAGGAATAGATAATCCTTCCGCACGACTGTTTTCTAATCCTAACGGCGATTTTGGCTCGTTAGTAAATGATCAAGTTGTGGATGGTAACTGGGATTCTGGTGATGAGTTAGCAGATACATGGAAGAGTCGCAATGTTTTCAGCTACGGTAGGAAGGATAAAGGAGAGACGCGCCCCGAAATTTTAGATAAACTATTACAAACTAGCACAACCGTTGTGCAGGAAATCGACTCGGTGGAGTATGGCTTAACGGATATTCAGGAATATTATGCTAACACGGGAGGCTTGAAACGGGCGGCGGAGAAACAAAGTGGTAGGAAGGTAACGGCTAGTTTTGTGGAAAGTTTCTCTAAGGATACCACTCCCCGTAAATTAGAGCAGGTTTTAAGGATGGAATACCGCACTAAGTTACTTAACCCCAAATGGGCGAAAGCTATGGCTGATCAAGGTTCGGGCGGTGCTTACGAAATCTCTCAGCGAATGACGGCTTTAATCGGTTGGGGAGGCACAACAGATTTTACCGATAATTGGGTATATGATCAAGCGGTTGATACTTATGTATTGGATCAAGAGATGGCGAATAAGTTGAGGGAAGCGAATCCCGAAGCCTTCCGTAATATTGTGGGGAGAATGTTGGAAGCTAATGGGCGCGGTTTTTGGGATGCGGATGAGGAGAAATTGGAGAAAATTAGAAGTCTTTATGAGATGACGGAGGATGAATTAGAGGGAGTTACTGTTTAGTATCATAATGGTAGCGACAAGATATAATGATAATGGAATCATCATCAACTTGATAGACTAATCGATGTTCTTGATTGATTCTTTTTGACCAATATCCTTGTAATTCATGTTTTAAAGGTTCTGGTTTACCCAATCCAGTAAAAGGATTTTTTTGTGTATCCTTTAATAATAATAAAATCTTTTTAAATATTTTCTTGTCTGTATTTGCCCAATAATTAAATTGTTCAAATGCGTTAATTTCAAAGGTTATTTTTCTCATAATCTTCTAAATTTATCGACACAATTTTACCCTGTTTTACATTTTCGATCGACTCTAATAACTGTTTTTTATTGGCTTCTGATTTTAATAAATAAGTTGTTTCATCTTCAATTTCTGTAGAGTTATTGACAATGATAACTTCCACAGAAGCACCTTCTTTAAATTGACTTTGAGAAATTTCTATTTTGCCATTTTTGCCTACGATGGCTTTTTGTCTGATTGTACTAACCATTTTTTGCTTAAATTAATACTGACTATAATTGATAATTTTAACAAATTTCCTAAATGATAGTTTTCTTGACTTTAAAATACTAACTTATTGATCGTTATGCAGAAACGGGTTTAAGATTTTGGTATAGAACCTATTTGATATTTACGCCTGTAACCCAAATAACAAAAGGCTTTGACGAGATTAAAGTATTTCTTCTGAAATCATTATTATGTAACCATTCTAAAAAAGATACCAAATGGGTTCTATAAGATTACAAGCCAAAGTCAATGGCAACATTTTAATGATGTTCGTCTAACTTTCCCTACTGCTGACTTAGTAGGGCAACTAACGGTTTTTAACATTTGTGGAAATAATTATAGACTGATTACGAAGATTAATTTTTCTAGGGGAAAAGTCTATATTCGGGCAGTTTTAACTCATTTGGAGTACGATAAAAAGAAATGGAAAAAAGACTCTTGGTTTTCTAAGTAATAGTCTAGTTTAGATTTAATCTTAGATTAATAATAAAGTTATACATTTCAATCATTTTGTTTTCCTTTACATCATAATTCAGGGTGGTTTTATTCAATTAATTTTATTTTCCTTTTAAGTTATTTAAGATATATGATAGTCACAGAAAAATATCTCGAACTTGTTAACCAATTTCCTCCTCGCCCCATTGTCACTGATGATGATTTAGAAATGACTCAAGAAGTTATGAATCAATTGCTTGATAAATCATCTCTTACTCCAGCAGAAGAAGATTATTTGGAAGTTTTAGGCACTTTGGTATATAACTATGAGCAAAAACAAGGGGATTTAATTCCCGATATTTATGGAGTTGATTTGTTAAAAGTTCTTATGGAAGAGCATAATTTAAAACAAAAAAATCTTGTTTCTATTTTTAAAACGGAGTCTATTATCTCAGATATTTTAAAGGGAAAACGTCAATTAACTAATCGTCATATTCAAGAGTTAGCTGAATTTTTCCATGTTTCTCCTGCGGTGTTTTTTCCTATTAAAAGTATAGCAATAGCACAATAAGCAATAATAGGTTATTAAGAGAAATTTAACTATGATGAATAAACAAATACAAATTATATCTGATGACGAAAATATCTCGATCGATGAGTTAGTATCGCTTTATCAAATCAATTATCTTCTATTGGGAAAAATTATTTAGCGGAAAGAGCGAAAAAAGGTAGTTGGAAAAAATTCCAAAAAGTACTTAGCAAAGTTTCTGATCAACAACCAGAGGAGTTCGATCGAATTTAAGAGAAAAAATAATAATTTAAACACTAAAAAGAGAGGATATTATTTTATGAAAAATAAGGGTGATTAAATTGCTACCAATTCTTGAGCTTGTTTTAAAATTTGATCATTAGCTTTTTTTGTTTCTAAGGTGAGATTAATATTTCGGGATAATTTGGCTATTTCTAATAATTTAAAATCAACTTTTTTTTCATTTTTAATCCAAAACCATTCTAACACCTCATCTAAGTGCCAAATAGCCTGATGGCTTTTAAAAAATGAGTTAGGAAATGTATCTTTATTAATGTATTTTTGAACATTTTGTTTACTACATTCCAAAATTTCTGATAATTCTAGTACTCCCACTAAATCAGGGGAAACTTGTATTAAAAAGGCGGTGGGAATAACCGATTTTACTTGTTGAATGGCACTATAAACGGCTTGATAAGCTGATTCTGATTCTCTCATAAAATCTAGTACGATCGATCCTTTCTGCCCCATGCCAACTATAGCATCTCCGCATCCTGCTTCATATAATGCGTCTAAATACATTTCAATATTTTTTTCTATATTGAAATTAAAAATGTAACTAAAATCATAGTAATTCATCTGTATTTTCCTCACTATAGATACATTTATCAATAACTCTTTTAAGAGAAATAATAAAATTCGATGTTAAAAGCTATAATTTCTATAGAACTTATAAAAACAATAGAAACATGGCAGGTAAAACACTTTCGGCTCACGTTGATCTAGAAACGGCAGAGCGTATAACTTCTGTCTCTAAACTGGAAAATCGATCTCTATCTCAAATTGCCAGTGCTTCCATTAAGTTGGGTTCTATTTTACCATCTAATGCTTGGTCAGTATTATTACAACTAAGTAATACTGCATCAAAAGCACAATGGCAAGAAATTGCTCAAGATATTACCAGAGTATTGTTAGATCATCAATATAAACTAGCGGAAGAAAAAATCAGTCAAAATATTGATCGAGACTGGTTAAATACTTTAGAAACAGAAGATGATATTTTATTAGCCTCCATTGAATTAACTCGTGATGTGTAAACCTTTACGATTATGTCTTGATCTTAATATTTGGTGTGCTGCGCTATTAGCAGATATTAAAGGAAATAAAAATTCTGCTTGTCAAAGCATAGTAAATTTGGTTCGTTGTGGCAAATATGCTTCAGGAAAAATAGAGTTAGTTATTTCTTGGGGGATGTTAAATCGTTTGGAAAAGGTACTATTAAGATTAACTCCTCTGGCGAAAGATGCTTCTTTTTATGTGAGTGCGATCGCCAATTATGCACCTCAACTAACCCTCGGAGGCACTGGGGTGATTGCGATCGATGACATTGAAGATCAAATGGTTTTAGAAACAGCTTTAGCAGGAAAAGCGGATATGTTAATCACAGCTAATTTTCAAGATTTTCTCAATAAAGATGTAGAAATTATTATTCCCCAAAAACATGGAATTTATCATTCGCCAAATCATAATATTAATATTATTCATCCCTATTTAGCTATCCAGTGGCTAAATCAAGGAAATATTCCTTCATTACACTAAAATGGTAGTAATTTATGGGAGAAATGAAATTATGAGTTATAGAGATATTACCACCGTCGAAGCTGGTAAACGAGGAGGAAAACCTTGTATCCGCAATATGCGTATAACTGTCTATGATGTTTTAGGTTGGTTAGCGGAGGGAATGACGATAGAGGAAATTATCGATGATTTTCCAGAGTTAACCCAAGAGGATATTAAGGCTTGTTTAGCTTTTGCCGCCGATCGAGAACATCGTTTAGTATCAATGGTAGGGTAAAGAGTGAGATTACTTTTTGATCAAAATTTGAGTAGAAAATTAGTCGGAAGACTGGCTGATATTTTTCCTAACTCTACTCATGTTCAATTTTTAGAGATGACATCTGCAAATGATAATGAAATTTGGGAATTAGCAAAATTGTCAGGTTTTATAATTGTGACACAAGATGCTGATTTTGCTGAAAAAAGTCGTCTCTACGATTCACCTCCAAAAGTAATTTGGTTAAGAGGTGGAAATACTACCACAAATAAGGTTGAGTTTATTCTACGTTCTAGGATAGAAGTAATTAAAGAATTATCTGAAAATCCGATCCTTCATTGTTTGGAGTTATATTAAACGTTATTTAACACTCCTTTTGTTGAATTTGGTGAACAATGCCCATCCTACGAATTAGCTAAGTTTAATCACAGGGTAATTTTTATGGGTTAATTTACCTGTTTTTAAATCTTTTGCAGTAATTAATAATCGTTTATTTCCGTCGATCGAAAACTCAATTTGAAAACATTTTTCTCCCCTTTTTACTGAGGTATTATTCGTTAAAAAAGTCGGTGATTCTTCATTCATCCAAAAATAATTCCTCTCCTCTTGCTTATCAGGAGTCATGGCACTCAAACGGGCTGAACCATTGGGATCAAACACCAATTCAATGTTATTATTACTGTTACTCTGATACTGTTTAAACATAGTACTATATTAATATATTGATAAACTTTAACTAATTTTATTTTATTTAAACAAATATCATGACAAAAAAATTACCTCCTAATTATCTTTTACCACCAGGAAGTTTCGGTTTACCTATTATCGGAGAAACTTTAAATTTTATTAGTGATCCTAATTTTGGTGATAAAAAACAAGCACAATATGGCTCAATTTTTAAGACGAATATTTTAGGAAAACCTACGGTAATGATGTGCGGTGCTCAAGCAAATCGTTTTATTTTACAAACTCATTTTGATCATTTTTCGTGGGAAAAAGGTTGGCCTAAAACTTTTCATGAATTACTGGGAAGATCTTTATTTTTACAAGATGGTGATGAACATAAACGCAACCGTAAATTGTTGATGCCGAGTTTTCATGGAAGTGCTTTAAATAATTATTTTGATACGATGTTAAATATTATTCAAAGTTATTTAGAAAAATGGGAAAAACAAAAAAATTTTACATGGTTTACTGAACTTAAACAAATGACTTTTGAAATTGCTAGTGTGTTATTATTAGGTAGTGAAAGAGGTGAAAATATAACTTATTTATCGAAACTTTTTAGTCAATTAAGTTCTGGTTTATTTAGTTTTCCTATTAACATTTTAGGAACAAAATATCATAAGGCTTTAAAAAGTAGAGATTTATTATTATCTCATTTAGAAAAAGAAATCTTAAAAAGACAAGAAAAACCTAAGAATGATGCTTTAGGTTTATTGATTCAAACTAAAGATGAAGAAGGTAACGGTTTAAGTATAGAAGAAATTAAACTTCAAGCCTTATTAATGTTGTTTGCTGGTCATGAAACTACTACTTCGATGTTGACTTCTTTGTGTTTAGCTTTATCCCAAAATATTGATGTTTTAAGTAAGGCTAAAGAAGAACAAAATAAGTTAAATCAAGAAGATAATTTAAACTTAAATCAACTAAAACAAATGCCTTATTTAGACCAAGTTTTAAAGGAAGTTGAAAGATTATATCCTCCTGTTGGTGGTGGTTTTAGAGGAGTTGTAAAACCTTTTGTTTTTAATGGTTATTATGTGCCTGAAGGTTGGCAAGTTTTATATCGAATTGAATCAACTCATAAGGATAAAAATATCTATTCTGATCCTTTATTTTTTGATCCTGAACGCTTTAATAAAGAAAGAGAAGAACATAAAAAAATAGACTTTAGTTTAGTAGGTTTTGGTGGTGGTTCACGTTTTTGTTTAGGTTATGCTTTTGCTCAGATGGAAATGAAAATTTTTGCTTCATTATTATTGCGTAATTATACTTGGCAATTAGCAAAAAACCAAAATTTAAGTTTAGATAATATTCCTAGTTTGCATCCAAAATCTGGTTTAAAAATAGTAAATTTATCTCGTATTTGAAAATTTTAGATTATAATGAAGTGAATAAAATCTACGCATAATACCATAAAATATTTACGAAAAATCATAAAAATATGTAGAATGTGAGTTAATAAGCCTATGATGAAAGTCAAAGCCCTCTTGATAATCATACCGTTAAAAAATTGTTAAAAGATGCAACCATTATCAAACGGTAATAATTTAAAAAAAATACATTTTCCGAATCTTTCTCTTCAATGGGTATTAATTATCCCTTTTGTAGTGCAAATTGTCGTTGCGATGAGTTTTGTCGGTTATATTTCTTATCTTAGTGGGCAAAAAGCGGTAAAAAATATTACTGATAAATTAATGACAGAAATTGGGGAAAAAATAGAACATCGTCTCAATAATTACTTAGATGTTGCACAACAAATTAATCAAATTAATAAGCAAGTAATTGAATCAGAATTAATTTCGCCTCAAGACTTTGATAAATTAAGTAAATATTTTTGGCAACAACTACAAAATCATGATTTTACTTATATTAATTATGGTAATGAAAAGGGCGAATTTATTGGTGTTGGTTATGCTGAGGGTAATCTTGAAATAGCGGAAATAAAACAGCCTAATCTTGACATTCTTTACAGTTATAAACCTGATGAAAAAGGTAATAAAATTTATCCGCCTATGATCTTCAAAGGACAAAATCCTAACGATGCTAACTGGTATTCTCAAGGGATAAAAGCGGGTAAACCTATCTGGAGTAATATTTATAATTGGGCTGATATACCGACAGAAGTAGCTATTTCTGCTAGTGCGCCTGTTTATAATTCATCTAATCAGATTATGGGGGTTGTGGGTATTGATTTAAGTTTGTCGAAAATAAACACTTTTTTGCAAGGATTAAAAGTGGGAAAAACAGGAAAAGTTTTTATCGTGGAAAAATCAGGTTTATTAGTAGCAAGTTCTACGACCATAAAGCCTTATAAATCAATAAAAGGTAAATCTGAGCGTCTTTCTGTTAAAGAAATTGATGATTCTTTACTTAAAAAAAGTCTGAAAATTATTAATGATCAATTTGCTAATATCGCCTTAATTTCTGGAGCGGAAAATCATATTTTTCTTGCTGATAATAATACTTTTGTTCAAGTTATTTCCTATCACAATAATTATGGTATTGATTGGTTAATTATTATTGCTATCCCTCAGTCAGATTTTACAGCAGAAATTAAACAAAATATTACAAATACTATTTTATTTTGTTTTTTAACTTTAATCATTGCTATTGTTATAAGTATTTGGACTACTAAATGGATTAATCGTCCAATTTTACGTCTGTGTTTAGCTAGTGAATCTCTCGCCCAAGGAAATTTTAATTATTGTTTATCTGAAGATACAAAAATACTTGAACTAAATATTTTAGCAAAATCTTTTAATTTAATGACAAAGCAAATTCAACAAACTGTTAACGAATGTGAAAGTCGTTATCATCAATTAGTTGAACAACAAACAGATTTTATTTTGCGATCGCTACCTGATACGACAATTACTTTTGCCAATGATTCTTTATGTCATGCTTTAGGTTGTAAATTAGAAGAAATAATGGGACAAAAATGGGTAAATTTTGCTGATGAAGAAGATTTAGAAAGTATCTTAGAACAAATATCATTACTGACTCCTGAAAATAATAACTTTATGGCGGAAAATCGAGATCAAAGAAGCAATAAAGAGATAGGTTGGACCCAGTGGATTAATCAAGGTATTTTTAATGAACAAGGAAAATTAATCGAAATTCAATCGGCTGGAAGGGATATTACTAAACTGAAAGAAATTCAATTAGCGTTACAAGAAAGTGAAACTAGATTTCAAAAAATTGCCGTATCATCTCCCGGAATTATTTATATTGTAGTGCAACGTCCTGATGGTTCACAATATTTTGAGTACATTAGTTCGGTAGTCGAAGAAATATTAGAAATTACCCAAGAAGAAGTATTAAGAAATCCTGAGAGTTTTTTCAATCAATTTCACCCTGATGACATCGCTGGTTTTGAACAAGCAGTATTAGAGAATATTCATACTATGTCACCCTTTCATTATGAATGGCGTATGATAACTCCTAGTGGTAAACTAAAATGGTTACAAGCCAATGACCGACCAGAATTAAGAAAAGATGGTAATGTAGCATGGGCGGGAGTGATGTTAGATATAACCGACACCATTGAGTCAAAATATCGCTTGGAAAAACTAGCGAATCAAATACCGGGGGTAATTTATCAATATCGTTTATCTGTTGATGGTAAGTCATCTTTTCCTTATGCTAGTCGAGGTATTGAAGATATTTATGGAGTTACTCCTGAAGATGTAAAAGATAGTGCTGATAAAGTTTTTGAAGTACTTCATCCCGATGATCAAAATATGATTTTAGATAGTATTCTTGAATCTGCCAGTAATTTAACCCCTTGGTATTGTGAATATAGAGTTTGTCATCAAGATGGTACAGTTATTTGGGTTTTAGGGCATTCAATACCACAAAAAGAAATTGATGGCAGTATCATTTGGCATGGCTATATTACTAATATTACTGAACGTAAGCAAATAGAAATTGATTTAGAACAAGCCAAAAAAGAAGCAGAAGCTGCCACAAAAGCCAAAAGTCAATTTTTAGCTAATATGAGTCATGAAATTCGCACTCCGATGAATGGCGTGGTAGGGATGGTGCAACTTCTTTCTCTGACTGAATTAACCAATGAACAAGCAGATTTTGTTAATACTATTAAAAAAAGGGCTGATACTCTGTTAACTGTTATTAATGATATTCTTGATTTTTCTAAAATTGAATCGGGGATGATGGAAATAGAAGAACATCCTCTCATGTTAGAAGATATAATTAAATCGGTGAGTCGTCTTTTTTGTAAACAGGCTCTCGATAAAGGCGTTAATCTTAACTATGAAATTGATGATTGTGTTCCTAGTCAGATTTTAGGAGATAGTTCTCGTTTACAGCAAGTTTTACTTAATATTATTGGTAATGCCCTTAAATTTACGGAAAAAGGCGAAATTTTAATTTTTGTGAATGTTATCTCTCCTCTATCTCCCCTTCACAAAAGAAGAAGTAACCCCCCTCAATCCCCCCTAAAAATGGGGGAAGGTAATAAAACAGAAGATAAATTGTTGATTATTAGTATCAAAGATGATGGTATTGGTATTAGTGGCGATCGCATCAATAAATTATTTAAACCTTTTACCCAAGCGGATGCTTCCATTAACCGTCAATACGGAGGTACTGGTTTAGGATTAGTTATCAGTAAAAACTTAGTTGAATTAATGGGGGGAAAAATGTGGGTAGAAAGTCAAGGCAATATTGGGGGTAATCCTCCTGATAATTGGATTTTAAAATCGACAACGAAAGGCTCAACTTTTTATTTTACCCTTCCTATCAAAGAAGTTTTTAATAATGAAAAAGAACTAAAAATAATATCAGAAAACCTTTTTACCCAACCCAAAATCAAAAAATCAAATCTGAAAATACTTCTTGCTGAAGATAACAAAGTTAATCAAAAAGTAGCCTTATTAACCCTGAAAAAATTAGGTTATAAAGCGGATGTTGCTAATAATGGTTTAGAAGTTTTAGCAATGTTAGAAACACAATTTTATGACGTGATTTTAATGGATATGCAAATGCCTCAAATGGATGGTGTCACTGCGACACAAATTATCCGTGAATCTTCAAAACTACAGCCTTATATTATTGCTTTAACCGCTAATGCCTTAGAAAGTGATCGTCAATTATGTTTTAAGGTAGGAATGAATGATTATCTTAGCAAACCTATTGCCATGGCACAATTACAAGAGGCGTTAGAAAATGTCAAAATATAGGAATGAGAAGAAATTTAATTATGATTAAATCTTGTAAAATGAATTTTACACCTAACAAATAACTTTAATTGAAGTAAAGTAAAAACTTAATAAAATACAAGTATATTTTTTTTTCAAAGCTATAGTAACAAAAAAGTAACAAAAAGGTAACAAAAAGATAACAAAGAGTTTCAAGCCTTTGCCTTATATTACTTCTATACAATTAATTTTGCATTAGTATTACTACTAACATTGATTTTATAAGTAATTAACCAAACTTGATATTTATTATTTATTTCAGCGATAATTTTATGGTTTTACACAATGCAATCACCATCAAAAGATCATAATTCAAAAAAACCTCGTTTTCCGAGTATCTCTCTGCAATGGGTGTTAATTGTTCCCTTTGTAGTGCAAATTGTCGGGGCAGTGGGATTAGTAGGTTATTTGTCATATCGTAGTGAACAACAATCCCTTCAAAAATTAATCCTAGAAATTCACCGACAAACCACTGATAACGTAGTTCAGTATTTAGATAACTATTTAGCCACCCCCACGTTGATAAATCGCATTAATGCTGACGCTTTTCGTTTAGGATACCTGAATCTTAAGAATACATCTCAATTAAGGCAATATCTTTATTTTCAATTACAACAGTTTCCTACGGTTAGTCATATTATGGTAGGTACGGAAGAAGGTGTTTTTCAAGTAGCAAATCGTAATCCTTTTCCCACTATCCTAGAAACAAATACGGATAATCCTTCCGAACTTAAGATTTATAGTGTTAATTATCGGGGGGAAAAATTAGCTTTAATTGATACTATTAAAAATTTTCATCTCAAATCTCGCCCTTGGTATGAAACTGCGGTAAAAACAGGCAAACCAATATCAATACCGATTTTTCAATTAGCAGATAATACTGATTTTTCTCTTAATAATAGCCGTCCTATTTATGATGAGAAAACTGGTAAATTATTAGGGGTTTTTTCCGCCGCAGTGGATTTAACTTTTTTTCGTCATTTTATTTCTAGTTTACAGATTGGTAAAAATGGTCGAGTATTTATTGTTGATAAAAATGGCTTTTTAATTGGTACTTCTAGTCATAATTTGCCCTTTCGGAAAAAAGAAAAAAATGGTGAAATTATCCTCGAAAAAATTAAAGCTATAGAAAGTGAAGATCCGTTAATTCAAGCTACAAGTCGTTATTTATTGAGTCAATTTAATGATTTTAAAAAGCTCAATCAAAAGTTACAATTAGATTTTTTAAAAGATGATGATCAACGTCGGCAATTTGTACAAGTTGTTCCATATCACGGTGGTTTAGGATTAGATTGGTTAATTGTCACAGTTGTACCAGAAGGGGATTTTACTGCAAAAATAATAGAAAATAATCAACGGACAATTTTATTATCTTTAATGACTTTTATCACGGCAATAGTCATAGGAATTTTAACAATTCGTAGTATTAATCGTCCTATTTTAAACATAAGTAAAGCTAGTCAATCTTTAGCAGAAGGAGAATTTAATGAACCTTTATCAGAAGATAATATTATTACTGAAATTCGGACTTTATCAATATCTTTTAATCAGATGTTAGCACAAGTTTCTCAATCTTTTGATCAAGTTGAAGTTGCTTTACAAGAATCTCAAGAAAAATATCAAATTCTCTTTGAAATTTTACCCATTGGTATTTTAATTACCGATGAAGATGGTAAATTAATCGAAGGAAATCCGATTTTAGGAGAGATTTTAGGAGTTTCTCCCCAAGAATATATGGAAAATTTAGAAAATAGTCATCCTTCTTGGCAAGTAATTCATGGAGATGGTACTATAATGTCTATATCAGAATTTGCCAGTGTGAGAGCATTAAGGGAAAATTGCTTTATTCATGATGTAGAAAAAGGTATTGTTCAACCTGATGGTAGTATTCACTGGTTAAGTGTTAGTGCTGCCCCTATTCCTCTACCTCATTATGGGGTAGCTATTGCTTATATAGATATTACGAACCGGAAGAAAACCGAATTAGCACTACAAAAAAGTGAAACTAGATTCCGTCGATTAAGCGAAAATATACCCGGTATGATTTATCAATATGTAAGAGATACAAATGGCATTGATAAATTTACTTATGTAAGTAGTAAATCCTTAGAAATTTATGAAGTTGAGCCTGAAAAAGCAATAGAAAACTCTGGTTATATATGGGAAAAAATACATCCAGATGATGTACCAGGATTACAAAAAGAAGTAAATATGTCTGTCATAGAGTTAAAGCCTTTTTTTTCGCAACATCGGTTAATTATGCCTAATAACCACATAAAATGGATTCAAGTCATCGCTCAACCTTACAAAGATGCTCCCGGAAATGTTTTTTGGGATGGTGTCATTTTTGATATTACCGATCGCAAAGCGACAGAATTAGAGTTACAAAATAGTGAAGCAAAATATCGTCATCTTATCGAATATTTACACGCTGGAGTAGTTGTTCATACAGAAGATAGTAGTATAATTTTATGCAATGCTATGGCTTGTGACTTATTAGGCTTAACTTCTGAACAAATGTTAGGTAAATCAAAAATTGATCCTATTTGGCATTTTTTCTTAGAAAATGGTGATATTATGCCTGTAGAGTGTTATCCTGTTCATCAAGTTTTAAAAACTCAACAACCTCTGAAAAATTATATTGTCGGTATCAATAGAGAAGATAATTCAAGGGTTTGGGTTTTAGTTAATGCTTTTCCTGAGTTTGATAATGATGGAGAAATTAAGCAAGTAATCGTCACCTTTATTGATATAACTGATCGAAAATTAGCAGAAAAAGAACTAATTATTGCCAAAGAAACTGCGGAAAAAGCCACAAAAGCTAAAAGTGAATTTTTGGCGAATATGAGTCACGAAATCCGCACTCCCATGAATGGAGTCATCGGTATGGCACAGTTATTATCGATGACACCTTTAAATAATGAACAAAAAGATTTACTTAATACCATTCAAGATAGTAGCGATGCACTTTTAACTATTATTAATGATATTTTGGATTTCTCGAAAATTGAGTCAGGCAAATTGGAATTAGAAAAACATCCTTTTATTTTAAAAGACATCCTTAAATCTTTGTGTAATTTACTCTCGAAACAAGCCACAGATAAAAGTATCAATCTTGACTACGAAATTAGTAATAATTTACCAACAACTTTTTTAGGTGATGCTTCTCGCCTTCGTCAAATCATTTTAAATCTGATAAGCAATGCCCTTAAATTTACCGATAATGGAGAGATTTTGATTTGTGTGGATGTTACCTCCCCTAACTCCCCCTTAAAAGAGGAGAATCAATGGAAAAATCCTCCTCAATCCTCCCCTCAAAGGATGGGAAGTAATGGAAGACAGGAAGAATATGAGTTGTTGATTAGTATTAAAGATACTGGTATTGGGATAGATAGCGATCGCATTAATAAATTATTTCAACCTTTTACCCAAGCGGATGCTTCCATTAACCGTAAATATGGTGGCACTGGTTTAGGGTTAGCTATAAGTAAAAATTTAGTAGCTTTAATGGGGGGTAAAATGTGGGTAGAAAGTTTTGGTAATATTGGGGGAAATCCTCCTGAAAATTGGATTTTTAAATCTCAAGACAAAGGTGCAACTTTTTATTTTACTGTCAATCTTCAAGTAGTTACTGATAGTGAAATTAGCACAGAAAAATCTTCCCTCAAATCAGCACAATTAAACTCAGAAATTTCTTTGTTAAAAATTCTTTTAGCTGAAGATAATAAAGTTAATCAAAAAGTAGCTTTATTAATCCTCAAAAAAATTGGCTATACTGCTGATATTGCTAACAATGGTTTAGAAGTTTTACAGATGTTAGAAAAACAATTTTATGACGTAATTTTAATGGATATGCAAATGCCAGAAATGGACGGAATTACCACTACAAAAATGGTTCGTAAATTGTCAAAACCGCAACCTTATATTATTGCTTTAACTGCTAATGCTTTAGAAGGCGATAGACAATTATGTTTAAATGCTGGGATGAATGATTATATAAGGAAACCTATTGCTATAGATGAACTTAAAAAAGTGTTAGAAAATATTAAAATAAATTGAAGTGGGAAATAATTATAATGAAAAAATCATATACTATTTATGCTGATCTTTGTTGTTTAAATACTTATATTTTTCTTTGGACGACCTAATTTTGGCCCACTCATTCTTATCCCTTTTTCTTGACAGTATTTTCGATTTTCTTTCGTTCTATAAATTTTATCTACATGTATCGATTCTGGATAATATCCCCACATTTTATAATATTTTTCTACTTGCTTTTTTAAGTATTTTGCCGAGGCAAAATTTGACCATTCTACCTACATAGTCTAAAAATATATATCCTTCTACATAAGATACTGATATTTTCGCTCCAAATTCTACTGATACTCTTGCTTTACCTCTTACTATTGGTCTAATATGAGGCTGTTCTATACTTACTATTCTATTTTCTATTGTCTGTTTATTTTCTGAGTACATTTGCAATTGTTGTCTATATAATTCTTTGACTACTTCTATTTTTTCTCTTTCTTTTCTTGACAATATTTCTTCTTCATTTACTTTTGTTTTAACGATTATTTTCATCCAAGTGAAAACCGTTGGGAAATTGAAAATCACTGATAGTATTGTGTAAATGTTCAGTCTTGCGATACATAAAAGTGCGGGGTTTTTTGGTGATTATAACTCCTAAAGACTCATTTTATGAGCAATGTAGTGTATCTAAACCGTTGTTTTTTATAGCTTTCTGAGTTATTCAGCAAACCCTAAGTATGGGTTGCTCAAAAAGTATTTTCGTGAGGTAGGTATTAGCCGTCAGCTATCAGCTTAAAGAAGACTAGGAGATAAGGAGAGTTAAACATGATTAAAATTGATTTTCGATAATTATTGATCAAATTTAATTCAGATGTTTGAGTCATTTTGACAACAATCTCCCCCTCTCCTTCTCACCCCCCTCCTTCCTGTCTTGCCTCTATCAGCTTATTAAAGTCTAACTTCAGGTAATCTAAAGCCCCCGCTGCAAAAAACACTCTTAATTAGACTTCTTGCACCAAGTCGAGTAATAAGTAATAAGTAATGAGTTAAAAAATCAACATTTTTCACCAACAGATTTTACTTTGAATTTTGCACTCGTGTCTATTATTGTTTCAACTTTCAAAATAATCAAAAATAATCAAACCTAACACCTACTACCTGCCACCTTTTATTTAGTTTTTATTTATTGATGTAAGCAAGATCTCAGATTAATAAAATTAAGTTATACTCTATTCGCAATTACTTATGTGTAGCTCCAAAATTGGAAATCAATAAATCTTTCAATACTGATTTGAGATCGTCACAAGGGATACTTTTCTGAGCAACAACACCTAAATGAGCATCTTTACCAACTTTTCCTCCAGTAAATAAATTAACTCCTTCTACTACTTGTCCATTTTTTTTCGCTTTTGTACCCATTAAACCTATATCACCTGCTTGAGCTTGTCCGCAAGAGTTGGGGCAACCAGTCCAATGAATACGAACTCTTTCAGGTATATTTAATTCGGCATCTAATTCTTGGGCTAATTTTAAGCCTCTTTCTTTGGTTTCTACTAAGGCAAAGTTACAATAACGAGCACCTGTGCAGGAAATTAGCGATCGCACAAGAGGAGTAGGATTGATCGGATATTTTTGTAATACTGGATCAGCTAAAAAAGATTCTACTTTCTCGTCAGCGACAAAAGGAATGATAAAATTTTGTTCTACTGTTGCCCGAATTTCACCCTTACCATAAACGTCAGCTAAACGAGCAATATCATACATTCCTTGAGCATCTAAACGGCCAACGGGGATATGAATACCAATATAATTATAACCCTCTTGGATTTGGGGATGGACACCTAAATGATCTCGTTTTTCCATGGTATATTCATCTTTAGAAGCGGCAAAATACAGAGATTTCCCTAACATTTTTTCCACTTCTATGCGAAATCGATTCATACCCCATTTATCCACTAACCACATTAAACGAGATTTACCCCGATTCTCCCTCAAACCTTCCTCTAAGCCATTTTCACTATAAACCTTTAAAATAGCCGCACTTAACTCAATAACTTCATCATTCGGTTTTACCCACACATCCATCGAGATAGACTCTGCACAACGTTGAGCGGATAAATAACCACCAATTAAGACATTAAAGCCAAATTCACCATCTTTAAAAGCTGGAATAAAAGCAATATCATTAATTTCTGCGTGAATAGAATTATCTCTAGCACCGTCAATAGCTATATTTAACTTTCGAGGTAAATTACTAAATTCGTAACTACCTTGACCTTTATTTGTAATTAAATCTTGTAACTTTTGGTTTAATTCCCTCGTATCAAATAATTCATCAGGATCTATTCCCGCTACAGGTGAACCGGTTAAGTTACGCACATTATCCATGCCAGATTGAACGGAAGTCATACCTACGGCTTCAAGTTTTTGGAAAATTTCAGGAATGTCCTGTAAATGTACACCTCTTAATTGTATATTTTGACGGGTAGTAACATCAGCACTACCATCATCTCCATAACGTTCAATAATTTCCGCTAAAGTCCGCATTTGTTTGCTAGTAAGAATACCGTTAGGCATACGCAATCGTAACATAAATTTACCCGGAGTTACTGGGCGGAAAAAGATACCTAACCATTTCAATCTTACAATTAAATCATCTTCTTCCATAGCCTCCCAACCGATATTAGCAAAATTTTCTAACTCTTGTTTTACATCTAAACCATGTTTAGCAACTTTAACTTTTTCGATTTTATTTAATTTAATTTTTGTATCAGTAGCAATAATCATGACGTTATCTCTTTAAATATAAATTGACGATATTGATTCAATAATTAATTTATGAATTAAATTAGTAGATCTTATGCAAAACAGATTATAAATTTAATTCTTAATATTTTGTAACTTTTAATACTGAATACTCTGAGACTAACTACTATTGCATAACTTTTATGGTTTTTTTACATTTTAAGTTAAGTAATTATGTTATTTCTGTTTCGATAAATGCTTCCTCTAACTTTGCTTTCCTCGTTTTACCATCCACTAAGGCACTAACAGTCATATCTCCCATTACATTTATAGCGGTACGACATCGATCAAGAAACCAATCAACGGTAACTAAAATAGCGATATATTCCGTAGGTAATCCAACGGAGGTAAACACCAGTGTCATGGTAACTAAACCAGCTTCAGGGATTCCGGCCGCACCCACTGAAGCGATAATAGAAGTTAGCATCACCATAATTTGTTGAGTTAAGGTTAATTGTTGATTGAGAATTTGGGAGATAAATAAAGCTGACATTGCTTCATATAAAGCTGTGCCATCATTATTAAAATTACTGCCCACCAACGCCCCTAAAGAAGCAGAGGATTCTCTTAAACCTATTTTCTCAATTAAAACCTTGAAAGTTATAGGCATGGTTGCCGTAGAAGAAGCCGTAGAAAATGCTGTAATTAAAGCATCTGAACCTTTTTTGAGAAGATCAATAGGATGTACCCACGAACCAAAATAAACACGAGTTAAATAATACATTGCCTGTAAAATTAAAGCAATAATTACCGCAATTACGAAAAATCCTAGAGATTTAAAAGGGGCAAATCCTTTCAGGGCGATCGTTTGTGATACTATCCCAAAAACAGCAAAAGGAACAAGTTTTATTACCCAATGAACAATAATAATAACTGCTTCAAATAATACCGTTATTAACTTTTCAATGGGGAAATAATCAGTATTATTTTCTTCAATAAATTTAGTTTTTAATCCCCTTAAAACAATAGCAAAAGATAAAGCAACAATAATTAATTGAATAACATTATTATCTACTAAAGGTTTTACTATTGAATCTGGAATAAGATCCTGTAATAATCCCCAAGGATCTAAGGTTTTTTCCGATGGTTTTGTATCTATTCCTAACTCTAAAGTACCATGACTACCGGGTTGTAAAATATTTGCTACTAATAATCCAATAATAATTGCTACAAGAGTATTAGTAATTAATAAAACTGCTAATTTTTTACCTGATTGACTAGGAATTTCCGCAGTTAAAAAAGTATGAATAATTGCCAAGAAAATTAAAGGTGTAGCTAAAGTTCTAAGAGCTTTTAAAATTAAGGTACAAGGTAAAGCTAAATGTTCTATTAATGAAGGATCAATAATAGGGTTTCCCGCACCTAAAATAATTCCTAATATAACAGCTAAAATAAGAGCAAAAACAATTTGTATATAGAGGGGAAATTGACTAATTTTATTAAAAATATTCATAAAATAATCATCATAATTTTAAGTTATGCTTGAAACATTAATCAACCAGCTTACAGTTTGAGGAAAAATAATCACAATTAATAACACAATAAATTGCAAAATCATGAACGGAATAGCACTTTTATGTATGTCTAGTGTACTAACTTCTTTAGGGGCAACACTTTGTAAATAAAATAAAGAAAAGCCCACTGGTGGGGAAATAAAAGCAGTCTGTAAATTAATTGCCATTACTACCCCAAACCAAACCATATCAATACCCAAGGCTTGAGCCGCTGGTACAAATAAAGGCATGGCAATAAAGCAAATTTCAATAAATTCCAGAAAAACTCCTAACGCAAAAATGGCTAAGTTACTGACAATTAAAAAGCTAACGTAACCGCCGGGTAAGCCAGTGAGTAAATTGGTAATTAAAGTTTTACCCCCTAAAGCATCAAAGACTAAACTAAATAAAGAAGAACAAAATAAAATCATTACCACTAAAGCAGTAATTACAGCAGTGGAATGAGAAGCATCTTTAATTAGTTGTGGTGTCAAACGTTTATTTAATCCAGCCAACAGACAAGCACCAACAGCACCAACAGCACCAGCTTCTGTCGGGGTAGCGATACCAAAGAAGATACTTCCTAATACGGCAAAAATGAGTATAATCGGTGGTACAACGGCTTTGAAGATTTGTTTAACTAATTTATTACCTTTAGGTATCAGTATATCAGCAGGTAAAGCAGGTACTTTTTCGGGTTTTATAATAGCTAGTCCTAAAATATAAAGTATATATGACCCTGATAACATTAACCCCGGTATTAACGCCCCTAAAAATAAATCTCCTACGGATACGCCAATTTGATCACTGAGAATGACTAAGACTAAACTAGGAGGGATTAATTGAGCTAAAGTACCAGAAGCGACTATAACTCCTGATGCTAATTGTTTATCATAACCATAACGTATCATTAAAGGTAAAGATAACATCCCCATAACGATTACCGTGGCGGCAACTACTCCAGTGGTAGCGGCTAATACTGTACCAACTAACACCACTGCTAAGGCTAATCCTCCTCGAATACGACTTAAAATAATGCCGATGGTTTCTAATAATTCTTCTGCTAATCCTGATTTTTCCAAAACAGCCCCCAGAAATACAAAAAAGGGGATAGCAAGGAGAGTAAAATTAGACATCGTGCCAAACCAAATATTTGGTAACAATAGCAAACGGCTGGGATTAAATGCACCCACTAACATCCCAATTATGCCAAAAACAAAGGCTGTACCTGCGAAGGAAAAAGCGACAGGATACCCACTCATTAAGATAAAGAAAAAGCCAACAAACATTAAGATGGCTAACCATTCAAAGCCCATAATTTCTCTTATATCAGGTTCGATTAAATAGTTATAGTAAAATTTCACGCAAAGGCGCTCGTGTCGCAAAGAAGTTCGCCAATTTTTATTATCAGTAATCATCCAAACTTGATATTATTCAATGTTAATATGTTCTGATGTTTCTAAACGTAAGCGATCTAATATTGCAGGATAATCTAATAAGACTGCTAAATATTTTATGGCTTGAGAAAAACTTTGTAAAAGTAAGAATAATAACGCCACGGGAATCATCGTTTTAATCGGTGCTCGAGGTAATCCATTGGCATCAGAGGACATTTCCCAATTTCCCCAACTACCGTCATTTTGAAGCCCCCAAGATTGTAAAACAGGATTCCATGTCACCCAAATTCCGAGAATACAAAAGGGAATTAAAAATAAAATTGTGCCGATAAAATCAATTAAAGCCTGTCTTTTTTCGCTCATATTCGTATATAAAAAGTCAACCCGTACATTTTCTCCGTGACGTAAAATATAAGCAAATCCGAATAAAAAAGTAAGAGAAAACAAATACCATTGCAACTCTAATAGAGCATTACTAGATAATTGTGTTCCGACAAAGCGTCCTACATAACGAGCTACGACATTGAAAAAACCAACGCTAACAGTAAGTAATACTAGCCAGTTACTAAGCCATCCCAATTTATCGGTAAAATTATCAATTATTTGGGAAATTTTTAATAATTTTTGAATTAAATAAATTCTTTTTCGGTGAGCCATTTTTTATTAAAGAAACTTTGCTCCTTTGAGTCTTTTCGAGATATTTAATAATAACTCAACTATTATCATTTTTCTCAATTCCCTCACTTCATCTATAATTTTTGGGTATCAAGATCTAAAATAATAATAATTTTTAAAATGAAACGTCGTAATATTATTAAAAGTATATCTCAAGGTGCGATCGCAGCTACTACTGTGGGTGTTGTGGGCGGTTGTCAGAAAGCACAAAATCAGGCAGTAAACGCCGACACTAACAATTTACCAAATGTAAACTGGCAAATGGCAACCAGTTGGCCTCTTTCTTTAGATACTATCTTTGGAGGTGCGAAAGTGTTAGCCGATCGAGTTAAAAGTCTTACTAATGGTAAATTTATTATAGAACCTCGTGCGGCAGGGGAAATAGCTCCCGGATTAGAAGTTTTAAACGTAGTTTCTCAGGGTGCAGTACAATGTGGACATACTGCGGCTTATTATTATATTGGCAAAAGTCCTGCCGTTGCTTTTGGTACGGGTTTACCTTTCGGTTTGACGGCACAACAACAGAATGCTTGGTTATACGAAGGGGGAGGTTTGACAAAGTTACAAGAAATTTATGCTACTAAGTTTAATGTGATTCAATTTCCTGCAGGAAATACGGGAGCACAGATGGGAGGTTGGTTTCGGAAGGAAGTTAATACTGTCAATGATTTACAAGGCTTAAAAATGCGGATTCCGGGGTTGGGAGGTCAAGTTATGGCAAAATTGGGAGTAACAGTGCAAAATCTTCCGGGGGGTGAAATATTTCAAGCATTACAAACAGGTGCAATCGATGCGGCAGAATGGGTTGGCCCTTATGACGATGAAAAGCTAGGATTAAACAAGGTAGCAAAATACTATTATTATCCCGGATGGTGGGAACCCGGACCAACTTTGGAGGTACAAATTAATTTAGATGAGTGGAATAAATTACCTCCTTCTTATCAAAGTGCTTTAGAAGTGGCATCTTTCGAGTCTAATGTCACCATGTTAGCCCGTTATGATGCCCGTAATAATGAGGCCTTAGAGCGTTTATTACAAGTAGGAGTACAATTACGTCCTTATAGTCAAGAAATTTTAGAGGCCGCAGAAAAGGCATCCTTTGCTTTATATGATGAATTTTCGGGTAAAGATGCTGATTTTAAGACTGTTTATGAGCAATGGAAAACTTTTCGCAATCGTATTTATGCTTGGAATAATCTTAATGAAGGTAGTTTTAGTCGTTATATCTATAATAAGTTAAGTTAATTTTTTGAAAATTTGCTAAAGACATAAATATAATTTCAAAAAAAATTTTATACTTTTTCAACAATTCCGAAAATAAGGGCTTTAGCCCTCACTAGGAGCTTATATAAATATTTTCTCGAGATGTCTATTTTAACCCATATTCTGCGCTTGATTTTGTATTTAAAAAGAAATCATGAATTGTATTTGGGGAAAATAATCAAAAATAAGCCCTAAAAGACAGACTACAAACATACAGATAATTTTGTTTACCTATTTTTAATTTAACCTATTTTTAATAACATTTTTGGTAATAACCTGTTTACAAATGCCATAGGAGTGCAAGATTTAAGTAAAATAGATTGATCAAATGAAAATAAAAAAAGAAGGAGACAATTTTGGTTAATACCGTATCATTTAAAACGACAAAGTCTGAACAAATTTTTGCCGCCGCTCAAAAACTCCTGCCGGGTGGAGTAAATTCTCCGGTGAGAGCGTTTAAATCCGTTGGTGGGCAACCTATTGTTTTTGATAGAGTGAAAGGAGCTTATATATGGGATGTGGATGATAATCAATATATCGATTATGTCGGTTCTTGGGGACCGGCAATTTGTGGACACGCTCACCCTGAAGTTATTAGTGCATTACATGAAGCCTTAGAAAAAGGCACAAGTTTTGGGGCTCCTTGTGTCTTAGAAAATGTTCTTGCTGAGATGGTTATTGATGCCGTGCCTAGTATTGAGATGGTACGTTTTGTTAATTCAGGTACGGAGGCTTGTTTATCTGTGCTACGGTTAATGCGCGCTTATACCGGCAAAAATAAAATTATCAAATTTGAAGGATGTTATCATGGTCATGGTGATATGTTCTTAGTACAAGCAGGTTCTGGTGTTGCTACTTTAGGTTTACCTGATTCTCCGGGTGTACCTAAATCTGTCACTGCTGATACTTTAAACGCTCCCTATAACGACTTAGAAGCGGTGAAAAAACTATTTGCCGAACATAAAGGGGAAATTGCTGGGGTTATTTTAGAACCAGTGGTAGGAAATTCTGGGTTTATTCCTCCTGATGCTGGTTTTCTTGAAGGTTTAAGAGTTATTACTCAAGAAAATGATGCTTTATTAGTTTTTGATGAAGTAATGACTGGTTTTCGTATTGCTTACGGTGGTGTTCAAGAAAAATTTGGTGTTATTCCTGATTTAACTACTTTAGGTAAAGTTATCGGCGGTGGGTTGCCCGTTGGTGCTTATGGTGGTAAAAAGGAAATTATCGAATTAGTAGCACCATCAGGTCCTATGTACCAAGCTGGAACTTTATCGGGTAATCCTTTAGCCATGACGGCAGGTATTAAAACTTTAGAATTATTGCAAAAACCCGGCACTTACGAATATTTAGAAAAAATTACTCATAAATTAATTACGGAATTATTAGACATCGCTAAAAAAGCAGGTCATGAGGTGACAGGTGGTAATATTAGCGGTATGTTTGGAATATTTTTCACAGGTAATCCCGTCCATAATTATAGTGATGCAAAACAAGCTGATACTGTAAAATTTGGACGCTTTCACCGAGGAATGTTAGAAAGAGGCGTTTATTTAGCACCTTCTCAATTTGAAGCAGGTTTTACTTCGATCGCCCATACAGACGCTGACATTCAACAAACTTTAACTGCCGCCGAAGAAGTGCTTAATTTAATTAAAAATTAGGAATGAAGAATTAGGAATTAAAACCACTGTGAAATTGATTTTAAGGTAGTTATAAACAATTTTGAGATTCTGTAGTTAAAACTTCTACTTTTTCATAACCAGCCGTTTGCATTAATTGGCTAATTAAAATTACCGCTTTTTCGTTAGCTTGATCTAATATTTTTTGCTGACAGGCGGTTTCTTTTATTTTTGCTAAAGTTTGACGTTGCGCTTGAGTCTGTAATTCTGAGGCAACATCTGGCCCTAAATTTAAAAAACCTCGATCATAATCATATACTTGAGATTGATTCACGTCGATTTTCTCGTCTAAAATTTCTGGTGCCGGTAATCTGATTTGAAGTTTATCCCCTTTTATCTCAATATCATCGGCGGTGATTTTACTTAAATCTAATCCTGCTTTTACTTCTCCCCTGGCAACATAAAGCAAATTTGTTTCACCGATGACCATATTACCTAGTTTACGACTAGAAGAAGTGGGAACGATGGCATCCATGATAAACTTTGTGGTGGTTAATTCACTAACGCCTTGAATTTGTTTAACGATTAAATGAGGGTTATTTATTTGTGGTGGCGTAATTTCCTGATGAAAAATCTCTGTTATCCCGTGTACAATATTATTTACTATTCTGCCTACACCCAAAACACCAAAAATAATTATCAAGGTTAAACTACCGCTAGTTATCAAGGCAGTATTTTTGAAGATACGAGAATTGAAAATAAATAGTTTAGAAGTGTTCATCACAGCAATGGGGTACTTTTTGTCTATCAGAATATTATACAAGGTATTTTCGTTTACAAAATCAGTAACTACACTTGAGTAGTAAAATATTTGAAGAGAATTATCAAAACCTATAAAATAAAAACTTGCTAATTCGCATAATATAAATCGATTAAGTTCTCTATTTTGAGAGAATATATACTAAATTTTTATGATAACTGAAAAAATTTTTGGGAAACAAAATCCTATTATTGGTGTCGTTCATTTATTACCTTTACCTACTTCCGCTAGATGGGGAGGTAGTTTAAAGGAAGTAATGCGAAGAGCTGAACAAGAAGCTACTGCTTTAGCCGCTGGTGGAGTTGATGGTATTATTATCGAAAATTTTTTTGATGCCCCTTTTTCTAAGGATAATGTAGATCCTGCTGTAGTTAGCTCTATTACCTTGATTGTTGATCGCATTATGAATTTAGTTATGTTACCTATTGGCTTAAATGTCCTACGAAATGACGCTAGAAGTGCTTTGGCGATCGCAGCTTGTGTTGGTGCAAGTTTTATTCGAGTTAATGTCTATACAGGTGTAATGGCAACAGATCAAGGTTTAATTGAAGGAAAAGCTCAAGAAATCCAAAAGTATCGCCGAGAATTAGGAGAAGATATAGCTATTTTTGCGGATGTTTTAGTGAAACATGCTCGTCCTTTGGGGACACCAAATTTAACTATAGCAGTACAAGATACCATAGAAAGAGGATTAGCCGATGCAGTAATTTTATCAGGTTGGGCAACAGGTTTACCACCTAGTAAAGAAGATTTAGAATTAGCACAATCCGCAGCTAAAGGTACACCAGTATTAATAGGTAGTGGTGCGACACCAGAAAATATAGCAGATTTGATGACTTTTGCTAATGGTGTGATTGTCTCAAGTTCTTTGAAACGTCATGGTAAGATTGATGAAACGATTGATCCTAGTAGGGTTTCCCAGTTTATAGAAGCTACCCAAACTCGTCTAATTAGGAGTAAAGAGTTATTTCTTGAGTAGTGAATAATGTAGGACTTAATATATTTAGCCTTGACTGAGTGAGGAGTAAAAACTGCTATTATGAAAATATGAAAATCATAAGGCACAAATTTATTATATTCTTATGGCACAAATAAAGACGATCGGGAGTAATGGACAAATTTCTTTAGGGAAAGAGTTTGCAGGGGAAAATGTTTTAATTGATAATCCTGAATATGGTGTTTGGACTATTAAAATCGGTAAATTTATTCCCCATAATGAACAATGGTTATTGGAAAAAGATAATGCCACTAAACTTGATGATGCTTTAGATTGGGCTAGTAAAAATAAACCCTCTCACACTGATTTAATGGAGTTAGAAAATTCTTTATCTACTCACTTTAATGTCAATGATGATAATGATTAAAGATTTTTTTATATTAATTGAATGGCTAATATTTTGCTGGATTTAAACTCCCCTATTTTCCAAAAAGATTTATTTTCTTTGAGTAAGGAAGATGCCTATAGTGTCTTAAATACTTTAAAAAAAATAATTAAAATGGATTGGGATAGTCTCTATAAAAGTAAAGGGTTAAAGTGGGAATTAATCTACTCTAAAAAAGGAAATAATGGCGAAAATATTTATAGCTTTCGTATTAATCAAAAGTTTAGGGCAACGGCTTTAAGGGACGGTAATTATTTGAGGGTGCTTAGTTTACATTTAGACCACGATTCTACAAAACCTTATGTTATTCAAAATCAATGGAAATGTTAAAGTATTCTATTTCACTATTGATTCACTATCTAAAATTTAAAGATGTACCAATTCCGTTTCGCTCCTAGAGAAGATGTGCTTTAACTCATTTTCATACTCAAAATCAGCAACGCCGTAAATTCTAAATTCTTATAGCTTCCTGATTAATTCAGTAGCCCCTAAATAGAATAATTTTTGCTAATAAAATCTTTTGCTTCTTGAGAATTACTGATTTTTCCGTCTAAATATAAACCTTGTATAATAGTTAACATTTCTTTATATTGTTTACTTGGTTTATAGCCTAATTTTTTCAAATCATCACCATTTAAAAGAGGTTTAATCTTACTCCATTTCATTAAATATTGCCAGATAATATTTCTGATTTGTTTATTATTTTTTAAAGCGATAAGTAATAAAGTTATAGATTG
The DNA here is from genome assembly GCF_016743215.1 of Geminocystis sp. GBBB08. Classification (GTDB taxonomy): domain Bacteria; phylum Cyanobacteriota; class Cyanobacteriia; order Cyanobacteriales; family Cyanobacteriaceae; genus Geminocystis. The sequence goes on from NZ_VRZC01000004.1 coordinate 48,918, forward strand.
ATAAGATGCTAAAAAATTGACCTTTTCACTTATATATTGAAAAGAGGGTAATTTCTTTTTAATTATTTTTTCATTAATTGACAAATATTTTAATCTTTCGATACTTTCTTTTGGTAATAGTAAATTTTCAGCTACTTTTATGCCTTCCTCAAAAGAAGCTAAAATAATTTCTAGTCTAACTAACCAAGAAGATGCTTTTTGATTTTCTTCATCTAAATAATAATATTTTAACCATCGATCAAGACAACGAATTTGCCACCATAATTGAGGAGTTAATTGACAATGACGATGTAAACAAGTTAAAGCACCGACTTCATTTAATAATTTTAAGGCAGGTTTCCAATATTGGGCTTGGAGAATATAACTTAATTCACCTTTAAGGCGAGTTGTCAAAGCAGGAATAGAGGTTTTTTCAAGGGAAACTCTTTCATAAACTCCGCTCGAAATAGCATAGTTAATATATTCTCTCGTTTGTGCTTCAATAGTGAAATTTAATCTCACAGCAAATCTAACAGCTCGAAAAATTCTGGTAGGATCTTCAATAAAGCTATTAGGATGCAAAACTCTGATATTATGCGATCGTAAATCCTGTAAACCTCCGAAAAAATCCAACAATTCACCTCCACGAGGATTAGTCAGACGTATAGCTAAAGCATTAATAGTAAAGTCTCGACGATATAAATCTTGGCGAATGGAGGAAGATTCCACTTCTGGATTTGCGGCTGGATAAGGATAAAATTCTGTGCGCGCGGTAGCAATATCTAACCATAGTGAACCTAAATACTTATCTTTATGCCATAATAACGCAGCAGTCTGAAACTCTCCATGAATACTGAGACGCACTTGAGGATAAAAACTTTGTAATGCTTTGGCTAACTTTACCCCCGCTTCCCTTATGGCTGTGCGATGAAAACCATCTACCACTAAATCAATATCTTGTAATGAGAGAGTCTCTGATTCTTCTATCAAAAATAAATCTCTGACACCACCTCCGACTAAATAAAGATGCCATCCTTGACTTTGGGCATAAGTTGCCGCTTGTTGTAATAACTTCCAGACAGCCGGATGTAAATGCTTTGCTAAGGAAGGAAAAAGACAAGACAAAAGGGGCAAATTTTCTTTATCATCGGAGTTACTAAAATTTAATCTATTTTGATGAAGATGCCGTAAAACATCCGTGCGAGTAACAATACCCCGTAACTCATTATCATCAATAACAGGTAATCTGCCAATATCATTATTTACCATCAAACTTTCAATTTCATTTAAAGAAGTATCAGGGTTAATTATTTGCACATTTTTCGTCATATAACCCTTAACAGGTGCATGGGAAAAACCATGATGTAAAGCTAAATCAATATCACGTCGAGAAATAACCCCTTGTAATTTTCCTTCTCCATTCACCACAAATAAACCCGAATGTCCATAACGTAATAAAATTCGTTGAGCTTCTTCTATAGTAGTAGAAGGGCGAATTGTCCTCACAGGAGAAGACATTAAATCTGTTGCGGTAAGAGGAGGAGGAATTAAATGTTTAATGCGATTTAAGAGATTATCCATCACATTTTGAGGATTATCACAGCGTAAACAAAAAGAAGCGGCACTACTATGACCACCGCCACCAAAATTTGTAAAAATAGAACCTAAATTGACAGATTCTAACTTACTACGCCCAATTATCGTCAATTTTCCTATTTTCTTGTCTTCCTGACTTCTTGACTTATCCTCATCTTCACCTCCTGCCTTTTGATAAAAATGTCCGAATAAGAAGACATCAATATCTACTAAATTTCTAATTCTTTCGGTTAAGTTAGACAATCCAGCGATGAAATTAGGTGTTTTTAAAACAATCCAAACAACACAACTACCATTAATCATTTCTGTTTGTAAATTTTTTAATACTTCGGGAAATAACTTCTGTAACTGTGGTGATAAACTTGGCTCAACATACTCCCCTAAACTACGAATATTTATCCCCTGATTCATTAACCATGCTAATGCTAAAGCATCTCTAGGGGTAGTTTGTTCAAAAGTAAGTGAACCGGTATCAACATGAATACCTAAAGCCATAACCGTAGCTTCTATCTTATTGAGAGTGATTAAGTTTTGTTGCAAAAGTTCACAAATAATCGTGGAACAAGCCCCTACTTTTTCGATATATTTAAAAGTACCCTCACTAATAGACTCATTTTGAGGGTGATGATCATAAATAGTAATGGATTCTAAACTTTTTAACTCTAACCATTGTGCGGCTTTTCCTAATCGATCTCTATCTTGAGTATCGACAATAAATAAACGGCAGATTTTTTGAGGGTTAACGCTACGAAATTCGATTAAATTGAATTCATCTCGATGTAAAGCAAGGAAACGTTTTACGGAAGGATGAGCACCTCCTGTTAAGACAATTTTTGCCCTTTGATATAATTTTGTTAAACCTACCGCCGCCCCTAAAGCGTCAAAATCTGCAGTTTGATGGCATAAAATTATGTCCATTAGACAATTCCTCCTAAAATACAATCTTTTATTTCCTTTTCAAGCGCAAAATGACGTGGGCAATTTGAGTATTAAATTTTGGTTCTAAATATGCCAACTTTGTCATTTGTAACTTTTGTACACTATAAAAAAATTCAGTCAACCTAAGATTACGATCGAGGCTCTAAATTTAGTTACTATCGCTCCATTCCTGAACTACAGGAGTATATTCTTATTGACTAATATAGTGTTAAGGTTAAACAGTTTACTAAAAATAGTCAAGGGCAATGGCTACTAACAGAATACGAAACAGCAAACGCAAGTATATTTGTAGAATCATTAAATTTATAGTTGGAGATTGGCGGTATTTATGAACAGGTAAAATTTGAGAAGTATTAATTTCAATTTTGTTTTTTAAAATTATCATCAAAGTCAAAAGACTTGATATACATTGTTTTCAGCTTCATTGTTACATTTAACTCAGGTATTACTATAATTACTTGATATATTAAGAGCATTAAGTGTTAAATTGAATTACTTATGGATAACCAACAATATTTAACTACCGAAGAATCTTTAGAAGTAGAAAAAGCCTTACTTACATCGTCAGAAAAATTTTTGACTCGTTTAACGATTTCTTCTTTAAGACTTTTACAAGTTATCGCTCAAGATTTGAGTGTCTCTATAGATACTTTAACTACCAATGATATTATTCGATGGATGGAAAAAGATAGTAAAACTAGAAAAGAACAAGGAAAAGATCATGCTGTACTAAAATGGGAAAATTAACCTTCTGCTAATTGAGACCTTATAAGTTTTCATCTTGCCAGAATCGTTCAATAATAGAATAAAGTAATTAAATTTAAAAGTAATTAATTCATGACCTCCATAAATGAGTTACATCAACAGATAAAAAGTAAACAACGTTCTGCCTTAGAAATTACGGAAGAATATTTAAAGACTATTGAAAAATTAGAGCCACAAATTAAGAGTTTTTTGTGCGTCACCAAAGATTTAGCCTTAGAAACGGCGAAAAAAGTCGATGAAAAAGTTGCCAGAGGAGAAGAAATTACCTCTTTAGAAGGTATCCCCATTGCTATTAAGGATAATATGTCCACTAAAGGTATTCCTACCACTTGTGCATCCAAAATTTTAGAGAATTTTATCCCTAGTTATGAATCTACCGTCACCCAAAAATTAAGAGATCAAGGTGCAGTAATTTTAGGTAAAACTAATTTAGATGAGTTTGCTATGGGTAGTTCAACTGAAAACTCTGGTTATCAAGTCACTGCTAATCCTTGGGATATTACAAGAGTACCTGGTGGTTCTTCTGGCGGCTCTGCCGCTGCTGTTGCCGCTAATGAATGTGTAGTATCTCTTGGCTCTGACACGGGAGGCTCAATTCGTCAACCTGCTTCTTTATGTGGTGTGGTGGGCTTAAAACCTACCTATGGTTTAGTGTCTCGTTTCGGTTTAGTTGCCTATGCTTCTTCTTTAGATCAAATTGGTCCTTTTGCTTATACTGTCGAAGATACCGCTATTTTATTACAGGCGATCGCCGGATATGACAGTAAAGACTCTACCAGTTTAAAAGTAGAAATTCCCGACTATACAAAATTATTTACCACCGACTTAAAAGGCTTAAGAGTAGGCATTATTCAAGAAACTTTTGGAGAAGGATTAGATAACGTCGTTGCCGAAAGCGTTAATCAAGGTATCAAAGAATTAGAGAAATTAGGGGCACAAGTAACAGAAATCTCTTGCCCACGTTTCCGTTATGGTTTACCTATTTATTACATAATTGCTCCTTCGGAAGCATCCGCTAATTTAGCTCGTTATGATGGTGTTAAATACGGCATTAGAAACGAAGCTGATAATTTATTAAAAATGTACACCAGTACTAGATCTCAAGGATTTGGTGCAGAAGTAAAACGTCGTATCATGTTAGGTACTTATGCTTTATCTGCTGGTTATTATGATGCTTATTACCTCAAAGCCCAAAAAGTGCGTACTCTTATAAAAGAAGACTTTGATAACGCTTTTGCTGACGTTGATGTGTTAATTTCTCCTACTGCACCAACCACGGCCTTTAAAGCTGGAGAAAAAACCGATGATCCCCTTAGTATGTATTTATCAGATTTAATGACAATTCCCGTGAATTTAGCTGGTTTGCCCGGTATGAGTATTCCCTGTGGTTTTGATAATCAAAATTTACCCATCGGAATGCAATTAATTAGTAATGTTTTAAGGGAAGATGTATTATTTAAAGTCGGTTACGCTTATCAACAAGCGACAAATTGGCATACAAAACGCCCTAATTTAACCTCATAATTGAAATAAAAACTAAAAAAAAACAGTTGGAAGTAAAAGCCTTAAATATTAACATTAAGAGCTATAAAATTTTACCTCAGTTCGATGTCAGAAACCTTTAAAAATCAGGGTTTAAGAGTCTTAGTTGACGAAATTTTACCCACCTAAAAGAATTAAATTTAGCAAATAATTGTCGAAAATCAATTTTAATAATGTTTAAGTGAATTTTCTCCTAGTCTTCTAGTCCGCTAGTCCCCTAGTCTCATCTTCACCGATAATTTTATGTCGAACTTAGATCTTGCATCTATATCATCAATTCTCGATGAGGATACGGAAGAGGGAAGAGGGAAGAGGGAAAAGTAATCAGAATTGATTTTAAAACTCCTAAAATTGATTTTTCCCGTTTTATTTTATTGGTATTATTGTATTGGTGCAAGATCTGAGTCGAACTCAGGTAAAATTTTGGGTAGGGGAAAAGTGTTGCGGTATGGAGTGCTGGGGTATGGCAAGGGGTTTAAACCCCAAGAAACAAGAATTCATCAAAAATATATCTTAATTGATTTTCTTATTTTCAATTCGAGAATTGACTAATCATCGTTAAACTAATAAACTCTCAAAAGCTAAACCCTCAAAATTAAAACTATTGGCATAATTAGTAATTACATTATTTGTTTCTGGTTGCCCCGTATAAAGATAAGCCCCTCCGGTGTTATTCTGAAAACGGGTAATATTATCCGCCATTTGAGAATCAGCACCATAAGCATAAAAAGCGATACCCTCCTCTATAAACTGGGGATAGTTAGCACGAATTGACTCACTTTCAGTCTCTCCGGCATAAATATAACCTACTAGGCTACTATTACGGAAGCGATTGAAGGCAATTAAACCATCTTCTGGAGTATCAGACACATAAAAAGCTAATCCCTCCTCAATAAAATTATTAGAGTAATTACTGAGTATAGATTCTCTTTCTTCCTCACCCACATATAAATAACTACCTTGGGTATCAAGACTGCGGAAACGATACATAGGCGTATCTAACAAAATTTCTGGAGTCTCCCCATTGCTGAAAAATCCTCGCTTAAAGGCTAAACCGTTTTCTACTCCATCAAGATCAAATTTATCACCATCTTGAAGATGTAAAATTACTCCCTCATACTTATTATCACCATCTTCATCGAAAAATTCTGCTCCTGTTGTACCGTTAAAGGTGAAAGGCTCATATTTTTGGGTTTCGTTGTTTAAGATGTAATAACTATTAAATTCTTTCTCTCCCTCAAAGTAAAGTTTTATCTCCCCTTTGCCTTCGGTAGTGGTGACACGAAATTCTAAAATTCCTCCCATAATGCTATGGGGTTGCTCTTTGATGATATGATTCCAATTACGGATTTGTCCATCACTGGGATTAACATAGAGATTAAATTCATCGGTTAATGGGGTATGGCTTTCTTTTTCCTTAGTGACGAGTAAACCAAATTCCCTTGTGCCAGTATAAACATCATCTAAGGGTAAAACAACAGAGATGGTTTTACTGCTTTCCCCTGGTTGAAAAACTGCCCTTCCTAACACGGGGTGATAATCACTTCCTGCTTTTCCTCGTCCATCTTGAGTGATATAGTGAAATTGAACATATTTATCTAAATTACCCGTGCGTTGAATCACAAACTCTATCTTACCATCAGCTTCGTTAGCAATGGGATTAGATACAGATAAACGAGTGGGAGTATTATTAATATTATCACTACTGGAGAGGGAAGTAGAAACCGCGCCGATATTTCCTGATTCATCCATAGCGAATAAAGCAGTATTTTGTTTTTGTGAGGAGATTTGAGAGGAAACTTCGGGGTTAAGTATTGGTTGGGGGGTATTAGTTAAAGGTGCATTAAAAGTCACATTGGCAATCACTTCTCCTTCAGAAATCAGAGATTGATTATTGAGTAACTCTTGTTGTTGACTAAAAGTCACAAAATCAGTGATGTTAGCATTACCAGTATTGAGGGTAGTTAATATTTCTCCTGCTGAATTTTTAATGTATAAACCACCATCAGCACCTAATTGTAAATATCCACCCGGATTACCCACTGTATCAGATGCCCATAAAGCAAATTCTGCGTCACCCGGTACGTCAACAGGTTGTAAAGTATTATAAAGGACAAAATTACCATCGGTTTGCATGAGGACTTGAACTGCATCTGTAACTTGTTGTCCATCTTTTTCTGCTGTCCAAATTTGCTCCCCTGATTCAGATAGTAAGACGAGGCTACCTTCTTCATTGAGTAATAATTGAACTGTATTAGTTTGCTCTACATGACGATTTAAGAGTACTTTTGCGGAGGATTGAGAGGAGGTATATTGATAAAATGTTTGATTGTCTTGATAAATTGTGTCGTTATAGGAAAAGTCAGCACTAAGATTAACAATATCGTTTTCATCCATTAACACAGTGATGGTGTTAGTAGAAGAAAGTTGAGTTACGGTAAGGGAGTTGAGAGTTAAGGTATTTGCACCATAGTTTTCAATATCCAAAATCTCAAAGTTGCCTAAACGACTACTGGGGGAGAGGGTAGTTAAATCCCAGTCTTGCCCGTTATAACCATTAAATTTTAAAGTATCAATGCCCGTGCCACCATCTAAGCGCCGAAAATAGGTATCATGGACAGTAACGAAATCATCTCCTTGACTGGCATAAACTACGTCAATACCGCCGTTAGTGTAAATTTTATCATTCCCTTCACCCCCTAAGAAACTTTCTCCTGTTAGTGTACCAATCATTCTATCATTGCCGATCGTACCTGTTTGATTGACAGTGTTATTAAAATCGCTACCAAAAATCACATAGGTTAAGTTATCGTTGTTACCAGGGGCACCGATGGTAAAATCACTAAATCCATCACCGTTAACATCTTCTCCTCCACTCATGGAAATTCCCGCCTGAGATGAGGGTAAACCAGTAATTAAAAAACCATTAACATTACTACCATTAGACTGATTAGTACTAAGACTGCCTAAGTTAAAAGGATTAGTAGCAGAATAAGTGGATTGCCAATTTGAACTTCCAAACACCACAAAGATAGAACCTTCGTTACTGTTGGTAGTGGGAGAGGCAATAGCTATATCATCATAACCGTCAGCGTTGATGTCTCCTATGGGAGTAAAACTATTGATTTCATAGAAAAGAGATTTACTATCCGTAACCGGTGGATTGACTAAAACCACATCAGGTTGAGCAGAATTACTAATACCATTGACGTTACCATAGTAAATGAGAATTGCACCCTGATTATTTTTTAGTACATTGTTCTCCATAATGCCTAAATTTGCAATATAACCAGAGGCAAGTACAGCAAAATCTTCGATACCATCTCCATTAAAATCACCGATACTATGTAATTGTTGCCCTAATTGTTGAGTTTGGTTAGTGTTATAAATAGGATTAGAGACACTCACTGATAAGGGATTATTACTTTCTGCTTGTGAACTAAATCCTACATAAATATTTTCTTTGAAGAAAACCGCCGAAGCACCTAAATTTAAAAGCTGATTTGGTATTGCTTCACTACTACTCCAAGTATTTCCTCCATCGGTTGAAGTGACATACCGTAAATCGTTGGGGTTGGTAGCCTCATAAAACACATAGACTGTATTGTTTACAGTGACGGAAGAAGGGCCATCAGTGGTTTCTTGATTGGGGATAGTTTTACCACTACTCCAACTCGATCCATTAAAGGTGGTAACATAAATAGACTCTCCTCTACTATCTTTATACGTCACCAAGAGATTTCCTGCACCATTATTGGCAGAGCTGGGTATTACTGTTACTCCAACTTTATCATAAGATTGTTGACCACTGATATGATTAAATTCATCATAACCATACTCCGTCACATTGGCAGGATCAGAAAGGGTGATATAGTTAATCTGATCATCTCCTTCAGCAATGTAAAAAATATATACTTTATTGTTGAATACCACTGGAGTGGGAGACGTACCAGCATTTGTAATTAAAGCAGTATATTGACCAAAACTAATTGATTCGTCATCTCCAGTAAAGGGAGTTATGTAGATAGTCTCATTGGTGGTATGAATTAAATATAGTTGATCATCAAAAACAACTAAAGATGGACTATAAGGAGTATTTAAGCTGGTAAGTACGACTTCATCTTCCCAATTAAAACCATCTTTGCTTCTCATGACATAGATGGAGTTGTTAGTATTCCCTTTAAATGTCATGTATAAATAGCCTTGATATACTGCAAATCCGGGAGGGGCGGGGGATTGTTGGTTAGGTATATCAAAGGAAGACCAATTATTATTATTTAAGGTATCAGAAAGAGAATTTGTCGAGGGTGGTACAATTATATTTGTGGTGGGATTTACCGATGGGTTTGAGCCTAAATAGGTGGTGAATTGTCCACTAAAACCATCTTGAATAGTAAGATTACTTTGGGCAAAACCTGTACCAATATCTTTATAACCATCTCCATTAATATCGCCAATGCCTTCTAAGCTAATTTTGTCAAGATTATTAGGTAATGAACCATTAACAATAATGGTAAACTGTACATTGTGATCAAAATTACCGTCACTGTTGCCTAAAATTATTTTAGAACTATTATCACTGGAAACTATTCCGACATCATCATAACCGTCACCGTTATAGTCTCCTACGGCAAAAGCTTGATCGAGCCCTGTGAGGTTAGGATTAGATAAAGATAAAGTGCCTAAACTGTTGAGATTACTAGAGCCTAATTGTAGATAAAAATTATTGCCCTCGTCAACCACGCCAAAATCTTGTAAACCATCCCCGTTAAAATCTCCCAAAGAGATAATATCTTTCAGTGAATAACTAAAGGCAGAGATAATTAAGTCATTACTAAGACTTCCATCGAGTAAATTTTTAGTGCTACTGCCAAAAACGATAACTCCCCCGTCATCACCACCAGAGAAAACATCAGCAAAACCATCACCGTTAATGTCTCCTAATATCTCGGTAATTGTGCCACCTCCAATTAAGACATAAGGAAGCCCTGAAGAAGTGATCTCGATCGCGCTGTTAGTGTCAGCAGAAGCTATAATAAGTTCATCATCTAAAACTGTAGCTGTTGGACTGAAAGATGTGAGTTGATTAGGTATATTGTTAAATAAAGACCAATTATTGCCATTAGTGGACTTTCCTACATAAATTTTGTTATTAATGTCTCTGTAGGTGAGATAGAGATTTTCGTCATCAGAAGTTAAGCCAATTTGCCCTGTTGCCTTAATGCTGGTTTGCTCAGACACATTCCATGATAAATTATCAAGATTAGTTCCATTGCTTGAGGTGATATAATTATTATTTGGACTGGTAGAAGTGCCTCCTTGATAACCAATATAAAGAGTATCATCTAACACTGTGGCACTCAAGGCACTAGGAGAAGTTTGATTTCCACTACCTGATTGGGTAAGAATGTTAACACTGGATGACCAAGAATTGCTAGACTGGGGGTTATTTGAATGAACATAAACAAGACGACTACCAGAATCATTAGAAGTAAATAGGGTTAGTAATTCCCCTTGATAGACAACTAAAGTGGGGGTAGTTTGAGTGGTTTGCCCAGAAATTTGATATTGATTACTCCACGTTTGCCCATTATCGGTACTGTAAGTTATATTGATGTCATTGTTATCTATTCCCTGATAAGCTAGGTATAATACTCCATTATAAAATGTGATCGAAGGTGGTGAAGTAGTTGTCATTCCAGAGGGTAATCCTATGGCAGGATTCCAAGTTTGACCATTATCGCTACTGGTGGTTAAATAAATGTTATTGTTGTCATTGCCCTTATAAGCAAGATAAAGAATCCCATTATTACTGGTGAGAGACGGAGTAGTGTTTAATTGTTGTTGATTAACAGGAATATCCGTTGAGGTAAAGGTATTATAAAGATCACCATCAATGACAAAACCGTTATCGCTAGAAATATCCGCCAGTTTGATACTAACATCATCCGCTAACCATGGATGTCCATAAACAACGTATAATTGTTGAGCATTGGGTGCAGTTATCATGAAATCATCCAGAGTATCGTTATTCACATCTCCAATGGCAGTTGCAGAAGAACCCACCGACTGATAAGGTTGATTACTATTAAGTAGAAAAGTCTTTTTATTGTCAGTAGCAGTGACATTCAAATCGAATAAAGTACCGACATCATTCAAGTTGAGAGGGCCAAATAATACATAACCTTGCCCTGCACCCATTGCCCCTTGAGGTGCTGTAATTAAAAAATCCTCATAGGTATCCCCATTGACATCTCCAGCAGAAGTGATAACGCTACCTGCTTCCCCAAACTGCAAACCCCCTAATATAATCAAATTGCTGATATAGTCTAAATCTCCAGAGGTGACACTTCCCCCTTTTAATACATAGACTAAACCATCATTAGTATCTGAACCGGGGGCGGATATAGCTAAATCTTTGATAGCATCACCATCCCAATCATCACTAGCCAAAGCGCTACCCGTAAAAGAATTTTCTGCTGTGCCGTTAGATGAGGGTAAAATTGAGCCAGTGAAAGAATAGAGAGGATTGATATTGTTATTGGCAAAAACATAAACCTTGCCTACGGATGCCGATGTGTTGCTAGGGAATAAATTTTGATTGTCTTGAGGAAAAGAGTCAACTCCTACCCATTGATTAGCAACACTAGCTTGAAAAGAGGGTGCACCCACAATTAAGTCATCCACAAGGGTATTTTTAGAAAAACTTTGCCCACCCTTTGCCTTAGAAACGGTTAAAGCATACCCAAGATTTTCTTTACCTGTGCCAGTATAAAAAGTCGTTGCCGTAGTGTCACCATCATAGGCAATGGAAACTAAACCATCTCCATTATTCGCCCCCGGAGTGCCAATAGCAATATCTGCATTACCAGTGCCATTGAAGTTACCTACCGCCACTGCTAAACCAAAATACCCTCCCTCTACAGGGGGATTAATCACATAACCGATATTACTGGAATTGTTACTACCATCAGAAAAGCTATTGTCAGAATTGATAGTAATAGTTTTACCTCTATTATTGGCTAAATAACTGCTTTTGATAACATAGACAACCCCCTTGTTGGGCGCACCAATAATTAAATCGTCTTTACCATCACCATCTACATCACCCGTAGCTAAACTCATGGGAAAGTCACTATTGGCTTGTCCACCATCAATGATACCATTGATCAAAATACCGTTAGGATTGCCTGATAAGTCTGTGGTAGTAAGAGGGTTATTTTCCTTACCGGCTAAAACATTACTATCACCGAATAGTATCTGAATTGTGCCATTATTGAGAATGGATCCATCACTCTTGGTATAACCTCGATTACCCACGATAACATCTATTGTGCCGTCTCCATCTAAATCACCGTTACTGAGGATATAACCGATGGAAGGGTTATCGGTATTGATGATAACACCACTGTCGATAAGGGCTAAACTAGAATCGTTAGCTTCGGTAATTGTGGCGATACCTAATACTTGATTCGAGTTAACGGTTGTGGGTTCGCTGGTGACATCTGCACTGTTGATACTTTGGGGAGTGCTACCATTGATAGAATACTGAAAGTTAGAGAGATTGCTATTACTACCATCGATAAATAAGTCAAGGTTAACATTGGGGCTTAAAATGGTGTAGTCAAATTCGCCATCGGGATTGAGAGGATTAAGTAATGTTTCTCCTTGCACAACTCCTAACTGATTACTTTTAGTATTGCCAACACTATTATTGCCAACACTCCAAGTTAAGGTATTCCCATTACTATCTTGAGCGGTAATTTCGATCGAAATTATTTTAGTACCAGTTTGCTGATTTTGTAAATTGAGGGGTAGGTAAATATCTGGGATGCCGTTGGGATAAATATAACTATTCTTGTTAGCAGACAAATTAGAAACAATATCCCATTGTGGTTTATTAGCGTCTGATAGTTGAGTAGCGGTTACTTTATAGTTAGGGATGATTTGACTAGGGGTGTCGGTTTCGTCATCGATGAAGGCATAATAAGTATTTGGTCCGGGGGGCAAAGGTGCGATATACTGAGCAGAATATTTACTGCCAATATCTGTACCATCCCCAGATAAGATACTAATTAATTGTTCTCCTGTTAAGCTAGGGATATTATTACTATTCAAGTCACTAGGAATAAAATCGCTATAGTCGAGAATTTTGTTATAAAAGGCTACCTCATCAAGATAAAGATTATCGTTACCTCCTCCTAGGGTTAAGTTAGTAGTAGAGGGAAGGGTAAAGTCAATATTATTTTGAGTAACTACAGGTTGCCCATTGAGATATAAAATTACTGTATCACTTCGTCCATCATAGGTGGCAACAAAATAATTCCATGTGTTGAGGTTAATAAGGGAGTCAGGAGAGATATTTTGATTGTCGATGTTAAGGGTTAACTCTAAGGATTGACTGAGACTTAAACTAAATAACCCCTCCATAGAAGCAATATTGAGAGTCTCATTGGGATTATTAGGAATTTTGAACCATAGTTCGATCGAGAAAGAATTACCACTAATCAAATCTAAGTCTTCTGCAAGGGTAAGACTACTACCATTATTAAACAAAACAGCAGGGTTTTTATCCCCCTTATTCGTAGTAGTGTTTTCTAATGCTCCTGTCTGATTATAATTAACTGTATCATTATAAATGCCGTTGCCCCCTGCTCCCCAAGTTCCGCTATTATTAGCTACAGTGCCAGTGTTTTCAGCAAGACGAAAATATAAAAGAGGGTTTCCTTGCAAGGTTAACTCACTATAGGATACTTGTTGAGTTTCTGTCCAAAAAATGGCAGTTTTGCCGTTTATATTAGCAATTTCTAACTCCGTTAAAGGATCGGGTGTCGCATCTTGATATAATAATTGTGGCTCACTCCAGATACCATTACCCTGACTATTGTATGCTAAACTTGACCAATAAATATTAGTGTCCTCATCGGTATAGTTTAACCATGCGGCGATGAGTTGATTATTTTCCCCCATACCTAAAACTATCTTACCTTCTGAGCCTTCTTGGGATACTAAAGGAGAAGCGATACTCCATTGTTGGGTATTGGCGTTATAAATAGAGTAGTAAATATCGGATTGACTTAAACTCTCGTTGATAACATCTATTTGATTATCGCTGTAAAATTCGCCCGGGGTTAAGCTAGTGGGAATATCACTCATATCCGCATTAACCCACATCACCACATTATTACCGTTTTGATCTAATCCTGCAACGGGATTAAAATTCAAGCCTTTTGAGCCGATAATACTGCTAAGATTTGATAGTAAAGCATCCCCTGAAGGTGTGAAGCCATATTTTATGACTGTGGTGGGAGTAGTAGGAGAAGTAATAACAGGTTGATTATTAAAGTTGGTAACAGTGCCGTGATTACCTGTTAATTGTTGTTGCGGTGAGACGGGATTGCCGTTAATGGTGGTGGTATAGTCAACCGTTACTAAATCTCCAGCACCGATTAAGTTACTTCCTGACGGAGGAATCACGTTTAATGTTACTGTGTTACCATTGACGGTGGGTTCGTTAAATAATTGATAGTTAACGCCGTTATTTTCAATGGTGAATTGACTTTCAATGGGGTTGCCGGTTAATGCTTGGTTAAATACTAAGGTAATTCGATTCAAGTTTTGTCCACTGACATTGGCCACGATGCTCCCCGCCCCTAGTAAAATGGGAGGATTAGTCTTATTAGTGGTGTTGGTGAGATTTAAGTCGGTAAACTCGTTAATCCATAGATTTGTATTGGTGGCATCTGTTAAGTATAAATTGCCCGTGTTGCTAGTTGATGATAGGCTATAACTAATTTGAATTTGGGCATCTTCTGGTATAGTTTCATCGAGGATTAAGGTGATACTATTACCTGAAATAGAGGGTGCACCATCAACATTGTAAGTGTTTCCTTGGGTATCAGTAACGGTAAATTGACTGGCTTGAGGTATAGAATCGGCTTGAAGATTCTCCACGAAATTAAGAGTTATTATATCCCCATTAATGAAACCGCCAATAGGTTCGATCGGTGGTACTTCTGCCACCCAAGCCATTAATACCTCTCCTGTTTTTGTTAAGGAAAGAGTGGGGTTGCTATCTTGCCCTAAATCCGCTTCAATATTACCGAGAATGGATTGAGTGTTAAATTGCGGAGGCTCGATTCCTGTCACTAAAGAATTTATTTTAATCTCATTACCGTTATTTTGATAGTCAATGACAACATTTTCATTATCCGTGAGATTCTCATTAATAATTAACTCTACTCCTTGAGATTTTATTCTTAGGGATTGGATTGTGACGGTATTTTGACTATTGCCTACAGCATCGGTTACGGTAACGTTATAGTTACTAATGCTATTGCTAAAGGTAACATTACTATCTAAATTTTGCACAAGAATAGCGGTTAACTCATTGGTGGTTATGCCTTGAGAATTGTCTTGATTAGAAACAACGGTAAACCCTTCTACTTCTGTGCCGTCTTGATATTCTAAATCAGTGGCGATATTGTTAACGGAAGTATAGGTAATGCGATAAGTTTGATTATCTTCAATGCCTTGTGATAGATACAAATTAACAGTATTGCCATTAACTATATCAACTTGATTAACCGTAACGGTGTTGATGACATTGCCATTGTTGTCTATAGTCTGCACTAAAAATTGATTAATATTCGGAATCAGATTACTATTTAAAGTGTTAGTAAATTGAACTCCGATAACAAACTGAGATTGACTGACAGTAATATCACTCTTGATCGAAAAACTAGCTATACTTTCATTATTGACTGTTTCTAAGAAATTCCCTAACCCCTGTTGATTACTATAAGTCACAGTGACATCAGCAACATTTTTATCGAGTTTTAAGACAACCGCATTAGACTCTACTGTAATAGTTTCTATAGTTGCCCCCTCAACACTAAATCTTCTTACATCAGGGATAATATTAGTATTCAAAGGAGTATTAAAACTCAGTATTAACTCATTATTCACAATAGAGTAATTTTGACTATTGCCCGTAGTGGGGTTATATACCGCAGAAAAAGTATCAGGGGAAGTATTAGTTACAGAGAAATTAAAGTTATCTATCTCCTCTCCTTGACTATTTTGTAAATTTTGACTTTGATTATCCGATGTTGTATAACTAACTTGGATTAAATTCGGTTGGGGTGTCGGATTATCTGAGGTTGTGTAGTCATAGTTAGCAGAAAGAGGGATGACTTGAGAAAGTCTTAATTGTATGGTGTTGCCCTCAAGGGTGACTTGAAAAACGGGAAT